>MGMJ01000058.1:20421-40189 GCA_001794945.1 Chloroflexi bacterium GWC2_73_18
ATGCGATACAGGGCGACCGCCTCGTTGCCGAGGAAGCCGATGACGCCCGCGATCACGACGATCGGGAGGTTCGTCACCGGCTGCGGGTGGATGAGCCGGTCGACCGACTGCCACGCCGCGAGCACGGCCGAGCCGAGGATGACGAGCAGGACGAACAGGCCGGCGAGGTCCTCGGCGCGCCGGTAGCCGAAGGTGTAGCGGCGGGTGGCCGCGCGACCGCCGAGCGCGAACGCGATCCACAACGGGACGGCGGTCAGGGCGTCGGAGAAGTTGTGGACGGTGTCGGCGAGGAGGGCGACCGACCCCGAGACGGCCACGATCGCGAGCTGGGCCGCCGCGGTCGCCGCGAGGACGACGAGCGAGATCTTGACGGCCCGGACACCGCGCGCATCGGCGGCCAGGGCGTCGTCGATGGCGTCGCCCGGATCGTGCGAGTGCCCTACCAGTGACGCGAGGAGGCCGCGGACACCGCCGTGCTCATGGACGTGATCGCCCGGATGCTCATCCTCGTGATCGTGGAGCGGGGCCATGTCAGGCGTCATCGTCGCACGGTTCACCGCCGGACAGGCTTCCGCCACATCGGCCGGGCTCAGTCCGCGTCCTCCTCCTCCCAGGCCTCGCGGGCCTCACGGACGACGCCTGAGGCCCAGCCAAGACGCTCGCTCGCGTCGGCCGGCGCGGGCTCAGTGGTGGGTCCCGTGGCCCTCCTGGCCGCCGTGCCCTTCCTTCGCGTGTCCGTAGCGGTGCGGATCGCTGACGAAAGCCCGGTGACACCCGTGGCTGCAGAAGTAGAACGTGCGACCTTCATGGACCTCGCTGGCGACCGCGTCCTCGGGCCGGAGCTCCATCCCGCAGACGGGGCCCTTCACCGTGTCGGCCATCGCTCGTGCCTCCTTTCTTCCGGTTGGCGAAGACGGGGCGGTCCCTGTCACTGGGCGCCGTAGCGGCGGATCCCCTCGAGCCTGGTCCGCTTGAGGAGCAGTGCATTCACCGCGACGAGGAATGAGCTGCCGGCCATGCTGAGGGCGGCGATCTCGGGTCGCAGCAGCAGTCCGAGCGACGGGTAGAAGAGGCCGGCCGCGATGGGGAAGGCGATCGTGTTGTAGCCGGCCGCCCAGAAGAGGTTCTGGCGCATCTTGCGCACGGTCGCCCGGCTGAGGGCGATCACGCCGAGGACGTCGAGTGGATCGCTCTTCATGAGGACGACGTCGGCGGTCTCGACCGCAACGTCCGTCCCGGCGCCGATGGCGATCCCGACGTCGGCCTGGGCGAGCGCCGGCGCGTCGTTGATCCCGTCCCCGACCATGGCAACGAGCTTCCCACTCTGCTGAAGTTCCTTGACCTTGTCGGCCTTCTGCCCGGGCAGGACCTCGGCGAAGACGGTGTCGAGGCCGAGCTCGGCGGCGATCCGCTCGGCCGTCGCGCGGTTGTCGCCGGTCAGCATCGCCACCCGGACGCCGAGGCGGTGGAGCCGCTCGATCGTCTCCTTCGCGGTCGGGCGGACGGCGTCGGCGATGGCGATCAGCCCGGCCGCCTCGCCGTCGATGGCGACCCGGACGACCGTCCGGCCGGCCCCCTCGAGCTCGTCGGCGCGGCCCGCGAACCCGTCGAAGTCGATGCCCCGGTCGCGCATCAGCCTGGCGTTCCCGACGAGGACCGTGCGGCCGTCGACCCTGGCCTCGAGTCCGTGGCCGGGGATCGCCTGGAAGTCCGTCGCGTCGGTCACCGTCAGCCCGCGCTCCCGTGCCGCGCCGACCACCGCGGCGGCGAGCGGGTGCTCGCTCGCGCCCTCCGCCGCGGCTGCCAGGCGGAGCAGCTCATCCCCGCCGACGGGATTCGCGCTCGCCACGACGTCCACGACGCGCGGCTGCCCGACGGTGAGCGTGCCGGTCTTGTCGAAGATGACGGCGCCGACCTTCGACGCCTGCTCGAGGGCGGTCGCGTTCTTGAAGAGGATCCCGTTGAGGGCACCGAGGCCCGTCCCCACCATGATCGCGGTCGGTGTGGCGAGCCCGAGCGCGTCGGGGCAGGCGATGATGACCACGGTGATCGCGAGGGTGAGCGCGAAGACGAAGGTCGCGCCGCCCAGCCAGTACCAGCCGGCAAAGGTGAGCAGGCCGAAGACGACCGCGGCGGCGACGAGCCACTGGGCGGCGCGGTCGGCGAGCCGCTGGGCCGGCGCCTTCGAGTTCTGGGCGAGCTGGACGAGCTGGACGATCTGCGCGAGGGCGGTGTCGGCCCCGACCTTCGTCGCCCGGAAGCGGAACGTGCCGGTCTTGTTGATCGTGGCGCCGATGACGGCGGAGCCCACCGTCTTCTCGACCGGCACGCTCTCGCCGGTGATCATCGATTCGTCGACCGAGGACGCGCCCTCGAGCACCAGGCCATCGACGGGTACCTTGTCGCCCGGACGGATGAGGACGACGTCGTCGACGACGACCTCGGAGGTGGGAACCTCGATGGGCTCGCCGTTGCGGATCACCGTCGCCTGCGGCGGGGCGAGGTCGAGGAGCGCGCGGATGGCGTCGGACGCCCCGGCCCGCGCGCGCATCTCGAGCCAGTGTCCGAAGAGGACGAAGGCGAGCAGGAGGACCGCCGCCTCGTAGAAGACCTCGCCTTCGAAGAGGAACGTGGCCGCGACGCTGAACCCGTAGCCGCTGCCGACCGAGAGCGCGACGAGGACGGACATGTCGAGGGTCCGATTGCGGAGCGCGCGCCAGGCGCCGACGAAGAAGATCTGCCCGCTCCACGCGACGGCCGGCGTCGAGAGCAGGAAGAGGAGCACGTCGGGGTCGATCCCGAACGGCGTGGCGAGCTCGATCCCGAAGACCTCCGTCGCGAGCGGCGAGTAGAGGAAGACCGGGATCGACAGGATGAGCGCCAGCAGGAACCGGTTCCGCATGTCGCGGACCATCGCGTCCATGCTCATCCCGGCGCCGTGGCCCATCGCGTGCGCCATCTGGGCCATCTCGCCTTCGGGGGGTGGGCCTGCGCGGGGAACCACCATCGCATGGCCGGCGTGCTCGACGTGAGCCGCGGCGGCCGGCGCGGTCCCATGGGCGGCGCCATGCTCCACGGCGCTCCCGATGACCGCCGGGCGCTCATCCCGACACAGATGGCAGGGCACGATCTCGCCGCCGCAGGCGCAGCCGAAGCGCTCGATCAGGGAACGCACGTCGTCTGCGGTCAGCGCCGCATCGTCGTAGTGGACCGTCACGGTCTGCGAGACCGGGTTCGCCTCGGCACCGTGGATCCCGCGCTGCCGGCGCAGGTGGATCTCGAGAGCCTGTGCGCTGCTCGCCCGCAGAAGACCCCCCGCTTCAAAGATCCCCTTGGTCACACGGTTCGCCTCGTCATGCCCGATGTCCGCTGAGAGCAACGCTGCTCCCGGCCCATACACTACGCCAGTGTCGTAAGCCGCGCCGGTGCCGGCGTCGCCGCCGCGAGGCCGCGGCGCGAGGATCCGGGGCGGTGAGGTTCGGCGGACGCTCCGCTGCCGCTTCTCAGCCGATGCTCAGGCATCGTTCACGGCTGGCTCAGCGGCAGAGCCCAGCGTGGCGGACAGCATCCAGGGAGATCGAACCATCGAACCGACCGCTCTCCCCGAACGTAGCGCCGCCGTCAGGCACGCCCAGCGTGCGACCGGTCAGGTCGCCGCCGTCGCCCAGATGATCGCCGGCGATCGCCCCTTCAGCGAGGTCGCCCAGCAGCTGCTCGCGGCTCGGGGTTCCCTTGACTCCCTGCTCGTGCGCCTGGTCGAGCTCGAGCTTCGCGCCTGCGTGCAGAGCGGCGAGGAGCGCGACGAGGTCGATGGGCTGCTCTGGACGGCGCTCGGACGCACGGCGCCCCGGCGCGGCGCGGTCCGCTCCCGGCGACCGGCGCCGTGCCCGGGGGCCGCTCGGCTCGAAGGAAGGACGTCGCCCTGAGCCGTCGTTCGCAGAACGCTCGCTGGGCGCGACGGCAGCCGGCCCAGCACCACCACCCGACGACCGGGCCCGCCGGAGAGCGTCCGCCCACTCGCCTTCCCGCCCGGCCGATCAGGGTCGCACTCTTCGCGGCGATCGCCCTGCTGGTGAGCGCGACGGCGGTCGGCTTGGTCGCGAGTCGCCTCGCCGTCCCGGCCGCGAGCGAGCCGACGGCCCTGCAGGTGCGGGCCGACATGGCCGGCTTCGATCCCGATGGGCTGACCGTCACGGCGGGGCAGACGGTGCGGATCGAGTTCACCAGCCTGGACACGGCATTCCACAGCGACGGCGGCGGCTGGCACCAGCTCGCCATCGACGAGCTCGGGATCGACTGGAAGGTCGGACCGCAGAGCAGCCAGGTGTTCCGGTTCAGGGCACCCGACCAGCCGGGGACCTACGTCTGGTACTGCGACATCTGCTGTGGCGGCAAGGAGAACCCCACGATGCGGGGCACCCTCACGGTGACCGCCTGATGCGTGCCGCGACCGGCAGCTCCATCGCCCATCCCCGGATCTTCGTCCTCGTCGTGATCGGCGTCGTGGCGGCATCGGCCGGCGCGGTCTTCGGCGTCGCGCCGCGAGCGGCCGGCCACCCGGTCCTGTCCGACCTGAGCGTGCCGGCGATCCTCGCGGCCGGCTTCCTCGACGGCTTCAACCCCTGTGCCTTCGGGGTCCTGCTCCTTTTCGCCACGTTCGCGCTCGGCCTGGCCGTACGCGGATCGGTCGCCACGGCCGGCGGGGCTCCCCAGGTCGGGGCCGCGAGCCGGAGGGTCCTTGCACTCGGGGCCTGGTTCGTCCTGGGCGTGCTGGCGACGTATTTCCTGCTCGGGCTGGGCCTCTTGACGGTGCTGGCCACGCTCACCGACTTCGGCGGCAATCATCTGCCGAGCCGGATCGCGGCCCTCGTCGCCATCGGCCTGGGGCTCTGGATGGTTCGGGACGTCCTCCTGCCGGACGCGCCCTGGAAGCTCGAGGCGCCGCATGCACTCCACACGCGGATGCGTGCCTGGGCCCGGGTCACGTCGCCGACCACCCTCTTCGCGGGTGGCGTCCTGATCGGCCTCTGCACGGTGCCGTGCAGCGGGGCCGTCTACCTCGGTGTCGTGGCACTCCTCGGTGCGAGTGGGACGATGGCGGCCGGTCTCGGCGGCCTCGTCCTGTACAACCTCGCCTACATCGCTCCGCTCGTCGTGCTGCTCGTGCTCGCCAGCCGGCCCGGCCTGATCCGGATCCTGAACCGCTGGCACCTCGAGCATGCCGGGGGGACGAAGCTCGTCCTCGCCGTCGTCGTCCTGGCCCTCGGCTTCGCCATCCTGCTGACCGTGTAGGCGACCGAACAGATGCCGCTCGTCATCGACATCGATCCGGTCGCGTTCACCCTGCTCGGCTTCCCGGTGCGCTGGTACAGCCTGGTCCTGATCGCCGCCGCGGCGGTCGCGATCTGGCTGACGCTGCGCGAGGGTCGGCGCCGCGGGATCGGTGGGGAGACCGTCTCGGACGCGATCGTCTGGATCGCCGCCGCCGCGCTGGTCGGCAGTCGAGCCCTGTACGTCGTCCAGAACGAGCTGGGCACGATCGCCGACGATCCGCTCCACGCGCTGATGATCTGGCAGGGTGGCCTCTCCTTCTACGGCGGCCTCGTCGCAGCCATCGGCGCCCTGGTCATCTTCAGCCGACGCCGCGGTCTGCCGTTCCTCCTGGTGGCCGACATCGCCGCGCCGGCGGCCGCGCTCGGCCAGGCGATCGGGCACATCGGTTGCCTGATCACCGGCGATTCGTTCGGGACCGCGGCATCGGTCCCCTGGGCGGTCGTCTACCGCAACCCGGCCGCGATGGCACCGCTGGGCGTGCCGCTCCATCCGACCCAGGCCTACGAGGCCCTGGCGCTCGGCGCCCTCTTCGTCGTCCTGTGGCGCGGCCGGCGCAGGCTCGAGGCGGTCGGGACGGGCGCGCTGGCGGCCACGTACCTCCTCGGACTCAGCGGGGTTCGGTTCGGGCTTTTCTTCCTGCGCGACGAGCCAGCCGTCCTTCTCGGTCTGAAGACGGCGCAGTGGATCGGACTCGGTATCGCCGCCGTCGGGCTCGCGATCCTCGCGGCGGTCGCCGCGCGCCGGACCAACACCAGCGGCTCGATCCCGGAGGTCGGACGGCCATGAGCGGACATGCGCACGAGACCCTCGATCCCCATACCTCGCCGCGAGCGTCGTCGGGGGCCGACGCATCCGGCGGGCAGCGGTCCGCCGGCCTCGCCGCGCGGGTGCCGCGCTGGGTCGTCCCGGCGGTGCTGGCCGGCGCCGTCACGATCGCCGTGCTGCTGGCGCTCGGCGTCTCCCCGACCTGGATCGTCCTGGGTGGGCTGTTCGCCGGTGCGCATCTGTTCATGCACGGTGGGCACGGCGGGCACGGCGGGCACGGCGCCGAGGGCGACCGTCCGGCCGGCACGGTGCGCGGGGATCGGCGACCCGACTCGTGACGGCCGGAGCTTCCGGCGCCGCGACTGCGGTGGCCTGAACCGGGACTGAGAACACGGGACTGGGAGACGCCGCCGCGACGCGCCTCCACCCGACGACCTGTGCCGGCTTCTCGCTGACTTCTCAGGAGCCGGTCAGGGATCTCTCAGGTTCCCGCCGCACGCTCGATCTGCCGGAGGCGATGCCCAACCTGGCCTTCATCACTGACCGGCGCGAGCCCGAGGACGGACGACGTGACCAACGACAACGCGATACTGCTGGCCGCTTCCCAGACGTACGATGCGCATCGGCGGGTGGCGTCGTCGGCGGCGAGCGAGGACCGCCAGGCCGAGTACCGCGCCCTGATGCGCAAGTGGTGGTTCGGCGCGGCGGTCGGCGTCCCCACCATGATCCTCTCCTACCCATGGATCTTCCCGGTCCTCCGCGACCTCTTCCCGCGGGGCAGCCAGCAACTCTGGGCGCTGTGGGCGCTGATGGGCGTCGCGTCCCTCGCGGTCATCGCCTATTCGGGCAACCAGTTCTTCACGGGCGCCTGGGAGGCGCTGAAGCACCGCTCGGCGAATATGCACACCCTGATCGCCATCGGCACCGGGACCGCCTGGGTCTACTCCACCGTGGCCCTCCTCTTCCCTTGGCTCTTCCCCGCGGCCGAGATGACCGACGTCTACTACGACGTGACGGTAGTCGTCACCGCCCTCGTCGTCCTCGGCATGGCGCTGGAGGCGAAGGCACGCGGCCGCACCTCCGAGGCGATCGAGAAGCTGATCGGCCTCCAGCCCAAGACGGCGCGCGTCGTCCGGCACGGCCAGGAGCTCGAGATACCGATCGACGAGGTCGTCGGCGGCGACACCGTCGTCGTCCGTCCCGGGGCGAAGGTCCCCGTCGACGGCGTCATCGTCGAGGGCTCGTCGGCGCTCGACGAGTCGATGATCACGGGCGAATCGATGCCGGTCACGAAGGGTCCAGGTGACGAGGTGATCGGCGCCACGCTGAACACGACCGGCGCCTTCCGCTTCCGGGCGACGAGGGTCGGCGAGGAGACCGCGCTGGCGACGATCATCCGCATGGTCGGCGACGCGCAGGCGAGCAAGGTGCCGATCCAGCGCATCGTCGATCGCGTCTCGGGCTACTTCACGCCGGCGGTGGTCATCCTTGCCATCGCAGGATTCGTCATCTGGTACGACTTCGGCCCGACACCGGCCTTCGCCTACGCCACCATCGTCGCCGTCACCACCCTCATCATCGCCTGTCCCTGCGCCCTCGGCATGGCGACGCCCCTGGCGCTCACCACCGGCGTCGGGCTGGGCGCGACCCACGGCATCCTGATCCGCTCGGGCGACGCGCTCCAGGCGGCCAAGAAGCTCGACACGATCGTCCTCGACAAGACCGGCACGATCACGCTGGGCCGGCCGGCGGTGACGGATCTCATCCCGGCCGAGGGCTTCGACGAGGCGGGCCTGCTCGCCTTCGCGGCCGGCGCCGAGCGCGACTCCGAGCATCCGCTGGCGGCCGCCGTCGTGGAAGGCGCCGCGGAGCGCGGGCTGGCGCCGCCGGCGCCCGACGCCTTCGAGGCGGAACCCGGGCACGGCGTGCGGGCGACGGTCGGGGGGCGGCGGGTGCTCGTCGGAAAGCGCGTCTTCCTGGAGGCGGCCGGCATCGAGGCCGAGCCATTGGCCGAGACGGCCGCCCGCCTGGCCGACGAGGGGAAGACGCCCGTCTTCGTCGGGATCGACGGCCGGGCGGCCGGCCTCCTGGCGATCGCCGATCCCGTCAAGCCCGATTCCCGCGAGGCGATCGGCGCCCTCAGGAAGCTGGGCCTCTCAGTGGTCATGATCACCGGCGACAACCGCCGGACGGCGCTGGCGATCGCGCGACAGGTCGGCATCGACCGGGTCCTCGCCGAGGTCCTCCCCCAGGACAAGGCCCACGAGGTGCGCAAGCTGCAACTGGAGGGCCGCACGGTCGGGATGGTCGGCGACGGCATCAACGACGCGCCCGCCCTCGCCCAGGCGGACGTCGGCTTCGCCATCGGCACCGGCACCGACGTCGCCATCGAGGCGTCCGACGTGACCCTCATCAGCGGCAGCCTCCGGGGCGTCGTGGCCGCGGTCCGGATCAGCCGCGCCACGATGCGCAACGTCTACCAGAACCTCTTCGGCGCCTTCATCTACAACGGACTGGGTCTGCCCGTCGCGCTCGGGGTGCTCTACCCGTTCATCGGGCTGCTCCTCTCCCCGATCCTGGCAGCCGCCGCCATGTCGTTCAGCTCGGTCACCGTCGTCGGCAACGCCAACCGGCTCAAGCGCTTCAGGCTCCAGGAGGCTCCCGCATGACGCCCGACAAGCTCCTTGTCACACTGCTCGGCGCCGCGCTCATCATCGGCGTGGCCTGGTTCTTCTGGTTCAAGCGCGTCCCCGGCGTGCGCGCCGGGATCGTCTCCGACGGCTACCAGGAGGCGATGATCCTGGTCAAGGGCGGCTACACGCCCGACACGATCCGGGTCGCCGCCGGGCGACCGGTCCGGCTCCTCTTCCGGCGCGAGGAGACGGCGGCCTGCTCCGAGCGGGTCGTGCTCCCGGACTTCGGCAAGTCGGCCGAGCTGCCGACCGGCACGGTCGTGCCGATCGAGTTCATGCCCGGCGAGCCGGGCGAGCACGAGTTCACCTGCCAGATGGGGATGCTGCGCGGCCGCATCGTGGTGGAGGCTGCTTGATGAGTGCGCTGGCAGGGTCTCACGTCGGTGCGGTGGGCCGGCGCCGCGTCCACCGCTGCCTCGTCTGCGGCGAGGCGATCCCGCCGGGCGAGGGTGTCACCACCCGCTACGGCGGGCAGCTCCTGCACTTCCGCTGCCACACGTGCTGGGTCCGCTTCGAGGCCCACCCGGAGCGCTACCTCGAGGGCCGCCTCCAGGGATGCTGCGACCTTGAGCCCGAGCGCCCCAGCGGAGGCAGCGAGTGGACCTGCGAGTAGCGGGCGGGCGTGCCGGCGGCGAGCGGGGGAGCGGTTGAGATGTCGCTGGCGCGGCGCAACCTCTTGCGCGAGAAGACGCGCTTCGCCCTGAGTGTCACGGGCGTCGCCCTGGCGGAGATGCTGGTCCTCCTGCTGGGCGGCTTCCTGAGCGGGATCGACCGGCAGATCTCCGCCTACCTCGACCAGGCGCCGGGATCCGTCGTCGTCGCGCAGGCGGGCGTCAGGGATCTGCTGCTGGGGACGTCGCTCCTGCCGCCCGAGACCGGTGAGGCGGTCGACACCACCGAGGGCGTCGAACGGGCCGTCCCGATCCTCTCCCAGTTCGTCATCCTCGACCTGCACGGTGCGAAGCAGCCCGCCTACCTGGTCGGCTACGACCCGGGGACCGGCGGCGGCCCGGCGCGCCTGGCCGAGGGGCGCGAGCCACGGGCCGACGACGAGGTCGTCCTCGACCGAGCCCTCGCCCAGCGGCACGAGCTCGTGCTCGGCGACCGCTTCGCGCTGACCGGGAGCCGGTACACGATCGTCGGCCTCTCGGAGGGGACGACGTCGTGGATGACCGGCTTCCTGTTCATCCGCCGGTCGGCCGCCGAGGTCCTCTTCCGTTCGCCCGGCGCCACGAGCTTCCTGCTCGTCGTGGCGTCGGAGGGGGTGACGGCCGAGACGCTGCGCGATCGGCTCGCCGGCCTCCCCGGGGTCGAGGTGCTCCTCAAGCGCGAGATGATCGCCAACGACGTCGCCTTCTTCGGCCGCGTCTTCGACCCGCCCGTCCAGCTGATGGCGGCGATCGCCTTCCTGATCGGGACGCTCGTCGTCGGCCTCGTCATCTACACCGCCACGGTCGAGCGACAGCGCGAGTACGGGGTCCTCAAGGCGATCGGGGCCCCCAACCGGACGCTCTACCGGGTGGTGGCGACGCAGGCGCTCATCGCGGCGGGGCTCGGCTCGACCGCCGGCGTGGCGCTCGCCTTCGGCGCCGCCGGGCTGATCATGGGCCTGCGTCCGCAGTTCCTGATCGCATTCGAGCCGGCGGCGATCGCCGCGGCCCTGGTGGCCGGCCTCGTCATGGCCCTCCTGGCCGCGCTCTTCCCCGCCCGTCTCATCGCCGCCCTCGCCCCGGCCGACGCCTTCCGACGGTAGACGATGCTCCGCCTGGCGCTGCGCAACCTCGTCCAGCGGCGGACCCGCTTCGTCGTCGCGGTGGGGGGCATGGCGCTCGCCCTCCTCCTGATCCTCTCTCTCGACGCGATCTTCACCGGGGTCGAGGAGCAGGTGACCTCCTATGTCGATCGGACCGGGGCGGAGATCTTCGTCTCGCAGGAGGGGGTCCGGACGATGCACATGGCGTCGTCGTGGCTGCCGGCCGACGTCGTCGAGAAGGTCCGCGCGGTCGAAGGCGTGGCGTCGGCGACGCCGATCCTCTACCTGACCAACGTCGTCGCCATCGGCTCGCAGAGCAGCCCGGCCTACGTGATCGGCGTGCCCCCGGACGCTCCGGCCGGCGGGCCGTGGCGGATGGCCGAGGGGCCGCCGGCCCCCGCGGCCGGCGAGGCGATCGTCGACCGGGGCGTGGCCGCGCGGTCGGGAGCCGGCGTCGGCGACGAGGTGACGATCCTGGGGCGCCGCTTCACGATCGGCGGGCTCTCCGAGGGGACGGCGACGATCGTCAGCTCGGTCGCCTTCGTCTCGCTGGAGGACTTCGCGCGGCTGCGCGGGGACGACCGGACGGTCAGCTTCGTGCTCGTCACGACGACGCCGGGCGAGTCGCCCGATACGGTGGCCACGCGGATGGCCAGGTCGGTCGCCGGGGTGACCGTCCAGACGCGCGCGGCGTTCGCCGAGCAGGAGCGGCGCGTCATCCGCGACATGAGCACCGACGTGATCGCCATCATGAACCTGGTCGGCTTCCTGATCGGCCTCGCGGTGATGGCCTTCACCGTCTACACGGCGACGCTCAGCCGGCGCGCGGAGTACGGGGTGCTCAAGGCGCTGGGGGCGCGAAACGGCCACCTCTACCGGATCGTGATGGCCCAGGCACTCGTCAGCGTCACGCTCGGGTTCGGGCTCGCGCTGGTGCTGACCCTGGTCCTGGCGCTGGTGGTGCCCCGGATCGGGCTCGACCTCATGCTGCGGCTCAGCGGGGGGTCCCTCCTGAAGGTCGGGGCCGTCTCGCTCGTCATCGCCGGCGTTTCGGCGCTCCTGCCGATCCGGCAGATCGCGGGGGTCGACCCGGCGATCGTCTTCCGCGGAGGTACGGTGAGGTGACCGCGACTGCCCTCAGCATCGAGCACGTGACCAAGCGCTACGGGTCGGGCGCGACCGAGGTCGTGGCGGTCCATGACGTCTCGCTCTCGGTGGCGCCCGGGGAGGTCGTCCTGATCATGGGTCCCTCGGGCTCCGGCAAGACGACGCTCCTCTCCATGCTCGGCGCCCTGCTGAAGCCGACCGACGGCGCGATCCGGCTCAACCGGCAGGTCCTCAGCGACATGGCGGAGGACCGCCTCCCCGCCATCCGCCTGCGCCAGTTCGGCTTCATCTTCCAGGACTTCAACCTCCTCTCGGCGCTCACCGCCCTGGAGAACGTCGCCATCGTGGCCCAGCTGGCGGGAGCGTCGGCCGGTGCGGCGCGCGCGAAGGCGGCCGCCCTGCTCACCGATCTGGGCCTGACCGAGCGGCTCGACTTCCTGCCGGAGAAGCTCTCGGGCGGCGAGAAGCAGCGCGTGGCGATCGCGCGGGCGCTGGTCAACGACCCGGCCCTCATCCTCGCCGACGAGCCGACCGCCAACCTCGACTCCAAGATCGGGCGCGAGATCATGCGGCGTCTGCGCGCCATCGCGAAGGAGCAGGGTCGCAGCGTCGTCATCGTCTCCCACGACCAGCGGATCAAGGAGATCGCCGACCGCCTCCTCTGGCTCGAGGACGGCGAGTTCAAGGAAATGCGCACCATGGCGACCGACCCGGTCTGCGGGATGGCCGTCGAACAGGAGCAGGCGATCGCGGCGACCTGGGACGGGGCGGTCTACCACTTCTGCTCGCGCGGCTGCCGCGACGAGTTCGCCTCCGGGCGCCGCTCCGCCGCCGCGCCGGCTGGGACGATCGCCCCGACCGGGTCGGCGGTCGACGGGCCCGGCGGCGACCCCGGCACGGGCGTCAGCCCGACCCGCCGCGTCTACGATCGGACCGCCCGCTTCTACGACCTCTTCACGCTGACCGAATACAACGGGCCGCGCGGCGCCTGGTACCGGCACCTCTGGCGGCGCCTCCATGACGACGCGGAGCGGATCGGCGCCGACCACCGCCCGCGCCTGCTCGAGGTCGGCGTCGGCACCGGCGTCAACCTCGCCTACTACCCGCCCGGGGTCGAGGTGACCGCCATCGACCTCTCGCCGCGGATGCTGGAGCGGGCGCGGACGAAGGCCGTCCGCGCCGGCGTCGCGGTGGACCTCCACGAGATGGATGCCGCGGCGCTCCGCTTCCCCGATGCGACCTTCGACCTGGCCCTGGCGACCTGCGTCTTCTGCTCAGTCGACGACCCGGTCGCCAGCCTGCGCGAGCTGCGGCGCGTGATGCGGCCCGGCGGCCGCCTCTACGCGCTGGAGCACGGCCTCAGCGGACACCGCAGCATCGACTTCTTCCTGCGACAGCTCAGTCCGATCAGCCGCCGGCTCGTGGGACCCGCCCTCGACCGCGACCCGATCGCCAACATCGAGCGCGCCGGCTGGCGGATCGTCGAGCGCCGCGATCACCTCTTCGGCATCTTCCACACCGTCGTGGCCGAAGCGCCGCCGGGGCAACATCCGAACGAAGGCCGGCCGCTCGAGGTTCCCGAAGACGGTCCGCAACTGCGTCTCGAATATCGCGGGCGCGGGTGAGCCAACCAGGCCTCGACGAGTGACGAGGAGACGCGCCTCGGGACGCGTTTCGGGACACCGCTCCCATGACACCGGGACCGACCTCCACCTACCCTTTCCCAGCGGAGGTCCCGGCTTCGCCGATGATGGGCCGGGCTCCGGTCTGGAGGAATGGGGCGACCACGAGCCCATTGCGACGACGCTTCAGCATCCTGGGCTTGGACCATCCCTGCTCGTCGCATCGGTCGGCGTCGGCGTCGCGATGCGTCACGGCCAGCAAGGAGCTAGTGGAGTGGCAACGATCGAGACGAGCATCCGGATCGACCGCCCCGTGGATGACGTCTACCCGTTTGTGGTCGATGTCGAGAACTGCCCGCGGTGGCGCACGTCGTGCCTTGGGGCCAAGAGACTTACGCAGGGTCCACTCGGCGCGGGTACGCGCGAGACGTATCGAATGAAGGCTCTCGGCCGAGCCTTTGAAGTGACGGTGGAGGTCACGGGATTCGAACGAAACCTCAGGTACTCCTGGAAGGCGGTTTCCGGGAGTCCGTTTCCGATGCAGGGATCGTTCAGCTTCGAGGCCGTCGATGGGGACACACGAGTCACGGAGACGGCCGACGTCACGACGGACGGGCTGCTCCGGCTGATGCGGCCGCTCGTCGTGCGCATGTGGCGCCGACAAGTGACTGCCGATTTCACCAATCTCAAACGCGCCCTCGAGGCCAACACCGCCGGCACGAGCTGAACGAGGAGGCCGGCTTCAAGAGCGGCGTCAGATCCGCTGGCCGAGCAGCTCGCCTTACCCGCCCGCAGGACGTCAGCCTGCGGTCGCGCCCCGGAGTCGCTCCGCCCGCACGACGAGGACCGCGCCCGCCAGGGCGAGGAGGAGCGCCAGCCCGGCCAGGACGCCGAGCTCGGTCGTCGAGCGCGGTCTCGGGCCCGTCGCTTCGGGCTTTGGGGTCGGTGCGGCGCTGGGGACGGCACCCCCGGTCGCCGGGGTCGGCCCCGGCGAGGGAGCGGCGCCCGAGGTCGGCGAGGGCTCCGGGGTCGGCATCCCGCCCATGGCCGCCGGCATGACCTTCAGCTCCGCCACGAGCGTCTCGTCACCGATGCAGCGGATCTCGTAGAGGCCGCCTGGCAGGTGCGCCGGGATCGCCAGCTCGGCCCGGAACATCCCCTCGGCGTCGGTCCGGACGGTGCCGAAGTCGACGGTGATGTTGCCGCCGGCGAGGACGAGGACGCGGTCGGTGTCGGGCACGAGGCCGGTGCCGGCGACGAGCACGCTCCCGCCGGCGGTCACGCTCGCCGGCTCAAGTGCGATCGCCGGCTCCTCCTCGCCCTCGTGACCCAGGACGGGCAGCGTCGAGAGCAGCAGGGTCGCGGCGGCGGCGAGCGCGGCGAGGAGAGCGATCGGGACCACCGTGGGGCGCGCGCGGAGCATCACATCGCGTCCCGGATGTGCGCCTGGGGGACGGTCAGCATCGCGTAGACGAGGAGCGCCCCCAACAGGCTCACCACGAGCATACCGAGCGCGATCCAGATCGGCCGGCGACGCGGCGAGCGGTACGGGCTCCGGTCGCCGAAGGGCACCAGCGCGAGCGCGGCGAACCCGGCGACCGGTGCCCAGAGGAGCGCGGCCAGCCCGAACCAGTCCTCCAGCGGGTAGAGCGGCAGGAACATCCACGGCGGCTTCGTCTCCTCGATGCCGGGAACCGGCCGCGGACCGAGCGGCGCGGAGAGCACGAGCGAGATCGCGAGGGCGGCGCCCAGCAGGATCAACCCGAACCCCGCCATCCGCACCAGGTGCGCGGCGAAGCTGGAGCCGCCGGTCGCCGGGGCCGGGCCGCCATCGACCGCCCGGTCGGCGTCGGCCGGCAGCGCCGAGATGCCGTGCCGCTTGACGAGCAGGAAGTGCCCGATCAGGAGCAACGTCCCGGCTGTCGGAAGGATCACCACGTGGGCCATGTAGAGGCGCCCGAGGATGGGGAACTCGACGGCGAAGTCGGCCGAGAACCAGAAGCCGAAGACGCCGAGCAGGTTCGCCATCTCGAGGTTGTGCCCGAGCGCCTCGTAGCCCTCCTGGTCCCACTTGAGGACCGTCCCGGTGAAGAGGAGACCGAGCGTCGTCGCCAGGAGGCCGAGCCCGATCAGCCAGTTGGCTTCCCGCGGCCGCTTGTAGGCGCCGGTCCAGTAGACGCGGGCGAGGTGCAGGAGCACTGTCACCATGACGACGTTTGCCGTCCAGTAGTGGACGCCGCGGATCACGTCGCCGAGCGGGGCGTCGCCGATGATGTAGGCGATGCTCTGGCGCGCAGCCTCGGGGACGGGGTGGTAGAACTGGGCCAGCCAGATGCCGGTCCCGAAGCGGATCAGCATCCCGAAGAAGGTGATCCCACCGAGGATGTAGCCGATCCGATTGGCGTGCTTCGGGACGGGGTAGGCGAGGCCACTCAGTCCAAGGCGTTCATCGACGGCCGTCCACGCGCGGTGTCCCCATGCCCCTCGCAGGACCGATCCGGCGGTGGCCATGCACCGTACTTACCGCCGCCCCCTGACAAGCCGATGAGGGCCGCCTGTGGGTCTGCTGAGGACCTCCTAAGCGGCCGGGTCAGCCCGCCATCGGGGCCGCTCCGGCCGGGGCGTAGGCACGCCGCGCGTTCGCCAGCCGGCGGCCGATCAGCCCGATCCCCACCAGGTTGAAGGCGATGGCGACGAGGAAGAGTGGCGTCTTGTACGCCTCCAGGAAGACCGCCGCCGCCGAGAGCCCGACGAATGGAAGCAGGTCGACCAGGTGGTGCGCGCAACAGGCGAGCATCGCCGCGGCGCTCGTGCCGGTCCCCGCGGCGGTGACCGCCGCGCTCGCGCGATGTCGGCGATCGACGGCGCGCAGCTCCAGGAAGAGGGCGACCTGGACGCCGAACCCCGCGGCGAGGGGGAGGACGAAGCCGGCGTCGGAAGCTAGCTGCTGGACGGCGTGGCGGGGACCCTGGGCCAGGGCGATGATCGCCAGGTAGGTGCCGAGCAGCAGCCCGGTCCCCGCGACGCCGGCGACGAACGACCGTCGGGAGAGCGGCGTCGGCACGATCGGGAGCGCGCGCGGGAGCTGGTTCATCCGCCCGGGGGGATCGGCCAGCTGAAGGTCGCCGAGCCGGGCGCGCCGATGCGATCTAGGGTGAGCGTGATCGTCCGGGACCCGCCGAAGAACGACGCCGCGTCGCCCTCGAAGGCGAGCAGTCCCGCGCGGTGGTGCCCGCCGGGAGGCGCCTCCCACGGTCTCGCGGCGAGCGAGTCGCCGCGGTCGTTGACCAGCGTCGCGTCGGCCAGGTCGACGCCGTCGAGGTCCACGGAGTGGGTGTCGAGCGCGATCTCGAAGACCGGGCCGGCACCCGGACCCGCCCACGTCGCGACGGCGCTGACTGGCCCCACTTCGACGGTCTGGCTCGCACCCGCGGCGGGCGCCGGCGAGGCGATCCCCGTCGCGCTGGCGGGGGCCTGCGCCGGCGCCCGGCAGGCGGCCACCAGGCCGACGGCGACGACGGCGACGACCAGCCGGAGGGCGGGGCCGTGCAGGCGTGCGGCGGTTCTCATGCGGGGAGCCTCGGAGGGATCGCTGAGCCTCTGCTGAGCGGGGGCTGAGAGGCGGGACAGAATGAAGAAGGCGCCGGTCCCATCGCGGCGGCCGGCGCCTCTTCCTGCGGTCCGAGCCTCACGGCGTCGGCGAGGCGGTCCCGTACATCGACTGGTGCATCGCCTGCATCAGCGCGGGGTCGCAGGTTCCCGCGGAGCCCATCGCCTGGTGCCACGCCTGCATCCGGGCGAGGTGCTCGGCGCCCATCATGCCCGTCCCCGGAGAGGCGCCGGGGGTCTGGCCGCCCATCACTCCGGGACCCATGCCCTGGCCGCCCATCATGCCGCCCTGGCCGCCCATCATGCCGCCGCCCGTGCCGGGCCCGGTACCCGGACCCATCGTCCAGCCGGGCGTCGCCGAAGGCGTCGGGTCGCCGGCCAGGGCCAGGCTTCCGCCGCCGAGGAGGAGGAGTCCGGCCAGGACGGCTCCGGCCAGGATCCCCGCGCGCTTCGCTGTCATCGTCCGTTGCTCCTTCGTGTCAGATGCCGAGCACGCGCCGCGCCTGCTCGTATTCCTCTTCGCTGATCTCCCCCCGGGCGAAACGGGCCTTGAGGATCGACGCCGCGTCGGCCGTGGCGGGGCGCCCGTGCCCCGTGGCGGCCGTGACGAGCGCCCAGACGATCGCCACGACGACACCGATCCCCACGAGCATCCAGAGCCAGCCGCCGACGCCCATCCCCCACTCGAAACCCATCATCGAAACCCTTCGCCTTCGTGCCTCGGTGCTTCCGGCCGGAGCAGCCGGCCGGTCCCGAATGCCGACAGCTTCGAGCGAGCGCCTCAAGGCGTCATGTGTGCCGGCGTCAAGATCCGGTCAAGTTCGCGAGCCCGGGCGCGGCGCCGCGCGAGTCACAGCGCCGTCTCATCGGTCTCTCAGGCACCCGCCCGATGCTCCCTTCGACCGCGGCGCGACCAGCGTCGGAGGCCGAGATCGAGGAGACGAAGGCCATGCGATCCGCCCACGCCCGGGCCAAGGATCCCGTCTGCGGGATGAGCGTCGATCCCACGAGCGCCGAGGTGGCCGACCACGGCGGCCGGAGGCACTACTTCTGCAGCAGCGTTTGCGCCGAGATCTTCCGCGCCGACCCCGATCCCTGGGCCGAGCCGATGGAGCACGCGCACGGCGAGGCGACGGGAGCCGAGGCGGGGACGGCGCACGCCGGCCACTGAGGCGCCTCGGCCGGCGCAGGCTACTCAGCCGGCGAGCGGCAGCGCCACCGAGAAGGTCGTCCCGAGCCCGGGGCCCGGGCTCTCGGCCCAGATCCGGCCGTCCATCGCTTCGGTGAGCGCCTTTGCGATGGCGAGCCCGATCCCCGACCCGCCGAGGGCCCGCGAGCGTGATGGGTCGACCCGGTAGAAGCGCTCGAAGACGCGCGACAACTGCTCGGCGGTCAGGCCGGGGCCCTCGTCTCTGACACCGACGATCACCTCGTTCGCCCCGCGCCGCGCCGGCACCACGACAGCGCTCCCGTCGGGGGCGTAGCGGATAGCATTGCTCACCAGGTTGTCCATCACCTGGGCGAGACGCTCGCGATCGGCCCTCACCGCCGGCAGCGCCCCCTCGCCCTCCCGCCGCAGGACGATCCCGCGCGCCTCGGCGACCGGCCTCCATCGTTCCAGGACCTCCTCGACGACCGGCCCGACCTCGACCGCGGCGAACCGCATCGGCACCTGGCGCGCCTCCGTCCGCCAGAGCTCCTGCAGATCGTCGACGAGCCGGGCCAGGCGCGCCGTCTCGTTCCGGAGCAGCGCCCAGGACGCCTCGTTCGCCGGCACCACGCCATCCTCGAGCCCTTCCAGGTAGCCGTCGAGCGTCGCCAGCGGCGTGCGGAGCTCGTGGGCCACGTCGCCGACCAGCTCGAGCCGCCGCCGCTCGTTCGACTCCAGCGCCTCGGCCATCTGGTTGAAGGAACCGGCGAGCGCGCCGATCTCGTCCGCGGTGACGACCGGGACGCGTTCCGCGTAGTGCCCGTCGGCGATCCGGCGGCTGGCGGCCGCGACGTGGCGTATCGGACGGGCCAGCCGCTCGGAGACGGCCGCGCTGACGAGCACGGCGGCGCCGACCGCCGCTACCGTGGCGATGACGAGGGCCTGCCAGACGGCGTCGCGGAAGGCCGTGCGGAGGAGCGGGTCCATCATCTCGCCCATCTCGCCCATCCCGCCCATGCCGCCGGCCCCGTGGCCCATCGCCGCCTCGAAGGCCGAGGGGGCGACCAGGCCGACCACGACGAAGAGCGCCCCCGCGCCCACCGCCACCACAACGAGCATGCCGGCGAGCAGGCGCACCCGCAGCCCCGCCCGCGGCCCACGGGGCATCAGCGTTCCCCCCTGAGGCGGTAGCCGACGCCGCGCACCGTCTCGATGAACGTCGGGCGGGCGGCGTCGTCCCCCAGCTTGCGGCGCAGGTTGGCAAGGTGGACGTCGACGACGTGCTCGTCACCGACGAAATCGGCGCCCCAGACGCGGTCGAGGAACTGCTGGCGCGTCAGGACGATCCCCGGCTCGCGCATCAGCGCCGCGAGCAGGTCGAACTCGATCACGGTGAGAGCGAGGGGCCGATCCCGAAGGGTCACGGTCCGACGCCGTGGATCGAGCCCGAGCGGACCCTGCCGCCAGGCGGCGTCGCCGGCGAGGGCGTTGGTGCGCGGTCGCCGCAGCAGGGCCCTGACCCGCGCGACCAGCTCGCGTGGCGAGAACGGCTTGGCGAGATAGTCGTCGGCGCCGACGGTCAGCCCGACGACGCGGTCGATCTCCTCGGTCCGTGCCGTCAGCATGATGACGTAGGCGTCCGAGAAGGCGCGGAGACGACGGCAGACCTCGAAGCCATCGAGCCCGGGGAGCATGACGTCGAGGACGACGACGTCGGGTGCGCGCTGGCGTGCCA
>MGMJ01000059.1:0-7739 GCA_001794945.1 Chloroflexi bacterium GWC2_73_18
GCAGTCGCCGCCCATCAGGAAGACGTTCCAGGCGTCGGCGTGGCGCGCTGCCAGCCGCGCAGTCGCCGCCCATCAGGAAGACGTTCCAGGCGTCGGCGTGGCGCGCTGCCAGCCGCATGACGCGTCCGCTCGTGCCGCCGACCAGGATGGGGATGCCCCCGGGGCGAGGGCCCGCCGGCAGGAGCTCGGCGTCCTGCGCCTGGTAGTGGCGACCTTCGAAGGTGACACGGCCCTCCCGGAGCAGCCCGCGGATGACGGCGAGCGCCTCCCCGAAGCGGTCGAGGAGGTGGTCCGCCGGGTAGCCGAAGGTGCGGAACTGCCGCTCCGACCAGCCGGCGCCGAGACCCAGGACGAGACGCCCCCCGCCGATCTCGTCGAGCGTGACGGCCATCTTCGCCAGCAGGGCCGGGTTGCGGTAGTTCGTGCAGCTCACGAACGTCCCCAGCTCCACGCGGGCGGTCGACGCGGCGACCGCCGACAGCATGGTCCAGCACTCCCACCAGCCCACCGCCGGTGCATCATCGAAGCGGTAGAGGAGCTCGTCGGGGACCCAGATCGAGTCGAAGCCGGCCGCTTCCGCCGCCCTCGCGAGCGCGAGGTGGTCCCGCCAGCCGAGGGTGGCTCCGGGCGGGCTGCCGGTCAGGGTCGGCAGAACCAGGCCGACCTTCAGCGGACGGGCCCGGCCCGGGCCGGAGGAGGAGAGGGAGACGGGAAGGGTGGCCATGGCTGGCTCCAGGTGGCGAGAAGGGCTGCCCTGAGCATGGGCCCCGGCCCCGGCGTCGGGTAGAGGCGAACGGCCATGCGCCCGATCGGGCAACCAGACCGACGGTCGGGCGTTCTACACTCATGGGTGGAGGTGCCCATGGCCGACAAGACGCCGAAGAGACCGCCGAAACCGAAGAAGCCGAAGAAGCCGAAGAAGCCGACGGCCTAGTTCCGGCTCAGCGGGCCCCGCCGTCGCGAGCGCATCGGAGGGGAGCCGCTCGAAGAACGGAGGGTGCCCGACTCGGCCGCGTCGGCCGCGAGCTCGAGTCCTGCCCGACGGCCGGGAACTGGAGCGGGAGACGGGGATCGAACCCGCGACATTCAGCTTGGAAGGCTGACGCTCTGCCGACTGAGCTACTCCCGCTCGCCGTCGTCTGATGATAGCCGACCGACCTGGCGACCCGGGAAGGCGTCTTAGGGCCTGTAGCCGAATGTTCCCGTTCGGATCGCGGGGTTTGTGCCAGAGAAGCTGACACGGCCGGCCGCCAGGCTGGCCGGCATGAGCTTCGCGATCGCCTTGACCGATGAGCAGTGGGAGCTGGTCGCCGACCTGTTCGATCCGCCCGGCCGACGGGGTGCACCGGCCCAGATCGCGCGCCGGGCGATGGTCGAGGCGATGCTGTTCCTGGCCCGGACCGGCTGCCAGTGGCGCTACCTGCCCGAGCGCTACGGATCATGGACCGCGGTCTGGGCCCAGTGGCGGCGCTGGCGGGCGAACGGCGTCTGGGCCGCTGCGATGGCGAGGTTGGCGGTGGTCGTCCGGGTGCTCCACGACCGCGAAGCACGCCCCTCGATGGTCATGGTCGATGCCCAGACGGTGAAGGGCGGCCGCTACGGGCCGACGTTCCACGAGGCCGGCGGCAGGGGTGGCCGGACGATCGGCACCAAGCGCACGCTCCTCGTCGAGATCCTGGGCCTGCCGCTCGCCGCCCACGCGGACTCGGCCCGACCCCACGACGTCGTCGCCGCCCGCGAGCTCCTGCGCGACCGCCTGGCCGACCTGCCGAGCGTGCGGGCGATCGTCGGCGACCGGGCCTACCGCGGTCTGGCCTCGCTCGCCGACCGCAAGCACCTCGCGCTCGACATCAAGGCGCCGCCACCGGGCGCGAGCGGCTTCGTCCCGATCCGGCCGCTCTACCGGATCGAGCACGCCTTCGCCCAGCTCGGACGCTGGCGCCGCCTGTCGCGCTGCTACGAGGGCACCACCGCGAGCGCCCGGGCCTGGCTCGAGGTGGCTTCGGTCGGCTACCTGGCCTGGCGCGCGACTGCCTGACCCTGCCCACACCCGCTCGGCCGAGCCACGCGGGCAGCCCCCGTCTGCCGCTCGGCAGCGTCTGCTTGACCGTCGGGCGCCCCAGGCGCGCACGGGGCCGGCCTCCATCGCCTCGTTGAACCGCCACGACGACTCCCACACGCCCGCCACTGCTGCTCGTCATGTCTCCGCGGCAGGGAATTCGGCTACAGGCCCTGACAAGCCGCGGCGCGCCGGCGAGACGGAGCCCGGCGCCGAGGCCGACCGATGTGGCCGCGATCCACCGCAGCGTCGAGTCGGGCAGGGTCTGGAGCGCCGTCGTCATCGCGCGCGCGCCTGCCCGCGTGGCGCGGAGGTCCCGGGCACGCGCTCGATGACCGTGATGGCGCCTGTGCGGGCGAGCTCGATGGCGCCAGAAATGCGACGTCCGAGCGTGTGAGGCGTCGGTTGAGGCCCCGGAACTGCTCTCAGCGGTGGAAGAGACCACTCGGACGGGTCGCGAAGCCCACCACGAAGCTGACCGCGATTGCGCCGAGCGTGGCGATCACGATGCTCTCCATGTTGATGCCGTCGACGGAGCCCATCTTGAGCACGCTCGTTGCGACGAACCCGCCCACGAGGCCGCCGACGATGCCGAGGACGACCATCATGAGCAGCCCTCCCCGGGAGCCCACGACCAGGTTGGCCAGGAAGCCGGCGATGGCGCCGACGACGATCCACGCGATGAAGCCCATTGAACTCACTCCCTCTGTGTTGCGCGGCCGCTCCGGCGGACGCCGTCTGCGGACGAAGCCCCGCCCGCCGGGGACCGCGACGCGGTCACGCGCCGGGTTCAAGCCGGCTCGCGCCGGAAGATGCCAACAGCCCAGATGATGATCAGCTCGAGGATGGTCCAGCCAACGAAGGCCACGATCGCGGCGATGTCGGGGACCGAGCCGCCCGACGCCAGGGCGTCCTTGTTGAGGATGCCGTTGAACGGCGCGACGAAGATCTGGCTCACGTCGAGGATGCCTGAGACGAGCGCGTTACCCGTGCGGGCGTCGAGAAGCAGCAGGACGATTCGCAGCCCGATCACGATCTGAATCAGCCCGAACACGAGGACGACGACCCGCCGGGTCATCTCGGAGCCGCCGGGGCCGGTGCGGGTGATGCGCCGGCTGTCCGTCCGCACGGATTGCTGAACGGAGTCCGTCTGCGCTGTCTGCTGTCCGGGAGCCGGCGCGGGCTCCCGGGTAACGACCGTCCGGTCGGTTTGATCGATGGTCATGGCTTCTCCTTGCTATGTGGCCAAACCCGGCAGGATCCCGTCGCTGTTGGCTTCGGGTCGGACGCCTGGTGCCCCCAGGTACCCTCGCGTACCTGGCCGCGCGCTACAGTACCGGGCGAACGTACCTCCGATCGCCACGCCTTGCAATGTCAGAGTTCACGCGGGCGCCGGAGTTCGCCTGCGGTACAATCGGCGGACGCGGGGAGGATCTCCATGAGTGCAATCGAATCGGTTAGTGCCCATGTCGCACGGCTGCTCCCGAGCGCCGCCGCCAGCACCTTGCGCCACCTGGAGCGTGCGGCTCGGCGACAGGCATACCGCCGCCGCGACGTCTTGCATGCGAGGGGGATCCAGCTACCTCCCTTCGTCCTGCTCGATGGGCACGTCATAGCCCGCCGGACCGTGGAGACGGGGCAGGTGTACGCCGCGCTGATCGCCGGGCCCGGCTATCTCGGCGGACTTCGCTCGATCAGTGACCCGGACGCCGAGGCGCTCTACGAGCTGGTCGCCCTGAGCGACGGGACGTGGGCGACATGGGATCCGGGATTCATGCGAGAGCTCGCCCTCCGGGACGCCGGGCTGGCCGTGGGCCTCCTTGACCTGTCATCGGATCTCGCCGTGGTTCTCAACGTGCGGCTCGATGAAAGGTCGTTCGAGAATGCCCGCCAGCGGATGGCCGCCATCCTCCTTCGGTACGGCAAGGTGATCTTCGACACCCCGCATCCAGTTGCGCAGCGAGCCGACCTCGCAGCCATGATCGGTACGAGCCGCGTGATGATGTATCGGACATTGCGCGGGCTGGAAGCCGACGGTCTCGTGCAGCGCCAGCAGGGCGGCGGTATCAACATCCTGGACGAGGAGGGGCTGGCCCGACTGGTTGCGGTGGCGGCCCCGGACGGCGCTCCGGCCCTCTGACCATCCGCTGATCCGACCGCCCGTGGCATGGCGCGGCCCCCGACGCGCCAAGACCGCCGTGTCGCCCCCCAGTCGGACACGAGCGACCAGACACTCGGCGTGTCGGGGGCCGCAGTGCATTCGCGTCTTTGTGAGGCTCGACCGCCGGCGTGTCAATTAACGAAGTGCCCCCGCCGGCCCAGACCCGGAGTTGGCGGAGCCACTCGATCCGCGCCGGGGAGGTGCGCCCGGCGGGTGCTCACGCCTGCGCCGCCGGCTACAGCTGGGCGCCTCTCCGTCACCACGCCAGGACGGGACGCTTCGTCTCCGTGGCGCACGGGCTCTACCGGCTGCGGGACTACCCTTCGTCACCGCGCGAGGAGATCGTGGCCGCCTGGCTCCGCGTCGGACCCGATGCGCTCGTCTCCCATCAGGCGGCGCTCGAACTGCTCGATCTCGCCGACATCATCCCCGACGCGATCCATGTGACGGTCCCTCGTGCACGGCGCAGCCTGTCGCGTCCGCCCGGGGCGGCGATCCACACGACGACGCGCCCGATCGCCCCTGGGGACGTGATCGTCCGCGGCGGGATCCGGCTGACGGCGCCCGCCCGGACGATCGCCGACGTCGCGCAGGTCGGCCTTGCTCCCGATCAGGTCGTTCGGGCGGCCCGCGAGGCGCTCGACCGCGGGCTCACCACGCCCGAACGGCTGCGCGCCAGTGCGCGGGGCCGCGGTCGGCGGGTCGAACGCCTCATCGAGGACGCGCTCTCCCGGGTCGCGACGTGAGGTACGCCTCCGCTGCCGCGTTCCGACAGGCACTCGAGACGAGCCTGTCCGGCAGCAGCCGAGAGATGGGTCGGCCGCTTGTCCGGCTCCGGAAGGAGGTCGTCTTCGATCGCCTCCTCGCCCGCCTGTTGGTCGTCGCGCCCGGCCGGTGGGTCCTCAAGGGTGGCCTGGCGCTCGACTACCGGTTCGGAGCACGAGCGCGAACGACCAAGGACGTCGACCTGGCCGGCCCGGACGGCGAGGATACCGCCACCGAGATGCCGCTGACCGCTCAGGCATGCGACCCGGGCGACTTCTTCTCCTTCGCCATCGAACGGGCGGCTCGACTCGACCAGCTCGCCGAGGGAGCAGCCACGCGCCATCGGGCCGTCGCGTCCCTGGCGGGTCGCGTCTTCGAGGAGGGCGCCGTCGACGTGGGTTTCGACCTCTCGCCGGGCTGGCAGCCGGAGATCCTCGAGGGCCCGGACCTGCTCCGCTTCGCCGAGATCGAGCCCGTCCGTGTTCCGGCCCTTCCGCTCGAACTCCAGGTCGCCGAGAAGGTCGATGCCTACGCTCGGAGATACGGACCGTCTCGCATCGCGAGCACGCGAGTCAGGGACCTGGTCGACCTCTTCCTGATCGCGGCTCTGGCGCCTCTTGATGCTGAATCGCTTCGCGAGGCGCTGCGAGTGACGTTCGAGCGACGAGGCCGTCGAACCCTGCCCGCGGCTCTGCCACGGCCACCAGCCGACTGGGCGCGACCGTTCGCCCAGCTTGCCGGCGAGGTCGGTCTCGAGCCAGGACTCCGCCGAGGCCACGACGCGGCCGCTCGGCTCCTCGACGCGATCCTCCGCGGCGGGATCGGCCATGGGGTCTGGGATCCCGCCGGACAGGCCTGGCGGCGGCGCTGATACCGGCTGGTCGCCCGCGCGCCGGACGGGTGATCGGCCAGCGGTGCTGCCCCTACCGCCGTCGTGCGACCAGCTCCCCCAACGTCTCGAGCAGCCGATCCACCTCCGCGGCGGTGTTGTAGTGGCAGAGCCCGAGGCGCAGCACGCCGCCCGACTCGAAGAGCCCGAGCCGCTCGATCAGCGCCTGGGCGTAGAAGTCGCCGTCCCAGGTGAAGATGCCGCGCTCGCCGAGATACTCCGCGATCGCCCGCGGCGAGTGGCCGGCCATCGTCAGCGCCACGGTGGGGACCCGCCGATCGAACTGCTCCGGATCGGTGATCCCCCAGACACGGACGTCCGGGATGCGCGCGAGGCCCGCCATCAGGCGTTCGAGGAGCGTCAGCTCGTGGACGCGGACCGCGCGCATCGCCGTCTTGAGGGCGAGCCGTCGCCCGGTGAAGCCCTCGAAGGCATCCTCGAACGGCCGCCCGAAGCGCTCGCCGATGCTGGCGACGTACTCGACGGCGGCGAGCGAGCCGGCGATCCCCTCGTGGTCCAGCGTGCCGGTCTCGAAGCGGTCGTGCGCCGGGCGGACCTTGTAGGCCGGGAGCCGCTCCAGGATCTCCTCGCGGCCGTAGAGGACGCCGGCGTGCGGGCCGAAGAACTTGTAGACCGAGCAGACGAGGAAGTCGGTCTCGAGCGCCTGGACGTCGATCGGGCCGTGCGGCGCGTAGTGGACCGCGTCGACGTAGGTGAGCGCGCCGACGGCGTGCGCCCGATCGACGATGGCGCGCACGTCGTTGACCGTGCCGACCGCGTTCGAGGCGTAGCCGAAGGCGACGAGCTTCGTCCGTTCGTTCAGACTCGCCTCGAGGTCGGCCAGGTCGAGGGTGCAGTCGGCCGGGTCGATGTCGATCGTGCGCACGACCAGCCCCCGGTCGGCCGCCATCGCCCGCCAGGGCGAGACGTTCCCCTCGTGATCGAGGGTCGTCACCACGATCTCGTCGCCCCGCTCGAGCGTCGCCCCGATCGACCGAGAGACGTGGAAGGTGAGCGTCGTCATGTTGGCGCCGAACTTGATCTCGGCCGGCGAGCACGCGTTCAGGAAGTCGGCGAAGGCCGTGTGCGCCTCGGCCAGCATCGCGTCGCTGCGGCGGCTGGTGAGGAAGGCGCCATCCGCGTTGGCGTTCATCTCGCGGTAGTAGCGCGCCACCGCGTCGATCACCCGCTGCGGGACCTGGGTGCCGCCGGGGCCGTCGAAGTAGACGACCGGCCGACCGTCCTGCTCGAGCACGAGCGACGGGAACTCGGCGCGCAGCACGGCGGCGTCGAACGCCACGGAGGTCGTCGCCATCGCGTCGATGCTAGCATCGGCCGATGCAGGCGGCGCTCCTCGATGGCAAGACGGCGCTCGTCTTCGGGGTCGCGAACGACCACTCGATCGGGTGGGGGATCGCGAAGGCGCTCCACGAGCACGGCGCGACGGTCGGCTTCAGCTCGGTCGAGTCGCTTGTCGAGCGGCGCGTCCGCCCGCTCGCCGCGTCGATCGGATCGACCTTCCTCGAGCCCTGCGACGTGCGCGACGATGCCGGGATCGCCCGGGTCTTCGGGCGCTGGGGGGAGGTGTACGGCTCGCTCGACGTCCTCGTGCACGCGGTCGCCTTCGCCGACCGGGCTGACCTCGACGGCGCGTTCATCGACACCTCCCGCGCCGGCTTCGCGCTCGCCCTCGACGTTTCGACCTACTCGCTGGTGGCGCTGGTGCGCGCCGCGCGGCCGGTCCTGCGGCGCGGCTCGAGCGTGCTGACGCTCACCTACTACGGGGCCGAGAAGGTGATCCCCCACTACAACGTGATGGGCGTCGCCAAGGCGGCGCTGGAGGCGTCGGTCCGTTACCTGGCGGC
>MGMJ01000059.1:7799-34090 GCA_001794945.1 Chloroflexi bacterium GWC2_73_18
CCTTCCGCGACGTCGCCCCGCTGCGCGCGAGCATCGGCCCGGAGGACGTCGGCGGCGCCGCCGTCTGGCTGGCGAGCGACCTCGCCGCGGCGGTGACCGGCGAGGTCGTCCACGTCGACGGCGGCTTCAACATCCTGGGGCTGGCGGCGCGCCCGGAGTAGCGGCCTCGCCCGCCGCGACTAGGACGGCGCCGGGACTAGGACGGCGCCGGGACCCCGGTCGCGCCCTCCGCGTTCGCGAGCGCCGCCCGCACCGCCTCGGCCTCCCCGCCGATCCCCATCGCCTCGAAGAGCTCGAGCGCCCGCCGCAGCCGGTCGCTCGCCTCGTCCCTCCGCCCCGCGGCCCGGAGCGCCTCGCCCCAGCTGCGCAGGACGCGCGCCAGGAACGGTCGCGCCCCCATCTCCTCGAAGAGCGCCGCGCTGGCGGCGAGGTCGGCGAGCGCCGCGTCCCGTTCTTCGGCCGCGGCGGCGAGCGCCTGGCCGCGCTTCCACAGGATCCCGGCCTCGGCGAAGCGGTCCCCGACCTCGCGCGCCGCGGCGAGCGTTGCGTCCCAGCCCTGCTCGGTCGCGGGGAACTCACCGAGCAGCGAGCCGGCGTAGCCGAGCCAGGCCTCGATCGTCGGTCGCCAGAAGGCGCGGCCCGAGACGAGCGAGATCTCGCCGCTCCGCTCCAGGACGCGCTTCGCCTCCTCGACCAGACCCTGGCGCATCAGGGCGTCCCCGAGGATGAAGCCGCTGACGACGATGCAGGCGGTCGCCCCGCTCTCCTCCGCCTTGCCGATGCAGAGCTGGGCGAGCGGGATCGCCTCGTCCAGCCTCCCCTGCGCGGAGCGCACCGCCGCCTGGCCGATGAGCGCGTCGAGCTGCGCGATGGCGTCGGCGTCCTTCGCCAGCTCGACCGCCTGAGCGGCCGCTGCCTCGGCCCGCTCGAAGTCGCCCAGCCGCGCGTAGCCGATCGCCAGCCCGTCGCGGGCGAACGAGGCGCCGATCGAGTCGTTGCGCGCCTCCAGGACGGGGGCGGCCTCGGTGAGTGCGGCGATCCCCTCGCGGAGGTAGCCGGTGAAGATCTGAAAGGTCCCCACGATCGCCAGCGGGAGCGCGCGGATCGACTCGTCGCCCAGCTCCCGGCCGATCTCGCCGATCCGCTGCAGCGACCGGCGGAGCTCGGGGCTCGCGGTGTGCGTCTCGCCGCCGAACTGGCGAAGCATCGCGTCGTAGACGTGGGCCTCGGCGAGCAGGCGCAGGTCGCCGAGCGCCTCGGCCGTGGGGATGACCGCCTCCAGCGTGGCGAGCTCTCCCTCGAGCGGGTTGAACGTCCAGCCGGCCTTCACCGAACCGATGGACGCCTCCACCCGCTTCGCTCGATACTCCGGCTCGTCGCCCGCGGGCATGAGCGCGAGGGCCCGGTCGAAGAAGCCCCGCGCCTCGGTGATGGCGTGCCGCTCGAGGGCGTACCGCCCGGCCTCGACCAGGTGGTCGATCGCCCGCGCCTCGTCGCCGGCCTCCTCGAAGTGCAGTGCGAGGACCGCCGACAGCTCCGGCCGGCGCTCCGGATAGAGCCCTTCGAGCGCCTCGCCGACGAGCCGGTGAAGCCCCCGTCGCTCCTGCTTGAGGAGCGAGTTGTAGGCCGCGTCCTGGACCAGCCAGTGCCGGAAGAGGTACTCCAGCTCCGGCTGGATCGTCGCCAGCCGGATCAGGCCCCTGGCTTCGAGCGTGTCGAGCCGCGGGTCGACGGTCATCGGAACCCCTCGCGCTTCATGCCCCGGTCCCGGCGAGGACGCGCTCGAGTACGCGGACGGGGAACTGGCGACCGATCACCGACGCCACCCGGAGGCTGCGCTTCGCCTCATCGGGCAGCTGATCGATGCGGGCGAGCAGGAGACCGTGAAGCGTCTCGGGGATCTCGACCGACTCGACCGCCGAGTTCGCCACCCAGAGCCCGTCCCGCCGCTGGATCGCTCCCCGGTCGATCAGCATGCGGATGACCTCCTCGACGAAGAAGGGGTTGCCCTCCGCGCGGGCCAGGATGAGCTCGCGCACGCGGTCCGGCAAGGACTCGATCTCCAGCAGGTTCGATACCAGGCTCCGGCTCTCCTCGGCCTCGAGGGGCCCGAGCTGGATCTCGGTGAGGGCGGAGCCGAAGACTTCCCGGGCGTGGGCGACGAGGCGCCAGCCGGGGACGTCGGTCTCGGTACGGGCGGCCGCGATGAAGAGGACGGGGAGCTGGCTGGCGAGCGGCAGGAGCTGGCTCATGACTTCGACCGAGGCCGGATCGGCCCAGTGGACGTCCTCGCAGACGACGACCAGCGGCGCCTCGGCCGAGAGCGCGCGCAGGAGCTGGTGGATCGAGGCGATGTAGCGCCCCTGCATCGTCTCGGGGTCGATCTTCGTTCGCTCCCCAAGCTCACCCTCCACCGGCAGCGAGAGCAGGTGCGAGAGGTACGGGTACGCGTCGGTCCAGCCCTCGCCGAGCAAAGCCCGCAGGCGGTCCTCCAGGATCGAGCGGGCCTCGGCCTCCTCGGCCGAGAAGGGGATGCCGAGGCAGGCGCGCACCAGGTCGAGCACGAGGTGGTAGGGGAGCTGGCGTCCGTAGCTGACGCAGCGGCCCTCGACCCAGGCGACCGGTTGGTCGCTCTCGAGGGCCCCCCGCTTGAGCTCGGCGAGGAGCCTCGTCTTGCCGATCCCCGGCTCGCCCAGGATGCAGACGACCCGGCCCCGCCCGGCCCGCACCACGCCGAGCAGCGACCGGAGGCCGGCGAGCTGGGCGTCGCGGCCGACCATGGGGCTCTCGAGGCCGACGAGCTCCAGACCACGGCGCCTCCCCGGGACCGCCTTCAGGCCGATCACCCGGTACCCGTGGACCGGCTCGGTCTTGCCCTTCACCGCGATCTCGCCGAGGTCCTCGACCTCGAAGGCGTCGGCGACCAGCCGGTAGGTGCTGAGGGTGATGAGCACGGTGCCCGGCTGGGCCGAGGCCTGCATCCGCGCCGCCACGTTCACCGCGTCGCCCAGCGCGGTGTACTCGTAGCGCAGATCCGTGCCGACGTTGCCGACGACGACCGGTCCGGTGTTGATCCCGGCCCGGATGCGGAAGTCGATGCCGTGCGCCGCCTTGAGCTGGCGGGCGAATTCCTCGGTCGCGGCGATCATGTCGATGGCGGCACGGGCGGCCCGCTCGGGGTCGTCCTCGTGGGCCACGGGGGCGCCGAAGAAGGCGAGCATGGCGTCGCCCTGGAGCTGGGCGATCGTGCCCTCGTAGCGGAAGACGGCCCTGGACATCAGGTCGAAGGCCTCGTTCATCATCGCCGTCCAGTCCTCGGGGTCGATCCGCTCGGCGAGGGCGGTCGAGCCGACGACGTCGGCGAAGAGCGCGGTCACCGGCTTGCGCTCGCCGGTCAGCCTGGTCGTGCGCATCTTCTCGATGAGCGGCGCGGGAGCGGCCGCCGCGAGGCGCGCCTGGAGGGTCAGGTCGGCCTGGCTTGCATCGCCCAGCGCCTGCCCGCAGTTCATGCAGAACCGCGCGTCGGCGGGAAGCGCCGCGTCGCAACGGGGGCAGGCAGGGTGAGCGAAGCCCGCGGTCATCGAACGGCCATCATACGCCGTGCCGCGGGGATGGACCCGTCGTGAGCAGCGGCTAACCGCCGAGCAGGAGCTCCGGCGGCTCCACGTGGATCGCGGTGATGACGAACTGCTCACGGCAGCGCAGCACCTGCTCCTCCGGGCTCTCCGCGGAGAGGGACCGGGCGTCGTCGCCGACAAGGGTCCGCTGGCACCCCGCCGCAGCCGGGTCGTCGAAGTGGCCGGTCACCACGAGCGGCACCCCCTCCGGCAGACCGGGCCCGGCGTCCGGGTGGAGCTGCACGGAGAGCGAGCCTTCGACGCCCGCCGGGTCGTCCGCGCCGTAGAGCCGCCAGTGCGACCCGCCCGCAAGCCAGGCCGGGTCGCCGTCGACCTCGACGTCCGGCTCGTCCTCCGCCACGTCCACCGGTCCCAGGATCAGATCCCGGCGGCCGAGGCAGAGGAGCCGCTCGGCCGGCAGCAGCTCGACCACGGTGGCGAGGTCGATGGCGGCTCCGGCGCGCGGGCAGGCCGGTTCGACGACCTGCACCAGCGGTCGTCCCTCGGCTTCGACGACCGCCCAGCCGAAGAGCGGCACGAAGCTCCGGCCGGGGCGCCACTCGACGCGGTACCAGTCCCGCCCGCCGGACGGCACCGGGCCCGAGACGACGTAGACGCGGTCGTCCGGCTGCATCGTGTCGAGCGAGTCGCCCTCCTCGGTGCGGAGCCAGATCGTCAGGCCAGGGACGAGCACCTCGACGACGCTACCGGGCGGGATGATCAGCGGCGTCCCGAGGGGCGCTGGCGTCACGATCGGCTTCGTGACCGGCCATGCGACGGTCTCGAGGGTCGGCTTGCGGCCGGCGCTCGTCCCGTCGGGCAGGAGCCAGTGAGTCTCCTCGTACCGGCCCGCCGGGTATCCCTCACCTGCCGCCCAGGCGACGGTGAGGGTGAGCTGCCAGAGGCCCAGCTCGGTCGGTTCGACCGCGGTCGCGCAGGCGACCGGCAGGGGACCTGGCAGCGGGCCGCCCGGCCCGTCCTCGATCGTCGTCTCCCGTGTCTGCCCCGGCTCGCGCAGGAAGCAGCCGTAGAAGGCCGAGTCGTACCACTCGCGGGAGTCGCGGTCGATTGTGTCGATCGCGACCCTGGCGGCGCGCGCCGCCGCCTCCGCGGCATCGGGACCCGAGGGCAGCCGGGGGGCCGGCTGGTCGAAGCAGATGCTGGCGACGAGCGCGTCGAGCTGGGCGCGCATCTCAGCGACGCCGGGGCCGCGCAGCGACGCGCGGAGCGTGTAGCCGTTGGTGACCATGCCGGGCATGGGCAGGATCCACTCCATGCCCAGGTCGGAGCCGTCGGCGGTGTTCGGCCCGCTGACCGTGAGCGCGGCCGGCAGGCCGCCTGCTGTCAGCGTCCACCCCTCGGAGGGCTCGAAGTCGAAGAACGCCCGATCCATCCACGCCACCGTGCCGACGACGAGTGCCACGCTGCCGGGCTGCAGCTCTCCCCGGTAGAAGCAGTTGATGTCGACGCGCAGCACGCCGCAAGCAGGGTCGATCCGGACCGTCCCGAGGATCGCGACGACCGATCCGCCGCTGAAGCCGGCCGACGCGTCGTGGACGCGCCACTCCGCTGGGTAGTCGAAGCCCAGGCCGTCGCCGCGGAAGTGCTTGAGCTCCGGGCCGGCACCTGGTCCGGCGCCCGACAGCGCAGCCCACGCCAGGAGCCCCACGACGACGATGAGGCCCAGCGCGGCCGCGGCGACCGACCCGACGGTACGCGGCCGGTGCGGCTCGCGCGCCGGCCGGACCGCGTTGTCGTGCCTCTGATCGGTTTCCATGCCCCCTCGCTCCGGCTCCCCGGGCGTTTGTCCGGGCTCAGCTCGGCGCGGATAGCGGGCGGCGGCGCGGCCCCTTGCGGTCGTCGCCGCGGCGTCGCGCCAGGGCGGCGTCGCGGGACTGCTCCATGATCCGCACGACCTCAGCGATCTCGTCCGTGACGGTCACGAGATCGAGATCGCCCGGCCCGATCTTGTGCTGCCTCGCCACCGGGCTGCGCAGCCAGCGCAGTAGCCCCGACCAGTACTTCGACCCGAAAAGGACGATCGGGAAGTGCTCGATCTTGCCGGTCTGGACGAGGGTCAGCGACTCGAAGAGCTCGTCGAGCGTGCCGAAGCCGCCGGGGAAGATGATGAACCCCTGGGCGTACTTGACGAACATCGTCTTGCGCACGAAGAAGTAGCGAAAGGCGACGGCGAGGTCGACATAGGGGTTCGTGCGCTGCTCGAAGGGCAGCTCGATGTTCAGTCCGACGCTCATCCCGCCGGCCCCGTGGCAGCCCTTGTTGGCCGCCTCCATGATCCCCGGGCCGCCGCCCGTGATCACGGCGAAGCCGGCCCCCGCCAGCGCCCCGCCGAGCCGCTCGGCGGCGGCGAACATCGGGTCACCGGGGCCGATCCGCGCCGAGCCGAAGATGCTGACCGCCGGTCCGAGCCGCGCCAGGGCATCGAAGCCCTCGATGAACTCGGCCACGATACGGAGCGCCCGCCACGGGTCGGTCTCGAGGAAGCCGACGTCGGCGTACGGCTCGGGCTGGAGGAGGCGCCGATCCTCGAGCTGGAGGCCGACCCCCTCGCGGATCAGGAGACGCCCGCTCCGCCGTCGTTCGGAACGGAGGCGCGCGTGCTCGTTCATAGCGGGCTGGGCGGGCTGTTCCGGGTCGCGCTTCACGGGGAGAGGATAGCCCCCTCCGGGTCAGCCGGCGCCCCCGTAGCGGAAGCAGCCCGGCAGGTGGTCGTCCACCATCCCGACGCTCTGCATGAAGGCGTAGGCGACGGTCGGGCCGACGAAACGGAAGCCCCGGCCCTTCAGGTCGGCCGAGAGCGCCTCCGATCCGGGCGTCATCGGCGGCACGTCCGCCCAGGTCCGGACGCTCGGCGGAAGGCGGCGGGTGGCGCCCCCGACGAAGCGCCAGAGGTACGCGTCGAGCGCGCCGTGCTCGACCTGGATCGCCACCACGCCAGCCGCGTTGCCGATCGCCGCGTCGATCTTGGCGCGGTTGCGCACGATCCCGGCGTCGGCAAGAAGCCGGCTGCGATCGGCTTCGTTGAACGCCGCGACGACGGTCGGGTCGAAGCCCGCGAAGGCGGCCCGGAACGCCTCGCGCTTGTGGAGGATCGTCGACCACGACAGGCCGGCCTGGAACGACTCGAGTGCCAGCCGCTCGAAGAGCGCCGTGTCATCGTGGACCGGCACGCCCCATTCCTCGTCGTGGTAGGCGACCATCAGCGGGTCCCGCGGCTCTTCCCCGGCCGCCCACCAGCAGCGCGGGAGGGCGTCCGAGCCGGGGGCGTCTCGCCGGTCGATCACCCGGCCATCGTACCGAGTGCCGTGCAGGGCGGAGCGGCCCCGCGCGTGACCCACCTCGGGCCACGTTCCCGCCCGGAGGGCACGATGGGCCGGAGTGCTCGTCGCGCGTGCCACATTCCCGCCCCCGGGGAGTGCGGGGCCGACCGCCACCCCGGTCCGGTGCGTGGAGTGACGGAGGCGGGCCGCGGAAGACCCCCCGGTCGTCGCCGAGACGCGGCACCCGCCTTCCCACCTCCCCACCGGTGGGAATCCGGTGCCAGATCTGGGTCGTGGCCCCCGCTTCCCCACCGGTGGGAATCCGGGGGCGGAGCCGGGTGGGGGCTCTGCGTGCCGCGCCCCCTGCGCCCCCGCGCCTACCGGGGCTGCTTGCGCTGGCAGTCGACGCAGTAGGCGGCCCAGGGGAGCGCCTCGAGGCGCCCTTCGGCGATGGAGCGACCGCAGTCGAGGCAGGTGCCGTAGCCGCCCGCGTCGAGCCGCTCGAGGGCGGCCTCGACGAGGGCCAACTCGTTCTGGGCGCGTTCACGCAGGGCGAGCGCGCGGTTCTGGTCGAAGACCTGCGTCGCGGCCGCCGCCTGCGAGCCGTAGGTCATCGGCTCGGGTGCTTCCGGCTGCGTCTCGTCGATCTCCGCCAGCAACCGTTGCCGCTCGGCCTCGAGCGCCACGCGTGCCGCTGCCGGGTCCATCAGGGTCGATGCTACGGCACCCGGCCGCGGGTTTCAGGGCGGTCGTGCGGCCCGCTGTTCCGAAGACCCGACCCGGCCCGACCTCCGGCCTCCCGGCACGGAACAGCTATACTGCCAGGGAGTATTCACCAAAGGGAGCGAGCCAGCCATGAGCATCGCCATCGATCCGGTCTGCGGCATGGAGGTCGAGACGACCATCGCCCAGAACACCTTCGAGTACGAGGGCACCGTCTACTACTTCTGCGGGAAAGGCTGCCGGCTCGAGTTCGAGGAGGACCCGCAGCACTACCTCGACCCGGGCTACGAGCCCTCGATGTGACCGCCGGCGCTGGCGGGCCGCGACGCGGGCCGCTCCCGCAGCGCCGGCGCGAAGTCGCAGCTAAGCGCGAGTGAAGCGCCGGCGGCGATACTGTCGCCCACCGCGCCGGAACGCGGCCGCCGCACCATCACCCAGAGGGGCACAGGGAGGTCGTACCATGCCCCGCCGCCGTCCCGCCGCCCTCGTGCTCGTCCTCGCTGACGCGATCCCCATGCTCGCCGCCCTCGCCGCGGCGGGCATCCTGGCAACCGCGCTCCTCCTCGTCCTGCTCGCCATCGCCGGCGCTCCCGCCGACCTGGCGCCAACGCGCTGGATGCCGCTGGGTAGCGCCTGAGCGGCGGCCCGGCCCGAAACGACCGGCTAGCGCGTCCCGACCTGCCCGCTCCCGCCGGTGAGCCGCGCGGCCGCGTAGACGGGGATCGCGCTCAGCAGGATGAGGAAGAGGGCGACCACGTTCACCACGGGCCGGAAGTTCGGCAGTCGGAAGTTGCTGAAGATCCAGACTGGGAGCGTCTCGTCGGTGCCGGCGGTGAAGGTCGTCACGATGATCTCGTCCCAGGAGAGGGCGAAGGCGAGCAGGCCGCCGGCGACGAGTGCCGTGGCGATCGCCGGCAGGGTCACGTAGCGGAACGTCTGCCAGCTGTCCGCGCCCAGGTCCATCGACGCCTCCTCCATGGAGCGGGGGATCCGTCGCAGTCGGGCGATCACGTTGTTGTAGACGACCACGATGCAGAAGGTGGCGTGGCCAACGATGATCGTGATGAGGCCGAAGGAGGGTCCGCCGCGCTCGATGCCGAAGTTGATGGCCGAGTTGAGTGCCATGCCGGTCACGATCCCCGGCAGGGCGAGCGGCAGCACCACCAGGAACGAGATCGTGTCACGCCCGAAGAAGCGGAAGCGGTGGACGGCGAACGCCGCGGCGCTCCCGAGCAGGAGCGCGATCGTCGTGGCGCCCAGGGCGGCCTGGAACGAGAGCAGGAACGCGTCGCGCACCTTCGCGTTCCCGAGCGCCACCCCGAACCAGCGGAGCGAGAAGGCCTCGATCGGCCAGGATTGCGACTTCGCGTCGTTGAAGGCGTAGAGCACGATGATGGCGAGGGGGATGTAGAGGAAGACCAGCACCCCGCCGGCGGCGAGCCGCAGCACGATCCGTCCCGCGTGTGCGCCCATCGCCCTAGAGCGCCTCGAACGCGCCGAGCCGGCGTGCCCCGATCAGGTAGACGGCCATGACCATCACCGGCACGGTGGCGAACGCCGCGGCGAACGGCAGGTTCCCCGCCACGCCGACGTTGGAGTAGACGACATTGCCGATGAACTGCGTGCTCGAGACCAGTTGGGGCGTGATGTAATCGCCTAGGGTCAGCGAGAAGGTGAAGATCGAGCCGGCCACGATCGCCGGGAAGGCGAGCGGGACGACGACCCGGCGCAGGGTGGTGAGCCCGTGCGCCCCGAGGTCCCCGGACGCCTCGAGCAGCGACGCCGGGATCCGCTCCAGCCCGGCGTAGACGGGCAGGATCATGTAGGGGAGCCAGATGTAGCTGAAGACGAGCCAGATCGAGATCTCACCGAAGCCCGGACCGCTCAGCCCGACCAGGCCGAGGAGCCAGTTGAGCGGCCCCTCCTCGGAGAGGATGATCCGCCACGAGTAGACCCGCACCAGGTAGCTCGACCAGAGCGGCATGAGCACCGCGATGAAGAGCAGGTTGCGCACCCGCGGCGAGGCGACGCGGGCCATGTAGTAGGCCAGCGGGAAGGCGAGGGCCGCGTCGGTGATCGTCACCGCCGCGGCGATCCCGATCGTACGCAGTGCGATGACGCGGTAGACCTCGGTGTTGGCCAGCGTCTCGAAGTTGACCAGGCTCGGCTCCTGAACGATCTGCGTCGTGTCCGGATCGAGCCGCCAGAAGGCCGACAGGAAGAGCACGGCGAGCGAGCCCAGGTAGATGACGCCGAGCCAGGCGAGCGGCGGTGTCAAGAGCAGACCGAGCTGCAGGCGCGGCCGCCGGTGCAGCGCCGAAGCGACGCCTCGTCTCAGTCCGGTCAACGTCCCACCCGGTCCAGCGGAGGTCGCGGCGCTCACGGGCACGTCTCCGGCGCAGGAGACGCCCCGGGGGCCCGCTCGCCGCGGACCCCCGGGTGAGTGACGCGAGGAGAGGGACGGGTCAGCCCTTGATCTCCGCCCACTTCTGGGTCCAGACCGAGTAGTCGGTGCAGGTCTTGCCGCGGGCGTCGCCGCAGTCGGTGGACGGCGTCTTCCAGAACTTGATGCGGGCGGCGTAGTCGGGGTCGCTGGCGTGCTGGTCGGCACAGAAGCCCTGATAGCCCCAGGGGCCGGGGCTCGTCTCGATGAGGTCGCAGGCCTTGATGTTGGCCGGCGCCTCGCCGAAGTACTCGGCCACCTGCTGCTGCGTCTCCGGCGTGATCATCCAGGCCATCCACATCAGCATGCAGTTGGGGTGCTTGGCGTTGGCCGACATCATCCAACTGTCAGCCCAGCCGGTGGCACCCTCCCTGGGCAGGCCAGCCTCGATGGGGACCTCTTCGCCCTTCAGCACGGTCACCTGGTAGGGCCAGGTCGTCCCGAGCACCGAATCGCCGTTCTCGAAGTCGGTGATCTGGTCGCCGTAGTAGGACCAGTACTTGCCGACGACCGTCTTCTGGTCCTTGAGGATCTCGACCGACGCGTCGAGTTGCGCCTGGGTCAGTTCGTACGGGTCCGTGATCCCGAGGTCCGGCCTGGCGAACGAGAGGTAGAGAGCGGCGTCGGCGATGTAGATGGGGCTGTCGTAGGCGGTCACCTTGCCCTTGTACGGGGAGTTCGCGTCGAAGACGACACTCCAGCTGTCGGGCGCCGTCGTCACCACATCGGTGTTCCACATCAGCAGATTGGCGCCCCAGCCGTGGGAGACGCCGTAGTGGACCCCGTCGACCGTGTTGTGGGCGGGGCTCTGGAGCGGCGGCCAGATGTCGTTGAAGTCGGGGAAGATCGACGGGTCGACGGCCGCCAGGTCGCCGCCCTCGATCAACCGGTTGCTGGCATCGCCCGAGGCCGAGAGGCCGTCGTAGACGGTGCCGCCGCCCTGGCGGAGCAGCTGCACCATCTCGTCCGAGGTGGCCGCCTCCTTGGTGGTCACCTGGCAGCCGGTCTCAGTCTCGAACGGGTGGATCCAGTCGTAGGCGGGCTCGTTGAGGCCCTCCTCGGCGTAGCCGGGCCAGATGATGATGTTCAGCTCGCCCTCGCCCGCCCCGATCGAGGCGATCGGCGTCGGCCCGGCCGGCGTCGGCTCGGGCGTCGCGGTCGCCGGTGGGGCGGTCGGCGTCGCGGCGGGCGGTGCGGTCGGGGTCGCGGTCGGTCCGACCGTGGGTGTCGCCTGGGCCTGGCACGCCGCGGCGATCAGCATGGCCGCCGCGGCGAGCGACAGGAAACGCCTGGTCATTCTCCTCACTCCTCCTCTGTTCCCTCGCCGCCCTTCGTGACGGGAAGGTTATGCCTGCGGTCCCAGGTGAGGCGGACCGCCTTGCCCTTGAGGGCCAACGCCTCCATCGAGGAGGTGGCCAGGTTCTGGCGCGTCACGACCAGCTCGAGACCGCCGTCGAGATCCACGAAGTACCGGGTGTCGGAACCCTGGTACGCCACACCCCGGACCGTGCCGAGGGCGGTGCATTCCTCCTCGTGCGCCGCATCCCCGGGCTCGCTGAGCCGGATCTTCTCCGGACGCACGGTGAAGATACCGCGTCGCCCCACGATCCGTTCCGCGGAATCGCCCGATATCAGGTTGGACGTGCCCACGAAACCGGCCACGAAGGCCGTCGCCGGACGCTCGTAGACGTCGGCGGGGCTGGCGACCTGCTCCACGCGGCCCTGGTTGAAGACGGCCAGCCGATCGCTCATCGTGAGCGCCTCGACCTGGTCGTGGGTGACGTAGATGAAGGTGATCCCGACGCGCTCCTGGATCGCCTTCAGCTCGATCTGCATCTCCTCGCGGAGCTTGAGGTCAAGCGCGCCGAGCGGCTCGTCGAGGAGGAGCACGCGGGGACGGTTGATCAGGGCGCGCGCGAGCGCCACCCGCTGGCGCTGGCCGCCGGAGAGCTGGTTCGGCTTGCGGCGCTCGAAACCGTCGAGGCGGACCATGCGCAGCGCCTCGGCGACGCGCTCCCGGCGCGCCTTGCCGGGCACGCCCTTGACCATCAGCCCGTAGCCGACGTTGTCGCCGACGTTCATGTGCGGGAAGAGGGCGTAGTCCTGGAAGACGGTGTTGACGTCCCGATCGTAGGGCGGCACGCCGGTCACGTCCCTGCCGTGCAGCAGGACGCGCCCCGAGGTGGGCTGCTCGAAGCCAGCGATCATGCGCAGCGTCGTCGTCTTGCCCGAGCCCGAGGGACCGAGTAGCGAGAAGAACTCGCCGTCGCGGATCTCCAGGTCGACGTCATCGACGGCGACGACCTCTCCGAAGGTCTTGCGCACCCGCTCGAGGTGGACGGCGACGCTGGCGCGCGAGGGGGCGCGCTCGGTCGCGGAAGGGACAGTGCTGGCGACCTGCTGCACGCGTCTCCTCTCAGCGCTCTGCCGGTGGCGCCACGCGGGCGGGGATCGGTCGAGGCGGATGCGAACTTTGGGGCCTGCCGACCGGCGGTGTCAAGCCGCATCGAGGGCGGCGGCGTAGGCGTCCCAACGCTTGTGCCAAGCCGCGCCGCGGGGCGGTGGTGATGCCGCTGTGCATCACCGGGAAGATGAGCGCGACCCGGTGCCGGACCGGCCCGTTCCGACAGAGGGCCGGCCGGGGGCGTCGGCGCGGGGGACGTGGCTCACGTACGCCTGGTGGGCGTGATAGAGGCCGACCGCCGCGCGCCGGGCCTTCCGCGGAGCGAGGATCGAGCGTGGTCGGCCACCCTGCGGCACTCGTTCCGGCCCGATCCGGCTCCTACCACTTCTGGTGGGCGTGGGTGATGCACCCTGGCATCAGCGGCCGGCGGCCTCCGCCCGGCGGAGGCACGGCCCGAGCCGGCACCCCGAGTCGGCACAGAGGATGGGATGTGCGTCCCCAGGGCGGCGGCACACCGGCGGACGGCTATCCCGCCGCACCGCTGGATTCCTCGCCAGATCGACACCGGGGAGCGCTTGGGCCGCATGCTGGGCGTTCGGACGCTTCTCGGCGGCGCGCGGGCCGGGGGCTCCCGCCCCGGCCGCGAGCGTGGGTCGCGCTCGCAGACCCGGCCGGCGCGTCCCGCTCGGGTGCCCCGGGGTGGCAGGGTCTCGGGGGTCATCAGCCCAAGCCTCCCCGGATGTCGAGATGGCAGCGTCCTCGCCGTCGGGCTGGCGTCAGCATCTGCGTCCGACCGCGATGTCGCCGATCGTGCCCGGGACGGCGACGTCCCACGCCCGTCGGCCCACGCGTCCCCGGATGTCGAAATGGCAGGGTTCCCGCTGTCGGACTGCGCTGGCAAACGGCGGCGTCCCCGCGCCCCGTCAAGGTCATCCTCAAGGACTACCGCTTCATGCCGGACCGATCGAGCTCGTGCGTGGCGGGGCGGTCGAGTTCCGAGTCATCGACGGCGGCCTCGTCGCGCACGAGATGGTCGTCGGGGGTCCCGAGATCCAGGCGGCCTGGGAGGCGGCCGAGGCGTCCGCCACGCCGCCGGCACCCGGCCAGAGCCCCGAGATCAGCCTGACGCCCGAGCTGGCCGGCCTGCGCCTCGTGCTCGCCTCTGGGGAGACACGCACCGGCATGCTCCACGCCATGCCGCTCGAGGCACCGCTCTCCCTCGGCTGTCACATCCCCGGGCATACGGCGGAGGGGATGGTGGCGCAGGTGCGTTTCGTCGTTCCTGCCGCGCCCTGAACCAGCGGGAGGGACGTGCTACCGTTGCGCCACTGACCCCCCAAGGCCTTCCTCGAGGAGGACTTCCTTCATGACGTACACGATCGCGGAGCCCTGCATCGACGTCATCGATCAGGCGTGCGTCGCGGTCTGCCCGGTCGACTGCATCCATTTCGAGGCCGGCGTCGACCGGCTGCTCTACATCGATCCGAACGAGTGCATCGACTGCGGCGCCTGCGAGCCCGAGTGCCCGGTCAACGCCATCTTCCCCGAGGATGCGGTCCCGCCGGAGTGGGCGAAGTACACGGAGCTGAACGCCCGCTGGTTCGCCGACCGGGCGAGCGCCCGTGCCACCGTCGACGAGTGGAAACCGCGCTGACGCCCGCCGGACGGCGCTGACCTACGCGCGGCCCAGGATCACCATCGCGATCTCGCGGATCCCTGGCCGTTTCCCGTAGAGCAGGACGGTCGCGCGGAAGACGCGCGCCGAGAGGACCATCGTCAGGAGGCTGGTGAGGGCCAGCCCGCCGAGCGAGGCGATGACGAGCGGCCAGGGGATCGTCTCCTCCAGGGCGAGCACCTGGAGCATCGCCGCCGGAGCGGTGAAGGGGAAGAGCGCGAGGGCGATCACCAGCGGCTGGTGCGTGTCGGTCAGGAAGGCCGCCGTCGCCACCAGCGGCAGCACCGCCGGCATGGCCAGGAAGCCGGCGTACTGCTGCGCCTCGCGGGCCCCGGGCGCGAGCGCCCCGACGGCCGCGTAGATGCCCGAGTAGACGGCGTAACCGAGCACGAAGTAGGCGACGGCCAGGATCAGGACCGCTGGCGCGATGTTCACCTGCGAGAGTCCAGGGATGGCGGTCCCCGACCAGCGGGGAAGCGCCATCGCCGAGGCGACCCAGACGACGACCTGGCTCATCCCCGCCCCGCCGAGGCCGAGGATCTTGCCGGTCATGAGCGGGAGCGGCGGGACCGAGGAGATGACGATCTCGACCGCGCGGTTCTCCTTCTCCTCGGTGACCGACTGGAGCAGGTAGCCGCTGGTGATGAAGATGGAGAGCATGAAGAGGAGGGCGAAGGCGTACGGGACGAAGAACGCGGCGATCTCGCTGGCCGGCGCCGGCTCTCCGTCGAGGCCGACCTCCTGGACGGCGAGCGGCGCCACCAGACGATCGACCTCCTCGGGCGGAAGCAGCCCGCCGACGAGGGACCGCCGCAGGTACTCGGCCAGGCGCTGTTCCTCGATCGCCTGCCGGCGCACCCGCTCGATCTCGGTCCCTCGCCAGCCCTTGACGACGCGCTCGACCCGGCCGCTGGCGGCGTAGTCGGGCGGGAGGACGTAGACCTCCTTCGCCTCGCCGGAGGCGACGAGCGCCTGGCCCTCGGCCCGGTCGGCGAGGAGCGCGACACGGGGTGACCGTGGGTCCGGGCGGAGTTCGAGGGCGCTCTCGTTGACCAGATAGACGGTCGGGTCGACCTGGCTCGGGTCGTCGGTCGGGTTGAAGAGCTGGGCGAGCAGGACGAAGGCGGCCGCGCCCAGGGGGATCAGCAGGGTCCCCAGCACGAAGCCCCGCCGCCGCACCGTGCGCAGGTAATCGCGGCGGGCCACCAGCGCCACCAGCGCGGCGGAGCGGCGGAGCCCGGTCTTGGTCATCGGCCGTCTGCCCCCCGCGGTTCCCCGGCGCGGCGCGTCTCGCCGGCGACGACGCGGATGAAGATCTCGTCGAGCGGCGGCGTCGCCACCTCGAAGCGGTCGATCCGGGCGTCGGTGCCGGCCAGTTCGTGGAAGAGATCGCGCGGCGAGGCGCCCTCGCGCAGGCTGAGCCGGACCGCGCCGTCGACGGGACGCCCCGCGGTCACGCTCCGCAGCGTCTCGACCGGCGGCAAGCCCTCCCCGTGGACCACCACCGCGCCGTCGCTGAAGGCGGCCTGGATCTCGCGGAGCGGCCCGTAGAGCAGCCGGCGGCCGTGGTCGATCAGCAGGATCCGATCGCAGAGCGCCTCCGCCTCCTCCATCCGGTGGGTGCTCATGACCACGGCGGCGCCCCGGTCGCGCTGGGCGAGGACGACGTTGCGGAGCATCTCGGCGTTGACCGGGTCGAGGCCCTGGAACGGCTCGTCGAGGATGAGCAGGTCCGGCTGGTGGAGGATCGTGGCGATCACCTGCGCCTTCTGCTGCATGCCGCGGCTCATCTCGGCCGCCTTCTTGCGCAGCACGTCGCCCAGGCCGACCTCCTCGAGCATCCGCCGGGCGCGCTGGCGCGCCTCGGATCTCGGGAGCCCCTTGAGTGCCCCGAAGTAGGCGAGCGTGTCGAGGACCGGCACGTCGCGGTAGAGCCCGCGCTCCTCGGGGAGGTAGCCGATCCGCGGGCTGTGGACGACGCCCGGCGGCTCGCCGAAGACGCGGATCGTGCCGCGGTCGGGCCGGACGATGTCGAGGATCATCCGCATCGTCGTCGTCTTGCCGGCGCCGTTGGGCCCCAGGAAGCCGAGCAGCTCGCCGGCGCGGATCTCGAAGGAGAGGTCCTGCACGACGTCCGTCTCGCCGTAGCGCTTCCATGCGCTCTCGACGACGACGGGCGCAGGTTCGGTCGCGGCGCGTGGCGACGGTGCGTCGGCGGTCACGGCTCTCATCGGCGGTGGCATTCTTGCACGGAGCGCCGCCGGCGCGGGGATGGCGGTTCGGCCTGAACGGAGCAGGAGGAAAGGAGCGAGAGATGGGCGCCGAACGGCTCGACGCGGTCGCCGCCGCCTCGTGGGGGAAGGACCGGATCGACCTCTTCTGGGTCGGCCCGGCGCGAGACCTCTGGCACCGCACCTGGGATGGGGCGCGCTGGACGGACCCCGAGTCGCTGGGCGGAACGCTCGCCTCCGCCCCGGCGGTGACCGCCTGGCGGGAAAGCCAGATGGAGGTCTTCGCCGTCTTCCCCGACGGCTCGCTGCGGGACCGCTACTGGGATGGCGAGAGCTGGCATCCCTGGGAGTCGCTCGGGGGGGACCTGGTCGGCACGCCCGCCGCCTCGTCCTGGGGCGACGAGCGCCTCGACGTCTTCGCCAGCGGCCGCGACGGCGCCCTCTGGCACCGCTTCTGGGACGGTGCGCGCTGGGTCCCCTGGGAGGCGTTGCCGACGTAAGGCGGAGGCCGCCGCGGCTCACACCCGACTTGCACGAGCCGAGCACCGGCCTTACGCGCCCGGTCGAGCCTGCCTGCACCGAGAGCGGCCGCCCCGAGCGGCCGACCGGAGCAGAAAGGAGCGTCACCGATGCGACGGCTCATCTTCCTCCTGCGCCTGGCGGCGATCCCGGTCGCCCTGGCCCTCGCCCTCACCGGCGCCAGCGTCGTCGCGGCCGCCGAACCGGCGACCGGCGCCGGCGACGTCACCGTCGCGGGCACGGGGACCCTGGCCGCGAAGGGCTCGGGCTACGTCAAGCTCGCCGGGAGCTTCGTCCTCGTCGGGTCGATGGACGGCGGCTGGCTCTCGGTGACCGGCATCGATCCCGACACGATCGTGCGGGTCACCGGCTGGACCTCGAAGACCCGCTTCGCCGACGGGTCGCTCCTCTACCGCGGGGTGCAGGGCAGCTTCCACGTCGCCGGCCGAACGATCCGGGTCGGGCTCGGAAGCGCGGACGTGCGCTTCGTCGTCACCGGCCACGGGCACGCCTATCTGAAGGGCCGCGGCACGTACCGGGTCAACGGCGGGCCGCTCCACGACTGGCCGCCTCTCGGCGACAGCGTCGCCTACTAGCGGAGAGCCCGCCGCTCGCCCTCGGCCCCGGGCAGCGCTGGACCGCCCGGGGCCCCTCTTCGTGCCGCGTATACTCGCGGCCATGTCGCCACTCCAGGGTCGCACCATCGCCACCGTCGGCGCTGGCGTCATGGCCGAGGCGATGATCGCCGGGCTGCTCCGCGGCCGCTTCGTCGGCCCCGAGCAGCTGGTCGCCAGCCACCCGCGCGCCGACCGCCGGGAGCAGCTCGCCCGCGACTACGGGATCCGGCTCGTGGGCACCAACAGCGACGCCGTCGCCGGCGCGGACATCGTCGTCCTGGGCATCAAGCCGCAGATGCTCGCCCGCGTCGGACGCGAACTCGCCCCGGCCCTCGCCGACGGCCAGCTCGTCATCAGCATCATCGCCGGCGCCACCTGCCACGCCCTGCGCACGACGCTCCGCCACGGGGCGATCGTCCGCTCCATGCCCAACACGCCGGCCCGCCTTGGCAAGGGGATGACCGTCTGGTACGCCACCCCGGAGGCGACGCCCGACCAGCGCGAGCAGGCGCGCACGCTCCTGCGCGCGCTCGGTGCCGAGCTGGAGGTCGACGACGAGAAGATGGTGGCCATGGCGACGGCGGTCTCCGGCACCGGGCCGACCTATGTCTTCCTGGTGATGGAGGCGCTCATCGACGCGGCGGTCCACCTGGGCTTCCCGCGCCACGTCGCCCACGACCTGGTGATCGAGACGCTGGAGGGCTCGACCCTCTTCGCCAAGTCGAGCGGGATGCACCCGGCCGAGCTGCGCAACATGGTCACCTCGCCGGGCGGCACGAGCGCGGCGGCGCTCCACGAGCTGGAGTCCGGGCGCCTCCGCACCGTCCTCTCCGAGGCGGTCTGGGCCGCCTACCGGCGCACCCTCGAGCTCGGCGACGCGTTGGAGCAGAACGCCGCCCGCGAGGCCGCGCGCGACGAGGGGTCTTGACGCCCGATCTCTACACGGGCTCCCTCGCGGATCTTCGGTCGATCGACTTCCGCTCGCCTGCGCGGGACGTCTGGGCGGACGAGTCGGCCGTCTGGGCGCGCTTCGTCGATGCCCCGGCCGGGCTCGACGCCGCCGCCTGGGCGCTGTCCGGCGCCTCGCGCTCCGACGCCGGTGGGCCAGACTGGTCGCTCGCCGATCATCTCGCCCACGTCGGCGCCTGGCAGGAGATCGGTGCCCGCTACATCGCCGAGGCAGGGCGCAGCGGGCGCTGGCCGCGTGACGAGGAGTTCGAGGGAGGGGACTTCGACGCGTTCAACGAGCGGCTGCGCGGCGGCGGGTGGCAGCTGGCGCCCGGAGCCCTGCGGGGGCGACTCGAGGCCGCCCGTGCGGCCGCCCTCGCCGAGGCGCGGCGGCTCCCCCTCGAGACGGTCCGCGGTCGCGACGCCTGAAGCTGGGTCTTCATGGTCCTCCACGGGCACGCCCTCGACCATCTCGGGGCGATCGAGCCCTGGACCGGCTCGCTGCGCGCCCGGCAGGTCGACGGCGACACGTTTGGGCGCGACCCTCGCGCCCCGGAGGCGGACTTCCGGGCAGAGGAGGCGGCCATCTTCCGCGCCTTCACCGCGCTCGTCGAGGCGGTCCCCGACGAGCGCTGGCGTCTCGCCGGGGCGACGCCCGGCTGGTCGATCGCCGATCACGCCGGGCACCTGGCCGCCTGGATGGAAGAGGCGATCGGGGCGTTCGCCGCCCGCGCCGCCGGCCGTCCCTGGCCGGACGACCCGCCGGAGGGGTTCGACGCCTGGAACGCCCGGGCGGTCGAGCAGTGGCGGGCGGTCGGGCCGGCCGAGATCCGCGACCGCCTGGCGGCCGCCCGGGCGCGGATGATCGGGCTGGCGGACCGGCTCGACCCGTCCGAGCTGCGCGGCGCCGGCGCCTGGGGCTGGACGTACGAGGTGCTGCACGGCCACGTCCGCAGGCACGCGGCCATGCTCGGGTCGTGGTGTGCCCGCCAGGCGTGGGAGGCACGCCGCCGGCGGAGAAGGAGGCGATCGCGGTGACCGAGCGACGGAGGACCCTGGGAACGTTCCCTCCCCATGCCCATGTCCCGACGAACCCGCACCGGCGCGTGCGGGAGAGCTTCGGGACGCAGGACCGGATCGCGCTGGCGATCACGACCGCCGTCGGCACGATGTACGCGGTCTACCTCTTCGCCTCGACCATGGCGGGCTGGATGCTCTGGCAGGTCGCGTCCGGTGCGGCGGCCTTCGATCCCTACCCCTTCGCGTTCCTCCTCATCATGGGCAACATCGTGCAGCTCCTGCTGATGCCGCTGATCATGGTCGGCCAGAACCTCCAGGCGCGGCACTCCGAGGCGCGCGCCGAGGAGGAGTTCAGGACGACCCAGAAGACGTTCCACGACCTCGAGCTGACGATGGCGCACCTCGACGCGCAGGACGCCGAGCTGCTCCGCCAGACGGCGATGCTGCGCGGCCTGGTCGAGCAGCTCCTACCGCCCGACGAGAGGGCCCGCCTCGAGGCGCAGCTCGGAGGCAGCGCGTCGGCCGCGCCGTAGGGCCGTGTACCATCAGCCCTGTCCCGCCGCCCATCGTGCCGCCAACCCGGACCGCATCGAGGAGCCGCTCCCGTGACCCGACCCGATCCCGCGGAGCCCGCCCCGACGGGGGGACCGACGCCGACCGAAGGGCCCGCCCCGTCCACCTCGCCCGCCCGCATCGAGCTCGTGCGCGGCCTCGCCCAGAGCCTGGAGGAGCCCGGCGCCCCGCCGCCGGTCCCCGAGTTCGAGCCGACCGAGCGGCCCCGCCGCCAGCCGCGCCATCGCTCGTGGGCCGAGCCATTCCGCATCAAGGTCGTGGAGCCGATCAAGATGCTGACCCGTGGCGAGCGGGTGGCGGCCGCGGCCGAGGCGGGCTACAACACCTTCCTGCTCCGCAGCGAGGACGTCTACATCGACCTCCTCACCGACTCGGGCACCTCGGCCATGAGCGACTACCAGTGGGCCGGCATGATGCTCGGCGACGAGGCCTATGCCGGCAGCCGCAACTTCTACCACCTGCTCGACGCGGTGCGCGAGTACTACGGTTACCGTCACATGGTGCCGACGCACCAGGGTCGCGGCGCCGAGCACCTCATCAGCCGGCTCCTGATCAAGCCGGGCGACCACGTCCCCGGCAACATGTACTTCACCACCACCCGTCTCCACCAGGAACTGGCGGGCGGCACCTTCCACGACGTCGTCATCGACGAGGCGCACGACCCCGAGTCGGAGCACCCCTTCAAGGGGAACGTCGACCTGGGCAAGCTGGCGGTGCTGGTCGACGGGGTCGGTCCCGAGCGGATCCCCTACGTCTCGGTCGCCGCCACCGTCAACATGGCCGGCGGCCAGCCGATCTCCATGGAGAACATGCGAGCCGTGCGCGCCTACGCGAACTCGAAGGGGCTCCGCATCATCCTCGACGCGACCCGCGCGGTGGAGAACGCCTACTTCATCAAGATGCGCGAGCCCGGCTACGCGGACCCGAGCGTGGCCGAGATCCTGCGGGAGTTCTGTTCGCTCTCCGACGGCTGCACCATGAGCGGCAAGAAGGACGCCCTCGTCAACATCGGCGGCTGGCTCGCCCTCAACGACCGCGATCTCTTCGACGAGGCGGCCAACATGGCGGTCGTCTACGAGGGGCTCCACACCTACGGCGGGATGGCCGGCCGCGACATGGAGGCGATGGCCCGCGGCATCGAGGAGTCGGTCCAGGAGGAGCATATCAAGGCCCGCGTCGGGCAGGTCCTCTACCTCGGCAAGCACCTGATCGACGAGGGCGTGCCGATCGTCAGGCCGATCGGCGGGCACGCCGTCTTCATCGACGCCAGGCGGTTCTACCCGCAGATCCCGCAGGACGAGTTCCCGGCCCAGGCGCTGGCGGCGGAGCTGTACATCGACTCGGGCGTCCGCTCCATGGAACGCGGCATCGTCAGCGCCGGGCGCGACCCCGAGACCGGCGAGCACCGTCACCCCAGGCTCGAGCTGGTCCGCCTCACGCTGCCGCGCCGCGTCTACACGCAGGCGCACATGGACGTCACCTGGGAGTCCGTCGCCGATCTCTTCGAGCGCCGCGAGGACGTGCGCGGGTTGCGCATGGTCTACGAGCCGCGCTACCTGCGCTTCTTCCAGGCCCGCTTCGAACGGCTCGACTAGACTCGCGCCAGCAGCTTGACACGGGAGCACCTCATGCGCTCCGCCGGCGAGATCCTCGGCGCGATCCTCATCCTCGTCGGGGTGCTGGCACTGTTCAGCACGACCGGCCTCTTCGCCTTCGGGTTCGGGGAGCTCTGGCGTCTCTCCGTTGCCCTGCTGGTGATCGGCGCCGGCATCTGGGTCCTGATGCGCTCCGGGGCCTTCGGCGGCCGTGCCCGCCAGGCCTGGGACGCGGCTCCCGGGTGGGGCGGTCCGTCGGCCGGCGGCCGGACGCGGCTGATCGGCGAACTCTCGGTGCGGGGCCCCCTGGCGCTGGCGCCGTCCCGCTACGAGACCTTCATCGGCGAGGTCTGGATCGACCTCTCGGCGGCGGACGTGCCGGAAGGCGAGACGAACCTGCGGGTTTCGAGCGGCATCGGCGGCGTGCGCGTCCTGCTGCCGGCCGGCGTGGGGGCGCTCGTCCGCGGACAGACGCTCATCGGCGACCTCGAGCTCTTCGGTCGGCAGGACGAGGGCTTCCTCCACGAGCGCGTCGTGGCCACCGACGACTACGCCTCGAGCGCCCGGCGGGTGCGGCTTGAGGCGACCTCGACGGTCGGGAACGTCGCCGTCCGCCGCGTCGGAGGGGCGAGGCCGGTCGAGCCGTCGGCGGTTGATGGCTGAGATCGAGGTCCAGCTCCTCTACTTCGCCGGCTGCCCCAACTACGACGCCGCGCGACGGGCCCTCGAGGAGGTGATCCACGAAGGCTCGATCGAGATCCCGGTCCAGATGGTCCTCGTCTCCTCGGACGAGGACGCCGGGTTCCTCCGTTTCGTCGGCTCGCCGACGATCCGCATCGACGGCCAGGATATCGTCCCGCCTCCGCACGACGCCCCGTTCGCCATGGCCTGCCGCATCTACCGCGACGAGGAGGGCCGTGTCGTCGGCTTCCCGTCCAGGGAGGTGATGCGCGCGGCTCTCAGGGCGCGGCGCGCCCGCGAGCTGGAACGCTTCCAGCGCGACGAGGCGCAGCGCACCGCGGCGGCGATCCTGGACGCCGAGGCCGGTGGGGACGCCGCGGACCCGCCGACGGACTGAGGCTTCGGTCGGACCCGGCCCGGCCGCGAGTGCCCCCGGCGGGACGCCCATCCGGCACGGTCGGCGCGGTCCGTCAGCGCCGTGCGCCGGACGGGCGGCCGGTGCACCATGAGGACATGGCCGGCCGGCTGGTCGAGGCGATCCGCGAGCTCCCGGGCCACCTGCTCCGCCATCTCTTCATCTGGCTCTCCCGCCGCCGTTCGCTGCAGCGCCTGGCGCTCTCGCGTGGCCGCACGCGTGGTTTCGTCTTCCGCTTCGTGGCCGGCGAGACGCTCGACGAGGCGCTCACCGTGCTGGCACGGCTGAAGGCGGCCGGGTTCCTGACGGCGGTCGACATCCTCGGCGAGTCGGTCACGACCGCCGAGGCCGCGGAGGCGGCCGCCGACCGCTACCTCGTCGCTCTCGACGCCCTGGCCGCCCGCGGCCTGGACCCGTATGTCTCGCTCAAGCTGACCCAGATGGGCCTCGCCGTCGATCCCGACCTCTGCCGCCGCAACCTGCGTCGGATCCTGGAACGCGCCGCAGCGACCGGCGCCTTCGTGCGGATCGACATGGAGGACTCCTCGCTGACGCAGACGACCCTCGACCTCTGGCGCGAGCTCCACGCCGAGTTCCCCGGGATCGGCGCCGTCATCCAGGCCTACCTGCGGCGGAGCGCCGCCGACGTCGAGGCGCTGATCGCCGAGGGGGCGCGCGTCCGCCTCTGCAAGGGCGCCTACGACGAGCCGGCCTCGGTCGCGTTCCCGGCCAAGCGCGAGGTCGACGGATCGTTCCGGCGGCTCGCCGAGCGACTGCTCGTCGGCGGCGTCCACCCCGCTTTGGCGACCCACGACGAGCGCCTCATCGAGGGCGCCATCGCCTTCGCCAGGCGCGGGGGGATCGGACCGGAGCGCTTCGAATTCCAGATGCTCTACGGGGTCCGACGGGATCTCCAGGAGCGGCTCGTGCGCGAGGGCTACCGCATGCGCGTCTACGTCCCCTACGGGACCGAGTGGTACCCGTACTTCATGCGCCGCCTGGCCGAGCGCCCGGCCAACGCCCTGTTCATCCTGCGGAGCGTGTTGCGCGACAGACCCGGGCGCTCGTAGTCCGCCCTACGGGACCATCGCCATGATCCGGTCGGTCTCGGCGGCGTCGAACGCCTGCAGCGTCGTGGTGCGCACGTTGCCCTGCATGCCGAGGGCGAGGAGGAAGGCGACGGCCTTCTGGATGTCATCCGCCTCGACCCAGGCCACGAAGTCGTACTGGCCGAGTGTCCACCAGATGTCGATCATCCGCACGCCCATCCGGGCGCCGCCCTCCCGGGCGGCGGCGGCGCGCCGGGTCGTCTCCTTCGCGCTGCGGATCCCCTGCTCGGTCCAGTTGCCCAGGATCACGAACTTCGCCATCGCTCCCTACCTCACTGTGGGTGACCAGTGGGCGGAACCCTACTCCCTCGGTCCACCCGGGGCAAGCCCCGACTCGGCGTCGATCGCGTAACGCATGATCGGGCGGTCGGGCGAGCGCCGCGCGACCTCCCCAAAGCCGGCGGCCGCGAACATGGCGGTCGTCCCGGTGAAGACGGCGCCGCTGTCGCGCCGACCGCCGACCGTCTCGACGGGGTAGCCCTCCACGATCATCGCGCCCCGGCTGGCCGCGTGGGCCACGGCGGCACGCAGGAGAGCCATGGCGACGCCCCGCCCGCGGTGGCGGCGGTCGATGTAGAAGCAGACGATCGACCAGGCCGGCCGGTCGTCGACCGGGCGGAGGACGCGCGAGCGCTCGACCCGCCCGAACTCCGCGCGCGGCGCCACGGAGCACCATCCGACGGGGCGTTCGTCGAGGTAGGCGAGGAGCCCCGGTTCGCGCTCGGCCCCGACCAGCGTCCGCATCGCCCGGCGATTGGCGGCCCCGGCCGATCGGGCGAACTCGGCACTGGTAGTGCGCCACCACATGCACCAGCAGCCGCCGACCGCACCGCGCTCGCCGAAGAGCCCGACCAGGTCGTCCCAGCGCTCGGGGGTGAGCGGGTGGATCTCGAGCACGGCCCACAGTGTACGGGAGCGCCACCACCCGGTCGCGGCCGCGCTCGGCGACGAGCAGCACGCCGGCCCAGGACGTACCCGACGGCCGCCTCGGCCGGGAGCGCCTGCGCGGCGGCGGCGAGGCGGCGCGCGAGGCGGCGCATCGGCGGCTCACTCCTCGCGCACGGCCGGCGCCGCCGTCCCCGGCGTCGACTGGGCGATCAGCACGGCGGCGATGACGAGCGCTCCACCGACGACCTGGATCGCCGTCAGCCGCTCCGCCAGGAGGAGGCTCGCCAGCGCGATGGTGAAGACCGGCTCGATCGTGGAGATGAGCGCCGCCTGCGCCGCTCCGAGGCGCGCCGTCCCGGCGTAGAAGGCCTGGATCGCGATCGCCGTCGAGATGACGCCGATACCGATGAGCCCCGGCCAGGCCGCGGCCGGGACCTGGTCCGGCAGGACCGGGCGGCCGGCGGCGAGCGCCATCAGGAAGGTGACCGCCCAGGTCGCGGTCAGCATCAGCGCCGCTGCCGGAGCGGCGGCCGCCTGGCGCTGCGCGACCGGGTCGGCCGACTCAGCAGCCGTCTGCCCCGGTCGTTCGCCGGCGACGCGCGCCGTCATCACGATGTAGAAGCTGTAGATGACCGGCGAGAGGACCGCCAGGGCGATCCCCTGGACCGGCGGTGCGGTCGTGGCGGGGATGCCACCGAGGGCGAGAACGATGCCGCCGAAGGCGAGGCCCAGGGCGAGCCAGGGCCGCCGCCCCTGGAACCCGCGGCCGAAGCGGACCGAGAGGACCGCCACCAGGACCGGGTAGATGTAGATGATCAGCGCCGCCAGCGAGGCGGGGACCGTCTCGAGGGCCATGAAGTAGGGCGACGCGTTGAGGACGAAGAAGGCGCCCAGCCCGAGCAGGACGAGGGCCCGGCGCGGCGAGAGGCGTCCCAGCGCATCGCGATTCGCCGGGACGAGGAGCAGCCAGGCCCACGACAGCGCAGCGCCGATCAGGAAGCGCCAGGCCAGCAGGCCGAGCCAGTCCATGCCGGTCGGGTAGACGCCCTTGGCGAAGAGCGCGCCCGAGCCGAAGCTGCCGGCCGAGACGATGACCAGGAGGACGCCCGCGGCGCGTCGCCGGTCGAGCGAGCCGACGAGCCCGGCGCGGCCGGTGGTCCTGTCCTCCACGGGCGGCGATGCTAGCAGGCGCGCCGGACGGCCGATCGCGGCGGTTTCGCTAGACTGTGGGTCCCTTCGCCGTCGCGCCGAGCGCCGGCAGGCCCGAAGCTCGGAGTCCACGAACCTGGCCAGTCCCTATCCGGCCGCGCCGACCCGCACGCACCGGGAGCCCGCGGTCGTCGACTACGTCAACATCCGCTGGGTCGACGACTGGTGCAAGCGCTGCAACATCTGCGTCGAGATCTGCCCCAAGGAGACGCTCGTCCTCACCCACGACGCGATCATCGAGGCCGAGGACTGCATCCGCTGCGGGCTCTGCGAGCGCTACTGCCCCGATCTCGCCATCGAGATGCTCCCCAGGCCGGGCGAGGAGCCGACCGGGGCCGCCGCC
>MGMJ01000059.1:34115-37126 GCA_001794945.1 Chloroflexi bacterium GWC2_73_18
CTCCCGCGGCGCCCGAAGCGGTGGAGCCGCCCGCCGCGCCGGCGCCCCACCGGCCACGGCCCCACTTCGTCCCCGAGGCCGCGCGCGGCCCGGCGATCGCGGGCAAGGATCCCACGCGCGGCGTCGACCCCTCCGAAGGCACGCTCGGCAACGAGCGGGCCAACCCGACCTAGGCGGTCGCGATGGCCAGGCGCCTCCTCCAGGGCAACGAGGCGGTCCTGCTGGGCGCCCTGCGCGCCGGGGCGACCTACTACGCCGGCTACCCCATCAGCCCCTCGACGGAGATCCTGATGCGCGCCTCGGTCCACGCCGCCGACCATCCCGAGTTCCGCTTCCTGCAGGCCGAGGACGAGATCGCCAGCGCGAACGCGATCATCGGCGCCAGCCTGGCCGGGGCGAAGTCGTTCACCGCCACCTCCGGGCCGGGCTTCAGCCTGATGCAGGAGGCGATCGGCTACGCGCACAAGGTCGGCGTCCCCTGCGTCTTCGTCGACGTCCAGCGTGTCGGCCCGGCGACCGGCATGCCGACGATGCCGGGGCAGGGGGACATCCTGCAGAGCCGCTATGGCTCCTCGGGCGACTACACCAGCCTCGTCTTCTACCCGTCGAGCGTCGTCGAGTGCTACCGCTACGCGGTCGAGGCGTTCAACGCGGCGGAGGAGAGCCTCAGCCCGGTCGTCCTCCTGACCGATGCCTTCATCGCCCACCTCAACGAGGTCGTCGACCTGGACGCGATCGAGGTCGAGGTGAAGGAGCGGACGCTGCCGGCGCTCGCCTCGGGGCAGACGCGTCTCTTCACCGGCGTCCTCGTCTATGCCGACGGCGAGCCCGCGACCGCCGATGCCGACGAGTACCTCCGGCAGTACGAAGAGGCGAAGGCGCGGCGCCTCACCATTGCCGAGCGATACGCCTTCCACGAGTACGGCTGGAACACCGAAGCCGAGACGCTGCTCATCGCCTACGGGATCACACGGCGGATCTGCCAGCCGCTCGCCTCCCACTTCGCCCTCTGGCGGCCGGTCCGCATCTGGCCGGTCCTGGAGCGCGAGCTGCGCGAGGTGGCGGCGCGCCACCGCAACATCGTGGTCGTGGAGGGCAACGACGGCCAGTACGCCGGCGTCGTCGAGCGCGTGCTCCGTCGCGACGTCGCGCGCGTCCCGCTCCTCGGGGGGCGGATGAGCCTGGAGGCGGTGCGGGAGGGGCTGGCGCGCCTCGGGCTGCTGGCGCCCGAGGCGGTCGGTCCGGCGGGCGCGGCGAGATAGGAGCGGTCATGGGCTTCAAGGACAAGCTGAAGGAAGAGCTCTTCCCGACGATCTGGTGCCCCGGCTGCGGGATCGGCCTGATCATGACCCAGCTGTCGCTGGTGATGGACGATCTCGGGCTCGACGAGGGGAACACCGTGCTGGTGACCGGCATCGGCTGTACCGGGCGGATGGGCGGCTACATGCACTTCGACGCCGTCTACACGCTGCACGGTCGGACGCTCCCGGTCGCCGAGGCGATCAAGACGGTCCGCCCGGAACTCAAGGTGATCGTCGTCTCCGGCGATGGCGACCAGGCCTCGATCGGCGGCAACCACCTGCTCCACACGATCCGCCGCAACCCCGACATCACCGTCCTCTGCAACAACAACGAGATCTACGGGCTGACCGGCGGCCAGGCGGGGCCGACGACCCCGCAGGGGACGAAGACCGTCTCCTCACCGGCCGGCACGACCACCACGCCGGTCAACCTCCAGGGGCTCGTCAACACCAGCCCGCACGCCTTCTACGCGAAGACGACCGTCTACCACCAGGGCGCCCTGCGCAAGGCGATCCGCGAGGCGATCGCGTGGCCGGGCTTCGCCTTCGTCGACATCACCAGCCAGTGCATCGAGAACAACGGGCGGCGGATCGGCTTCCCGTCGGCCAACGAGATGCTGATGCACTACAAGCGGGAGTTCCGGCCCGCCCCGCCCGGCTCCAGCGCGCTCGAGTCGCATCAGCTCGGCATCGTCCGCGGGACGCCCGAGGAGCGGGCACCGGCCGGGGTCGCGGCACCGTCCGGCGGCTCGCCGTCTCGCGGCGAGGCCGGGTCGGGTGAGGGCGAGGAGTGAGGTCGCCCCGATGAGCGCGGCCCGTGCCGGGGACGGCGCCACCTCGATCGTCATCGACGGGATCGGCGGGCAGGGCGTGCGCGTCATCGGCAACACGATGGCGCTCCTGCTCGACCACATGGGCTACGAGGTGACGCTCCTCTACGACTACGACTCGAGCGTGCGCGGCGGGATGAGCGTGGCGTTCCTCAAGTACGGGCGCCAGCCGATCGACAACCCGGTCGTCGAGGTCGCCGACGTGACGCTCCGCCTGGGCGACCGCGGTCCCGGCCACCTCGAGTCGCGCTACGTCGTCAGCGACATCGACCTGGTGAAACCCGGCGAGGACGCCGAGGAGATCCCCTTCCTCGAGCTCGGGGTCAGGGAGTTCGGGCGCGACCTCTTCGGCAATATGATCGCCCTGGGGCGGCTCCTCCGCCTCGCCGGCGTCGAGTTCAACGACGAGGACCTCGCCCCCGCGCTCCCCCGGCGCTACCAGGCCGAGAACATGGCCGCGGTCCGCTACGGCTACGCTCTCACCGACGAGCAGATCCGGCACATCGTCCCGGAGCAGGCGGCGGCCGAGTTCGCCGAGGACTACGCCGAGGCGATCGCCGCCGGTCACCCGCCGAAGGAGGCGATCGAGCTGGCCGGCACGCCCCGCGACGACGCTGCGTGGGCCGGGTGACGCCGACCGGACCGGAGCCGGGACCGCTCGTGATCATCGTGGCCGACGACCTGATCTGGTCGAGCCGCCTCGCCTCGATCGTGGCGCGGGCGGGCGGGCGGGCGCGCACCGTCGCCGGTGAGGCGGCGGTGGACGACGCGTTCGCCGGACCGGCCGGCAGGCCGGCGCTGGTCATCGTGGACCTCGGTGGCCGCCGCTACGACGGGGTCGCCGCGATCGCCGCGGCGCGGTCGGCCGGCGTCCCCGCCA
>MGMJ01000060.1:0-4840 GCA_001794945.1 Chloroflexi bacterium GWC2_73_18
GGTAACTCGAAGCTGGAGATCAGCCGCTCCGCCGCGGCGATCGCGGGGCCCGGGCTCGCCGGCGCGCTCTTCGGCGTCCTGCGCGTCTACGCCATCGTCCTCGACTCGCTCTCGTTCCTGGCCAGCGCGCTCGCCGTCTGGGCGGTACGCAGGCGCGAGCCGGTGCCCCAGCCGCACCCGGCCGAGGGGAGAAGCGGGATGCTCGCCGAGATCCGCGAGGGGCTGGCGGTGGTGCTCGGGAACCCGGTCCTGCGCGCCATCGCCGCCACGACCTCGACCTCGAACCTCTTCGGCTCGATCGCCTTCGCCACGTTCATCCTCTTCGCCACGCAGGAGCTCGGGCTCGACGCGGTCGCCATCGGGCTCATCTTCGGGATCGGTAACATCGGCGCCCTGGCCGGCGCGGTGATCGCGGGGCGGCTGCCGAAGTGGATCGGCGTGGGGCGCACGATCATGCTCGGCATCGTCGTCGGCGCCGTCGCCGTCCCGTTGGTGCCGCTGGCGACGCCCGAGACGGCGTTCGCACTGCTGCTCGTCAACGGCTTCGGCGGCGCGATCGGCTCGATGGTCTACAACATCAACCAGGTGAGCCTGCGCCAGTCGATCACGCCGGACCGGCTCCAGGGGCGGATGAACGCCTCGATGCGCTTCATCGTGTGGGGCACGATCCCGATCGGAACGCTGATCGGCGGCGCGCTGGCGGCGGCGCTCGGCCTGCGCGAGGCGATCTGGGTCGGCGCCATCGGCGGCCTGACGGCGGTCCTCTGGCTCCTCTTCTCGCCGGTGCGCACGATGCGGGAAGCGCCGCCGCCCTGGGAGGGACCGGCGCCGACCGAGCCGTCCGCGGTGGCCCAAGAGGCCGAGGCGACCCAAGAGACCGAGGCGGCCGAGACCACGCCGTAGCAGCGGCCGGCGACAGGCGGGCGGGGCCGGGGTGGCGAGGGGCCGAATCTGCATCACCTACGGGCACCAGCAGTGGTAGAGCGGCCGCGCGGCAGCCGACCGGCTCACCGCGCCGCTTCACGCTCGGCGCGGACGCCGATCCACCGGTGCGGGGTCCGCTGCCGCTCCTACCACGCCCACCATGCGTAGGCGAGGCACCGGGCGCGAGGCACCGAGCGCGAGGCGCCGGTGGCGCGGCTGCCCCGCTCTCATCTGACCCGCGACCGCCGCGCCCCGTGGTTGGCGCGAAGGTCCCCGGGGGGCTACGCTGGCTGCTTTCATGGACCGCTTCCGGCGGCTGGGCCTCCAGAAGCGCATCATGCTCTACGTCACGGTGGGGCTGGCGCTGCTGTTCGGCGTGGTCGCGTTCGTCGGCCTCGGTGCGATCGATCAGGCGACGCAGCTCGTCTTCGGCGAGCGGCTCACCACCGCCCACACCACGGCGGGGATCCTCGAACGGGACCTTGCGCGCGTCGCGACCGACGTCGGCGAAGCGGAGCTGCAGCTCGGGCCTGCCGCCGGGGCCGGGGCGGGCGAGACCGCGCAGAGGCTCCTCGACCACTTCACCAGGACCGACCCGTACCCCTTCTTCCAGGTGAGCGGCATCTGGCTGCTCGACGCGTCGCCCGGAGCACGGTACATGGTGCTCCGCGCCCTCGCCCCGGTCGCCTGCGCCTTCGCGTTCGCGGACGTGGCCGTTCGAACGAGCGATCCGTCCGGCGCCGGCCCAGGTGTCGTCGTCCACACCGTCTCGATCAACAGCACCTCCTCCTACGTGCCCGCGTCGCACGGCCGGATCGGCCCGGGCGCGGCGACGGGAGCGTCCGCCGGGGCATCCGAGGAGTACCACCTCGAGGTCGTCGACCCGGACGGGATCGCCGTCCTCGGCATCGGCCAGGACGAGCGTCCCGGGCAGCCGAGCAACCACTTCCCCGCGATCCGCCGGCTGGTGGCCGACCGTTCCGCGGCGGCGCTGCTGCACGAACCCGGGCAGGCCGATCGGTTCGAGCCGCATGTCATGGCGGTGGTGCCGCTCGAGAACATCCCCTCTACGTCGTGCTCGAGCAGCCGATCGACGTGGCGCTCGCCCTGCCGCTCCAGCTCCGCGATCGTCTCATCGTCCTCACCGCGCTCGGCTTCCTTGCCGCGCTCGCGGTCGCCTGGATCACCACCCGCCACGTCGTCAAGCCGACCGAGCAGCTGACGGCGGCGGCGGAGCGGATGGCCCGTGGCGACCTTGCCAGCCCCGTCGGGGTGGCCGCCGAGGACGAGGTCGGCAAGCTGGCGGAGAGCCTGGACATCATGCGGCAGCGCCTCCAGGCGGCGCTCGAGGCGATCGAGCGGACCAACCGTGAGCTCGAGTCGCGGGTCGCCGAGCGGACCGCCCGACTCGGCCAGCTCCTGCGCAAGACGATCTCGGCCCAGGAGGAGGAGCGGCAGCGGCTCGCCCGCGAGCTCCACGACGAGACCGCCCAGACGCTCGCCGCCCTCACGATCGCGCTCGACCGGGCGCGTGACGGCCTCGACCGCGCGACGCCCCGGGCGCTCGAGCAGATCGGGCTCGCCAAGGTGATCGCGGAGCGCCTCCTGGCCGAGACGCGCCGCCTTATCCTCGGCCTCCGGCCGATGGTCCTCGACGACCTGGGCCTGCTGCCGGCAATCCGGTGGCAGTGCGAGAGCTACCTCGGCGAGCTCGGCGTCGAGGCGACGATCGAGGGCGATCCGGCCGCGGCGCGCCTCCCCGGACACATCGAGGTGGCGCTCTTCCGGATCGTCCAGGAGGCGATCAGCAACGTCGCCCGGCACGCGGAGGCGGAGCACGTGAGGATCGGCCTGGCGCGCGACGGCGACACGGTCACCGTGACGGTCGCCGACGATGGCAGGGGCTTCGATGCAGAGCGGATCGGTCGCGAGCCCGGCCATGACGAACGCGTCGGTCTGATCGGCATGCAGGAGCGCGTCGCGCTCCTCGGCGGGCGGATGGAGATCCGCTCGGGCCGTGGGCAGGGGACCGAGGTCGTCGTCGAGGTGCCGCTGGCAGAGGAGGCGCGGGCGTGAAGAAGATCCGGACGCTGGTCGTGGACGACCACACGCTGATTCGCCAGGGGATCGTCGGCCTCCTCGAGAGCCAGCCGGACATCGACGTCGTGGGGCAGGCGGGGACCGGCCAGGAAGCGCTGGAAGCGACGCGATCCCTCGCGCCCGAGGTGGTCCTCATGGACGTGGCGATGCCAGGGATCAGCGGCCTCGACGCCACCCGCGAGCTGAAGAGCCGCTTCCCGGGGGTCCAGGTCGTGATCCTCACGATCCACGACCGCGAGGACTACCTCTTCCAGGCGCTCCGTGCGGGCGCGTCCGCCTACGTCCTGAAGGGCGCCGACATCGCGGACCTGCTGGCGGCCGTGCGGAGTGCCCATCGGGGCGAGGTCTACCTCTTCCCGACGGTGACCAAGAAGCTCGTCGCCGACTACCTCCGGCGGGCCAGGAGTGGCGAGGATCGCGCCGCCTGGGACGGGCTGAGCGACCGGCAGCGCGAGATCCTGGGCCTGATCGCCCAGGGGAAGACGACGCCCGAGATCGCCGCGGCGCTCTTTCTGAGCCCGCACACCGTCCAGTCACACCGCGACCACATCATGACCAAGCTCGGGCTCCATTCGAAGGCCGCCCTCATCCGCTACGCCATCGAGCGTGGCCTGACCGAGCCGTAGCCCGCCCCATCCCCCGAACCGCCCATGGCGCGATGGGGCGTTCGACCCACGGCCGGTACGGCCGGGCCTCGATAGCCGCGCGCGGTCGCGCCTCCCATGCTGTGTTCACCCGCGTTGGGAGAGTGAGCGATGGCCGGAACGAACCTGGTGGTCCGGGAAGCGCCGGCGGTGGGGCCGGGTAGCAGGCGCTACCGGCTCGACTGCGCCCACGGGAGCACGTCGGCCGTGGTACTGCCCGGAGGATCGCCACTCGGCGAGCAGATCGCACTCCAGATGCTCCTGCTGCGTCACGACCGCGACAACGGCTGCCGATGCAGCCGCGAGCTGCGGCCCGAATACGCGGGGGTGGCCCGCGCTTGAGGATCAGGGACCGACGAAGGAGGTTGCCATGAAGATCATCGGCCCGGAGGCCCGCGGCCGCGGGCGTGCGCTCGGTGTGTCCGCGCTCGCCCTCGCGCTCGTCACCTCGGCCTGTGGAAGTGCCGCGACGCCCGCCGGTGGAACGGTCGCCGTGGCGCTCCAGGAGTGGGCCGTCGTGCCTGCCCGGCCCTCGGTGAACGCGGGCAAGGTGACCTTCAACGTCAGCAACAACGGACCCGACGACCCCCACGAGATGGTGGTCATCAAGACCGACCTGGCCCCGGACAAGCTCCCCACCGACGCCGACGGCAAGGTCGAGGAGGAGGGGGCCGGGATCGAGTTCATCGGCGAGGTCGAGTCGTTCGACCCGGGCAAGAGCGAGACGGCGACCTTCGAGCTCAAGCCCGGGAAGTACGCCCTGATCTGCAACATCCTCCAGGATGAGCCCGACGGCTCGAAGGAGGCCCACTACAAGATGGGGATGCTCGCCTCCTTCACGGTGAACTGAATGGCCGGCACGCGGAGCCGGGCGCGGCGCGGTGCGTGCCCAGCTCTCGCATGCCACGCCCGAAACGCAGTGGCGGCACTTCCCGGCGGCCGTGGCGGAGCTGCGTCACCTACGCCTACCAGTGGTTGTAGGAGCGGCCGGGCGGCGGACGTCGGGCCCGCCACGGCCGTCCCACGCTCGGCGCGCGCGTCGTTCCATCGACGGGGGACCCGATCCCGCTCCCGTCACGCCCACCAGGCGTAGGTGAGGCACCCGACGCGGGCCGTGCCGTCCCGGGCGGGCACCGGCGCGTAGCCATCCCGTCCGGGCCGGGCAGCGGGCC
>MGMJ01000060.1:4862-5587 GCA_001794945.1 Chloroflexi bacterium GWC2_73_18
CCCGAGGCGCGTCACCGCGAACGCACTACCATTGGGCGTCTCATGAGTGCGGCCGCTTCGCTCCCCATCCTCGACACGCTCGCCCGCCCGATCCGCGACCTGCGCGTCTCGGTCACCGACCGCTGCAACTTCCGCTGCGTCTACTGCATGCCCAGGGAGATCTTCGGCCGCGACTACCGGTTCCTCGAACGCGAGAGCCTGCTCACCTTCGAGGAGATCGAGCGGCTGGCCCGCATCTTCGGGGCACTGGGCGTGGAGAAGGTGCGCCTCACCGGCGGCGAGCCACTGGTGCGCCGCGACCTCGAGCGGCTCGTGGCACTGCTGGCCGGCATCCCCGGGCTCGACCTGACGCTGACGACGAACGGCTCGCTCCTGGCGAAGAAGGCGCGCACCCTCGCCGATGCCGGTCTGCGGCGCGTCACCGTCTCCCTCGATTCGCTCGACGACGCCGTCTTCCGGGCGATGAACGACGTCGACTTCCCGGTCGCTCGAGTCCTCGAGGGGATCGGGACGGCGGCAGCCGCCGGCCTCGCGCCGATCAAGGTCAACATGGTGGTCAAGCGCGGCGTCAACGAGGCGAGCGTCCTGCCGATGGCCCGCTTCTTCCGCGGCACGGGGCACGTCCTGCGCTTCATCGAGTTCATGGACGTCGGCACGACCAACGGCTGGCGGATGGACGACGTCGTGCCGGCGGCCGAGGTGGTCGCGCGGATCGAGGCCGAGTT
>MGMJ01000060.1:5599-5684 GCA_001794945.1 Chloroflexi bacterium GWC2_73_18
ACCGCGACGGCACCGGGGAGATCGGGGTCATCGCCTCGGTGACCCAGCCGTTCTGCCGCGACTGCACCCGGGCGCGCCTCTCCGC
>MGMJ01000060.1:5695-5789 GCA_001794945.1 Chloroflexi bacterium GWC2_73_18
TCTACACCTGCCTCTTCGCCGCGCGGGGGCACGACCTGCGGGCCCTGCTTCGCGGCGGCGCGTCCGACGAGGAGATCGCGGCCCGGATCGGGGC
>MGMJ01000061.1:0-26802 GCA_001794945.1 Chloroflexi bacterium GWC2_73_18
GACGATCTCCTCGGCGGTGAGGGAGCCGGGCGCGGTGCGGAGGCCCATGATGATCCCTACCTCAATCGATACGTTCGATCGCGGCCAGCGACCAACATCCTGCCAGCGGCCGAGATGTCGGTGCGGGGAACAGACAGCGGGCTGCCGGCTGCTCACAAGATCTCGCGACGCTGTTGGCCACTCGCCATGTTCGGTCCCGCTCCCAGGGATACCAGAGCCGAAAGGCCCACGTCACCCGTTCGGCCCAGCCGATCCTTGCCATTACCCTTGTCGATCGTCGGGGAGCGCCAGCCAGGCGTAGCCGACGTCGATCGTCATGCCGCGCGCCCGCTCCTCGGGGAGACGGTCGGCTTCGATCCCGGTGAGCGCGCGCAGGAGCGCCGTCTTGCCATGGTCGATATGGCCGGCCGTGCCGAAGACGACGGTCATCGTCGCCGGCGGGGATCGGGACCGGTGCCGATCTCCCACAAGGCCGCCGTGAGCGCGTCCGGTAGGGCCGCTGCCTCCTCGTCGGTCACGGTCCGCAGGTCCAGGAGGAGCGCGTCGCGCTCGATCCGCCCCAGGATGGCCGGCTCGCCAGCGCGGAGGGCCGTCGCGAGCCGCTCGGCGGAGACGCCTCGCAGCGCCACCGCCCAGGAGGGGAGTGTCTCCCCGGGGAGCGAGCCGCCGCCGACGGTCGCGCGCGTCTCCGCCAGCCGGGCCACCGCCCCGCCGGGGAGCGGTTCCGGGAGCCCAGCCAGCACCGCCTCCGCCCGCGCCCGCACCGACACCTCGCTCTCCGCGATCATCCGCCAGACGGGTAGCTCCTCGACGGCCCGCCCCGCGCGGTACGCGCCCAGCGTGGCGGCGAGGGCGGCGAGCGTGGCCTTGTCGGCGCGCATCGCTCGCGCGAGCGGATCGCGCCGCAGCTTCGCCACGAGCTCGCGCCGCCCGGCGATCAGGCCCGCCTGCGGCCCGCCGAGCAGCTTGTCGCCGGAGAAGCACACGAGGTCGATCCCCGCGGCGACCGACTCCCGGGGCATCGGCTCGTGGGCGAGCCCGAAGCGTGCCGTGTCGAGGAGCGCCCCGCTGCCGAGGTCGTCGACCAGCGGGGCGCCGTGGCGGTGCGTCAGCTCGGCCAGCTCCGCCGCCTCGGGCCGCTCGACGAAGCCCTCCATCCGGAAGTTGGAGGCGTGGACGCGCAGCACGAGGCGCGCCCGCCCGTCGGCCAGCACCTCCTGGTAGTCGGTGAGGCGCGTCCGGTTCGTCGTCCCGACCTCGACCAGGCGCAGCCCGGCGCGCGCGATCACCTCGGGGATCCGGACGCCCCCGCCGATCTCCACCAGCTCCCCGCGCGCCACCGCCACGCCCGCTCGCCGCCCGGCGATCCCCGCCGCCAGCGCCACCGCCGCCGCGTTGTTGTTGACGACGAGTGCGTCGTCGGCGCCGGTGAGGGCGACGAGGTGGTCCTCCGCCTGCCGGAAGCGGGGGCCGCGCCGCCCCGTTGCGCGATCGAGCTCCAGCAGCGAGTACCCGGACGCCGCCTCGGCCGCGGCCCGGATCGCGGCCGTGCTCCACGGCGCGCGCCCCAGGTTCGTGTGGAGGATGACGCCGCTCGCGTTGACGACCGGCACGAGCCCGGCCGACGCGAACCCCTCGAGCCGATCGGCCAGCTCGGCCGCCAGCGCCTCGAGCGGTCGGGTGGCCGACCCGCGGGCCAGACGGGCGCGCTCTCCGGCGATGACCTCGCGCGCCACCGCCACGCCCGCCGTGTGGTCGTATGCGCCGCCGAGGTCCGCCGCCCGGATCAGCCGTGCCACGCTGGGTGGGCGCCCGGTCGCCATGCCTCCCATCGTCGCACGACGGCCGCTGCGCCGCGGCGACCGCCGGTGTCAGCTGATGACGAACCAGGAGACGGGGCAGTCGTTGGCCACGTTCGCAGTGGCGTAGATGGTGAACGTGTCGGTGTCGGCGTGGCGGACGACACGCTGGATCGTCGTCGCCCCGCCCGGGCTGCCGTGGAGGGTGGTCAGTATCTTGGTCGTGCCGGCGATGGCAACCCCCGGCGTGACCGTCACCGCGCTGTCGCCCGCCTGGATGGTGGCCAGTCCGGCCGAGCTGAACTTGACCGGGCCGGACGCCTCGAAGGCGGTCCCGGCGCCTTCCGCCAGGGCGAAGACCGCGGTCGCTGCCGGTGAGTCCGGCACGCCGTTCCCCACGTGGCCCATGATCCCGGTGTTGTGGCTGCCCCGACCGTAGACGGCGGGCCTGGTGTTCGAGTTCGTGAACCCATAGACCGCGTAGGAGGTCTGGCAGTTGGCGAAGAGGGCGATCCCGTCGTCGCTGTCGGCCCAGACGCCCCCCCAGCCACCCCACGCGTTGACGCCGATGCCGTTCGTGCTCCCGGCGTCGACGGCCGTGCCGTCGACGCTGGTCGCGAGGACGCCACGGCCACCGGTGCTCGCCGCAAGGACTCCGGACCCGTCGACGCTCCGCGCGCGCACGCCGATGCCGTCGGCGCCGGCGTCCCCGAAGACACCGGCGCGGGGATACCCGCCAGAGGTGTAGCCGAGGATGCCGGTCCCCGCCGAAGCGCGGCCCTTGACGCCGTACCCGTCGGTCGCGTCGCTCCGGCCATAGACGCCGGTCTTCGACGCCGGCGTCGGCACGGCGCTGGCGAGGCTGCCGCCGCAGAAGCCGTAGACGCCGGCCTGGTAGACGGAGTGGCCGCGCACGCCGGTGCCATCGCGGCTGTAGCCCGAGACGCCCATCCCCGAATCGCTCGTGGCGTAGAGGGCGGTGCCGGCGTCGAGGGCGTCCGCCCAGAGTGCCGTGGAGCCGCTCGTCTCGTTCTTGACCAGGGTGCGGCTCGTCTCGTAGTTGTTCGTGCCGAGGACCACGTTGCCACCGTTGGCTGCGCGGGCGGGCGCCGGCCTGCCGAGCGCCTGGGCCGCGAGAGCCGTCAGCCCGCCGGCGGCCGCGGCCAGGAGCGCCCGTCGCGAACGCGGGGTCGTCGTATCGATGGTCATCTCCCGACCCTCCGGGCGCGAGTGCGCCCCCTCGGGCGGGTCGGTCTCGCCAGTGGCTCGGCGCGATCCAGGCGACCGTGCTGAGAGATCGCGCGTCGTCGCCTCCCGCAACGTGCTGCCATTGTGCGCGCTCCGGTCAAGCCGGCGCGCCGACCCCGGGACCGCCGATAGACTGGTCCAATGATCGGCCGCTCGATCCCCCGCCTCGACGGCCGCGAGAAGGTCGCCGGGGCGACCCGCTACGCCGCCGACCTGGCGGTGCCGGGTCTCTTGCACGCGCGGCTCGTGCTCAGTCCCTACGCCCACGCCCGGATCGGGCGGATCGACCCGGCCGGCGCCCTCGGCGTCCCCGGTGTCGTCGCCGTCCTCGCCGCCGCCGACCTGCCGATCCGGGCCGGGGGCGACGCGCGGTTCAACGAGCCGCTCGCCCGCGAGGAGGCGGTCTTCGCCGGCCAGCCGCTCGCCATCGTCGTCGCCGAGAGCGAGGCCGCCGCCGCCGACGCGGTCGCCGAGATGCTCGTCGAGTATGAGCTGCTCCCGGCCGCGATCGACGTCGAGGCGGCGATGCGCCCGGACGCCCCGGCCGTGCGGCGCCTGACCGGCGAGCTCGACACGTCCCTGCGGGCGGCCCACGGCGGCGGCGGCCACGCCGGCGAAGGGGCGGTGAGCGGGCCGGACGAGACGGGCGAGCCGCCCCCCGAGGCGCTCTCGCCCAACGTCATCGAGCGCATCGAGCACGTCAGCAGCGACGTCGACGCCGCCCTCGCCTCGGCCGACCTCGTCGTGCGCCGCAGCGCGCGGACCGGCTGGGTCTACCAGGCGTACCTCGAGCCGCAGGTGGCGATCGCCGCGCCGGAGCCGAGCGGCGGCCTCACCGTCTGGTCGAGCACCCAGGGGGTCTTCTACACGCAGAAGGAGCTGGCGAAGCTCTTCGGGCTGCCGGCGGGCTCGATCCGGGTCGTTTCGACGCCGATGGGCGGCGCCTTCGGGGCCAAGGCGATGGTCGTCGAGCCGCTCGCCGTCGGGGCGGCGCTCCACCTCCGCCGGCCGGTCCGCCTGGAGCTGACGCGGCTCGAGGACTTCGCCGCGACCAACCCGGTCTCGGCCTGCCGGATCGAGCTGGCGATCGGGGCGCGGCGGGACGGCGCCTTCCTCGGCCTCGAGGCGAGGGTCGTCTCCGACTACGGCGCCTTCGCCGAGAACGGCGCGGTCGCCATGACCTGCGACCTGCTCGGCGGCGTCTACCGCTGGCCGGCCCACCGGGTGACCGGCCACGGGGTCCTCACCAACCGCGTCGGGACCGGCTACTACCGCGGGCCGGGGGCGCCGCCGGCCGCCTTCGCCCTCGAGACCGCGATCGACGAGCTGGCCGAGGCGCTCGGGCTCGACCCGGTCGAGCTGCGGCTGCGCAACCTGGTGGCGCCCGGCGACCTGAAGCTCGACGGCACGCCCTGGGAGCCGATCGGGGCGCGCGAGGTGCTCGAGGCGCTCGGGCGCCACCCGCTCTGGCGCGAGCGCGGGGCGCTGCCCCCCGGCGAGGGGGTCGGGCTGGCGATCGGCGTCTGGCCGGGGGCGAACGCGCCGGCCTCGTCGCTCTGCCGCTTCGACGGGGACGGCACGTTCACGCTGGTGACCGGCCTGGCCGACATGACCGGCGCCTCGACGACCTTCGCCGCCATCGCCGCCGAGACGATCGGGGTCCCGATCGAGTCGGTCCACGTCGTCTTCGGGGACAGCGCCAGCGCGCCCTACACGCCGTACAGCGGCGGGAGCGTCATCACCTACTCGGTGGGGCCCGCCGTCCGCGCCGCCGCCGAGGACGCGCGCCGCCAGGTCCTGGCCGTCGCCGCCGAGGAGCTCGAGATCGACGCGCGCGACCTCGTGATCGCCGACGGTGCCGTTCGCCCGCGGGGCAGTCCGGAGCGCGGCATCGCGCTCGGGGATCTGGCGACGCGGATCCACAGCGGCGATGCCGGGCAGCCGCCCGTCGTGGGACGGGGCGGCGCCGCCGTCTCGCGCCTCTCCCCGGCGGTGAGCGGGGACCTCGCCCACGTGCGCGTCGACGCCGAGACGGGGAGGGTGGAGGTGCTGCGCCTGGTCGCGGCGCAGGACGTGGGACGGGCGCTCAACCCGGCGCTCATCGACGGGCAGCTCGCCGGCGGGGCGGCCCAGGGGATCGGCTGGGCGCTTCTCGAGGAGCTCGTCCACGACGAGGCCGGCGCGCTGGCGAGCGGCTCGTTCCTCGACTACGCCGTCCCGATGGTGGAGCGCGTCCCACCGATCGAGACGGTCCTCGTCGAGGTGCCCTCGGCCGAGGGGCCGTACGGCGCGAAGGGGGTCGGCGAGGCGCCGGTCATCCCGGTCGGCGCCGCCGTCGCCAACGCGGTCGCGGCGGCGACCGGCGTCCGCCCCGACGCCCTCCCGATCACGCCGCCGCGCCTCTGGTCGGCGCTGCGGGAACGGGTAGCGGCCGCTGCCCGCGTGGCGGCCAGGTAGAGGCTCGCCCCACCTGGGTTGCGTCTCGGCCGCCCCGTTCCGGCCAGGTAAGCGCTGGTGAAGCGCGCCGCTCCATGCTGGGCGGCATGGATGGGCGAAAGGTCGGTGCGTCGCTTCGCGCGCTCCGCAGGCGGCGTGCGTGGCGCCAGGCGGACCTCGAGCGCGCCACGGGCGTAAGCAGGAGCGCGGTCTCCCTCATGGAGCTCGGTCGCCTGGACGGTGTGGCGATCGGGACTCTCCGGCGCGTCGTCGAAGGACTCGACGCCAGCCTGGTGATCGACGTGCGATGGCGAGGCGGGGCCCTCGACCGGCTGCTCGACGAGCGGCACGCCGCCCTGGCCGCCACCGTCGCCACGATCCTGCGAACCGATGGCTGGCATGTCGAGGTGGAGGTCTCGTACTCGCGCTACGGCGAGCGCGGGTCGATCGACCTCCTGGCCTGGCAGGCTTCGAGCCGGACGCTCCTCGTCGTCGAGATCAAGTCCGAGCTCACCTCGATCGAGGAGACGTTGCGCAAGCACGACCAGAAGGTCCGACTCGCTCCGGCCGTCGCGGCCGAGCGGTTCGGCTGGCGACCGGCTGCCGTCGGCCGTCTCCTGGTGCTCCCCGCCGGGACGGCCGCTCGACGGCGAGTCGCGCGACACGCCTCGCTCTTCGACGCCGCGCTCCCGGTTCGGGGGCGCGCGCTGCGGACCTGGATCCGCGACCCGCGGGGCCCGCTCTCCGGGCTCTGGTTCGTGCCAGATTCCAGCCAGGCTGGAGTTAAGCGCGACCGAACCACGCCGCAACGCGTCCGCTGCCGCTCGGGCGGGCTCCCCAGCGCCTGACGCCGCTGTTTCCACGCTTCACCACTCGTCCCGTGGGCTTGGCCTGGGCGCGGCCCGACGCCACGCGCCACGCACGATGTGCGTAACGCCAACCCCACTGGAATCCGGCACGTTCCCGGCCCCGCCGACGCGGTAACGCCAACCCCACTGGAATCCGGTACGTTTGCGGCGACGCCGCGCGCGCGACGCCGCCCCCGGCCCTGTTCCGGCCAAACGGCGCAACGCAAGATCAGCGATGAACAGCTGGACCGAACACCTCAACGCCGACCCGCTCCCCTGGCTTCTCGATCCCGAGACGCCGGCGGTCCGCCACCGGGCGCTCCGCGACCTCCTCGACCGCCCCGCCGGCGACCCAGACGTGGCAGAGGCCCGCGCGGCGGCGATGCGCGTTGACCCGATCGCCGCCATCCTCGCCAATCAGCACCCCGACGGCTACTGGGAGAAGCCCGGTCCCGGCTACGCAACGAAGTACCGCGGCACCGCCTGGCAGGTCATCTTCCTCGACCAGCTCGGCGCAGACGGCAGCGACCCCCGCATCCGGCGCGCCTGCGAGTACGTGCTCGCCCACACGCAGGCCGAATCGGGCGGCTTCGGCGCCTCGGGCGACCGGACGGCGCCGCGCCCGCCCAACTCGTACGTCATCCACTGCCTCAACGGCAACCTGCTGCGCGCGCTGATCGGCTTCGGGTGGCTCGACGACGAGCGCCTCCGCCGGGCGGTCGACTGGGAGGCCGCCGCGATCACCGGTGAGGGCGCCATCCGCTTCTACCGCTCCGGGACGAGCGGCCCCGGCTTCGCCTGCACCGCCAACGAGCGCCTTCCCTGCGCCTGGGGCGCGGTCAAGGCGCTCCTCGGCCTGGCGCGCATCCCGCCCGATCGGCGTGCGCCCCACGTGGCGCGGGCGATCGAGCAGGGGGTCGCGTTCCTCCTCTCGCGCGACCCCGCCCGCGCCGACTACCCGATGGGCTGGGGCAACACGAAGCCGAGCGGCTCGTGGTTCAGGCTCGGCTTCCCCTCGGGTTACGTCGCCGACGTGCTCCAGAACCTCGAGGCGCTCACCGAGCTCGGCCACGCGGGCGACGAGCGCCTGCGCCGGGCGATCGATTGGCTCCTCTCGCTCCAGGACCGCCAGGGCCGCTGGGCGAACCGCTACGCCTACAACGGCAAGACCTGGGTCGACTTCGAGCGGCAGGGCGCGCCCAGCAAATGGGTCACCCTGCGGGCGTGCCGCGTCCTCAGGGCGATGCTCGGGTAGCGGCGCCGCGCGCGGCCGGCTGCGATCACGCCCTCGCGGTTCAGCGTCGCCGCCGCAGCAGCTCCCCGACCGGCACGCCGCGCATCGAGGCGTCGACGAGTTCGGCCGGGTGGAAGAGCGGCCAGCGCTGGCCGGTCCGCCGCGCCGAGGCGCCGATCTGGAGGAGGCAGCCGGGGTTGGCCGTGGCGACCGCGTCGGGGGCCGCCGCGGCGATCGCCGCCGCCTTGCGCGCCCCCAGCTGGGCCGCCGGCTCGGGCTCGACCAGGTTCCAGATGCCGGCGCTGCCGCAGCAGATCTCGGCCTCCTCGAGCGGCACGAGCTCGACGCCCGGGATCGCCGCCAGGAGCGCCCGCGGCTGCGCCCGGATCCCCTGGGCGTGGGCGAGGTGACAGGCGTCGTGGTAGGCGAGGCGCATCGGCAGCGGGTGGCGTGGCGCCCGTGCCGGCCCGAGCTCGACGAGCAGCTCCGACACGTCGCGCACCTTGGCCGCGAAGGCGGCCGCCCGCGCCGCCCAGGCAGGGTCGTCGGCCAGCAGCTCGCCGTACTCCTTCATCACCGAGCCGCAGCCGGCGGCGTTGACGACGATCCGGTCGAGCGCCGTCCGCTCGAAGACGTCGATCAGTCGCCGGGCACAGGCGCGGGCATCGCGGTCGCGCCCCGCGTGGACGGCCAGCGCGCCGCAGCAGCCCTGCCCGGGGGGCGCGATCACCTCGCAACCCTCGGAGGCGAGGATGCGCGCCGTGGCCCGGTTCACCTCCCCGAAGAAGACCCGCTGCACGCAGCCGGTGAGGAGCCCGACCCGCAGCCGCGGCGTCTCGCCCGGTGCCGTTCCTCGCGCCGCCGTGCGCGCCGCCACGCCGCGCACCAGTGCCCGCGCACCGACCGACGGGGCGAGTGTCGCCAGCGCCCGCAGCCGCCCCGGCAACCGGGCCACGACCCCGCTTCGCTCCAGCACCGGCCGCAGCGCGCGATAGGGAATGAGTGGCACCGCGACGATCCGCAACCGGCGCGGGTGCGGGAAGAGGGCGAAGATGAGCCGCCGGTAGAGCCGGTCGCCCCGCCCGCGCCGGTGCCGCCGCTCCACCTGGGCGCGCGTCGCCTCGATCAGCGGCCCGTACCGGACGCCGGACGGGCAGGCTGTGACGCAGGCGAGGCAGCCGAGGCAGGCGTCGAAGTGCCGCGCGAACGACGGCGTCATCTGCGCCCGCCCCTCGAGCCCGGCTTTCATCAGGGTGATCCGTCCGCGCGGCGAGTCCATCTCCTCGCCCCAGAGCAGATAGGTGGGGCAGGTGGTCAGACAGAAGCCGCAGTGGACGCAGACGTCGAGCAGCTCGCGGCTCGGTGGCCGGCGAGCGTCGAAGGCGGCCGGCGCGATCGCGGCCTCCGTCATCGGCTCACAGCCCGCCCGGCCCGTGGCCCGGGGCGAGGATGCCGGCAGGGTCGAAGCGCGCTTTCACCGACCGCATGAGCGCGAGCCCGTCGCCGAGCGGGCCCCACGGGTCGAGGAGCGCCCGCAGCTCCGGCGAGCCGCGCCGCACGACCGCGCTGCCGCGCCCCGCCGGCAGGCGCGCCCGCAGCCCGGTCACGACCCGCGCCTGCGCCTCGGGCGGTCCGTCGAGACGGACGAGCAGGAGCCCGATCCCGGCCCGCCCGACGATCTCCGGTCCGACCGACTCGGCCGAGCAGGTCTTCTGTAGCCAGCCGACCTGGTCGGCCAGCTCGGACGGCAGGAGGCTTAGCCGCACCACGGCCCCCGGCCCCGCCCAGGGCCGCGCCGCGTGAGCCGCCCAGAGCGCCGCCTCCTCCTCGCCCGACACGATCCGCGCGTCGCCGGCCTGCGCGCGCGCAAGGTCGGCGGCCGCTTCCGCCTGCCCGACCGCCCCCGCCTCGGCCGACTCGAAGCGGACGAGGAGCTCGCCAGGCGGGAGCGCCAGCTCGATCGCGGTCGGGACGAGCTGGCCGCCGGCGAGCGCCATGGCGAGGGCGCCCAGTGGGTCGAGCCCGGCGGGCCCGGCGACGACCGTCCGCGAGGCCGGCGGGAGCGGGGCGAGCTTGAATGTCGCCTCGGTGATGACGGCGAGCGTCCCGAACGAGCCGGCGAGGAGCTTGCCCAGGTCGTAGCCGGCGACGTTCTTGACGACGATGCCCCCCGCCTTCGCCAGGACCCCGTCGGCGCGCGCCATGGCGATCCCGATCAGGAGGTCGCGCGGCGCGCCGTGACGCTGGCGGCGCGGCCCCGAGTCGTTGGTGGCCACGATCCCGCCGATCGTGGCGCGCTCGGCGAACGGCGGGTCGAGGGCGATCCACTGGCCGTGGCGGGCCAGCTCGGCGTTGACGCGGGCGAGCGGCGCGCCGGCCTGCACGGTGGCGGTCAGGTCGCCGTGGCGATGCGCAAGGAGCGCGTCGAGCCGCGCCGTCGAGAGGACGAGATCGACCCCGGCCCGCGGTGGCCCCCAGCCCGGCTTCGTGCCGCCGCCGCGCGGCAGGACGCGCAGCCCCTCGCCGGCCGCCCAGGCGAGCGTCGCCGCCAGCGCGTCGGCCGTCGGCGGCTCTACCACCAGCCTGGGCGGAACGCCGTCGACCGCATCGGCCTCGGTCGCCGGCCGGACCGCGTCGGCCCCGTCGATGCGCGCGGCCGCCTCCGCCAGGGCGTCGGTGGAGCGGCCTCGCCGGCCCGGCTCGGTCACTGGTCGGCCGCCATCAGAAGCGCTCGGCCAGCCCGGCCAGCTCGGCCGGATGGGCCCGGTACTTCCCCGGCACCTCGCCGCAGAGCCGCGGCGCCGGGAAGACCTTGCCGGGATTGCAGATGCCGGTCGGGTCGAAGGCGCAGCGCAGCAACTGCATGGTGTCGAGGTCGTCGGCGCTGAACACGCGGGGCATGTGCTTCGCCTTGTCGGCCCCCACGCCGTGCTCGCCGGTGATGGAGCCGCCCGCGTCGATGCAGTAGCCGAGGATCTCGCCGGCGACCTCGGCCGCCAGCTCGGCCTGCCCCGGCACCGAATCGTCGTAGCAGATGAGCGGATGGAGGTTCCCGTCCCCCGCATGGAAGACGTTGCCGACGCGGAGCCCCGAGCGCTCCTCGAGCTCGCGGATCCGGCGGAGCACCTCGGGGAGCTTCGTGCGCGGGATCACCCCGTCCTGGACGTAGTAGTCGGGCGAGACGCGGCCCATGGCGGCGAAGGCGGCCTTGCGTCCCCGCCAGAAGCCGGCCCGCTCGTCGGCGTCCCGGGCGACCCGGATCTCGCGCGCCCCGTCCCGCCGGCAGATCGCCTCGACCTCGCCGAAGAGCGCCGTCACCTCGAAGCGCGGCCCGTCGAGTTCGACGATCAGGATCGCCTCGGCGACCGGGAAGCCGCAGTGCACGGCCGCCTCGGCCGCCTCGACGGTGAGGCGGTCCATCATCTCGACCGCGGCCGGGATGATCCCCGCGGCGATGATGTCCGAGACGGCGGTGCCGGCGGCGTCGGTCGAGTCGAAGGCGGCGAGGAGCGTCTGGACCGCCTCGGGCCGGCGCAGGAGCCGGAGCGTCACCTTGGTCACCACGGCGAGCGTCCCCTCCGAACCGACGATCGCGCCGACCAGGTCGTAGCCTGGGGCATCGAGCGCGGAGCCGCCCAGGTGGACCATCTCGCCGTCGGGGAGGACCGCCTCGAGGCCCAGGACGTGATGGGCGGTGAAGCCGTACTTGAGGCAGTGCGCGCCGCCGCTGTTCTCCGCCACGTTGCCGCCGATCGAGCAGATCTGCTGGCTCGAGGGATCGGGCGCGAAGTAGAGGCCGGCCGAAGCGACCCGGGCCGTCACCGCCGAGTTGGTGACGCCGGGCTCGACGGTGATCCGCTGGTTCGGGATGTCCACCTCGAGGATCCGATCGAGGCGGGTCAGGACGAGGAGGACTCCCTCGGGGTGGGGGAGCGCGCCGCCGGAGAGCCCCGTCCCGTGGCCGCGGGCCACGAAGGGGACGCCCGCCCGGTGGCAGGCGCGCACGACCGCCTGGACCTGCGCCGCCGTCTCGGGGAGGACGACGACGCCCGGCACCGCCCGCAGGTGGGTCAGCGCATCCGATTCGTAGGTGAGCCGCTCGACCGGGTCGCGCACGATCCCGCCGCGTCCGACGATCCGCTCAAGCTCGTCGACGAAGGCGGCATCCAGCTGCGTGGCGACCCCGACCATCTCGGCGCCATCGTAGCGTCCCCCGGCGGGAACGGATCAGCCGGCCTCGCGTCGTGGCAGACCGGCGGCCGCGAGCTTGCCGAGCCCGAGCGCCACGCCCCCGGCGGCGACGATCGCCCCGGCAACCGCGACCGGCACCGACCCGGCCGGCACGCCGGCGGCGAGGAGCGCCGCCCCGGCGTTGATGGCGGCGAGCTGCGCGATCGCGCCCCTTCCCAGGAGGCGGCGCTGCCAGGCGTGGCGCTCGGGGTCGCCCGGGCCGATCGCGGGGAGCAGGTGACTCCACGCCCCGATCAGCGTCTGCGTCATCCAGCCGACCGCCAGCGGGGCGACGAGCCAGGCGATCGACCAGCCGGCCGGGTCGGCGCCCGCGGCGAGCGTCCGCTGGGCGGCGATCAGGATCGCGACGGCGAACCAGGCGATGCCCGCGCTCAGGTGACCGGTCGTCAGGCGGTGCCATGGGAGATCGGTCGTCCAGGTGCCGCGGTCGCGCCACGTCGCGACAGCGAGGTGGACGAGCCCCGCGGCCCCGCCGACGGCGGCGAGGGCACCCAGGCGCGCCGCCGCATCGGCATGAAGCGCGTAACCGGCCGCGACGAGCGGGGCGCCGAGGCCGATCCCGCCCACGGCCACGACGACCGCCGGCCGGTCCCGGATCAGCGTCCCGGTGACGGTCGGGTAGAGGTGGACGAGCGTGCCGGTGACGACGAGCGCCACGAAGCCGAGCAGGTTGAGCCAGGCGTGGGCCGGCTTCCAGGCCGCCCAGTCCTGGAGGACCGGCAGGTAGCCGCCGACCTGGAGCGTGGCGACGCCGGCCCCGACCGCCAGGTCGGCGAGCCCCAGCCCGTAGGCGGCCAGGACGACCGGGTGGCGGCGGCCGAGCGCCCGGCGGACCGGCTGGAAGGTGACGACGGCGAGGACCCCGACGCCGGCGATGGAGAGCGCACCACCGGCCGCGGGGAGCGGCGCGGCGCCCGGGACGACGCGCGTGGCCACGAGCGCCGCACCTCCACCGAGGAGGACCAGCGCGACGACCCGCCAGCGCGGGGGCGCCGGAGGGGCCGACGACAGCGCGGCGCTGAAGAACGGCATCACCGCCCCGATCGCCTGGGCGGCCGCGCCGGCGAAGGCGAGGTGGAGCGGCAGCCAGACCCCCAGGCGGGCGTCGGCCGGGAGCCAGACCGCGGCCACGGCGAGCGCCAGGAAGACGCCGGCCACGGCGAGGCCCGCCTGCGTGATCCGCCGATCGTCGGAGCGGCCCAGGTCGCGCCGCGACGGGAGCGGCCGCCCCCGCGGGGCGAGACGGATCGGGACGCCGCTGCTCACGCCCGACAGGATGCACCATCGGCCCGACCGACCGACGACCCGACCGGCTTGCCCGCCGCCCGGACACCCGGGAGTCATGCCGCGCCGTCCGGGCGTGACGGAGCGCGCCGACGCTATGCTCGCGTGATGGAAGTGACCTACCACTGGCGCGGAGACTTCGAGAACGGCGAGGTCAACGCGCTGCACGCCGAGGGTTTCGGCCACCCCGTGCTTGCGGACGACTGGAAGGGCCAGGTCGAGCGACATAGCCTCGGGTGGGTCTGCGCGCGAGACGGCGACGGGCTCGTGGGGTTCGTGAACGTGCCGTGGGACGGTGGGACTCATGCCTTCATCCTCGACACGCTGGTGACTGCGCGCGCCCGCCGGCAGGGCATCGGCACCCGGATGATCGCGATCGCGGCGGACGAGGCTCGCGCCGCGGGGTGCGAGTGGCTGCACGCCGATTTCGATGACCACCTCCGCGCCTCTTACTTCGACGCGTGTGGGTTCGTCCCCACCGATGCGGGCGTAGTCGCCCTCTCGACTCGGCATCACGCGGCAGGAGGACCGAAGGGAGGCGCATGCACCCGGCAAGGGTGGTGATCGCCCGGCTCGCGCGGCTCGGGGTCCGCTACTACGTGACCGGTTCCGAGGCGCTGGCGATCTATGCCGAGCCCCGCCAGACGCAGGACACGGACCTGGTCGTGGGTCTCGACCCCGGGCGCTACGCGCGGCGGATCCGGCCGGCGTTCGAGGACGCCTACGCCGTGAGCGACCCGATGCGAAGCGGCCACCGGACGTTCGGCTCCCTTATCGCCACGGACGGGAGCGGCAAGGTCGACCTGATCATGCGCGACGACGATGCATGGGGACGCTCGGCCTTCGAGCGCCGCGTGCTCCGCGAGGATCCCGGCCTCGGGCGCGCCTGGTTCAGCAGCCCCGAGGACCTGCTGCTCGCCAAGCTCGAGTGGTCAGAGGGGCGATCCGAGCTGCAGCTGCGCGACTGTCGCTCGATCGTCCGCCTGGACCCCGCGCTCGACTGGCCCTACCTGGAGCGCTGGGCCGCTCAGCTCGGACTCATGGCGCTCCTGGAGTCGATCGGTGCCGGCTGACGACGTCCAGCGGCTTGTCGACGAGAGCGTGCGCGCGCTCACGCCCGAGCAGCGCTCCCGCCGCGCCCTCGAGCTGCGCCGCCTCGCCTTCGCGCGCGTCTGGGCGGCGGCCGAGCAGGCCGGCCCGATGACCGAGCTCGAGCGCGCCCGCTTCATCCTCCGGCGGCTCTACCCCGAGCTGGAGGGCCCGCGCCTCGAGGCGGTGATGGCCGACCTGGCCGCCCGCGAGCGTGCGGGGATCTGGCGCGGCTTCAAGCGCGAGCCGCCGGCCTTCGAGGAGGCCGAGGAGACAGGCTAGCGGGTCGCGCGGACCGCCGCTGATTCTCTCTGCCACTGTGAGTGGCGGCGGAGGGCTCCTCCGCTCTCGGGCCGGGACCCGAACGGCCGGATCGGCGCCCGCTCCACGCTCGGATCCGCTCGAACCGGCCACCGGGAGTGGCAGCGCACCGGCGGCGACCCGTCGACCCGCCGCGCGGCCAGGCGATACCGGCCGAGCCCCCGGCGCAGTGCTGCCCGCCGTCCCGGACGTGGCCGGCCGGTATCATCGGGTCGATGTTCCGGCTTGCCGTCGCGATCTTCGCCGTGCAGGCCGGATTCCATGGATTCACCGCCTCGTTGCCGCTCGCTCTCTACCGCGCCGGGCTGCCCGACGCCCAGATCGGGGTGATCGTCGGCATCGCCTCGGTCGTGCAGGTGCCGGCGGCGCTCGTCGCCGGAGCGCTGATCGATCGCTTCGGCGGGCTCCGCCTGTTCTGGGTCGGCGCCGCCGCCTACCTCGCCGGGGCGCTGGTCCTGCTCGTCCCGGGCGTCGAGCCGGGCGGCTCGGCGTTGCCGTTCCTGGCCGCGCGCGTGCTGCAGGGGATCGGCATCGCCTCCGTCATCCCCTCGGCCCTCTCGCTGGTGAGCGGCCTCGTCCCCCACACGCGGCAGGGTTTCGGGCTCGCCTTCATCGGCAGCGCCCACAACCTGACGATGGGGATCATGCCGCCGATCTCGCTGGCGATCCTGGGCGCCGGCACGTCGCTCCATCCCGTCGCGCTGACCGTCGTCGCGGCCGTACTCGTCGGCGCCGCGCTCTCGGTCGGTCTCCCGGCTCGCGGACAGCTCGCCGCGGACGTGGTCGCGCCGGAGGGAAGGGTCCACCGCCGCTTCGGCCTGAGCTACCGGACCGCCTGGACGCTCCCGCTCCTGATGAGCATCCTCTTCGTCGCCCACTGGGGCGTCGTCGTCGCCTACCTGCCCCAGCGCGCCGAGCTGGCGGGCGCCAGCGTCGGGCCGTTCTTCGCCGCCGACGCGCTCGCCATCATCGCCCTGCGCGTTCCGACCGGCTGGCTCGCCGACCGCGTCGCCCCGCGCCGGCTCGTGCTCGCCGGCCTCTTCGTGACGCTCGTCTCGCTCCTGCTCCTCCTCCCGCGGCCGACGACCACGCTCCTCATCCTGGCCGGGATCGGCACCGGCGCCGGTGGCGGCCTGATCGTCAGCCCGCTCCTCCTCGAGCTCTCACGCCGCAGCAGCGATGCCGACCGGGGCAGCGCCTTTGCCCTCTTCTCGGTCGCCTTCGCGCTGGCGCTGGCGCTCGGCAGCGTCGGCGGGGCCCCGATCGTGGCGCTCGGCGGCTTCGAGCCGGCGATGGTGGCCGGGATCGCCGGGGTGGTGGGGGCGGGGCTGGTGGCGCTCGTCGACCCCTCGATGCGGGGCACCGCGCCCGTGCCGCGCGTGGAGGGCGCCGCGGCGCTGGCCGGCCCGGCCGCCGACGGTCCCGGGATCATCGAGGTGCCGCAGGCCGGTCACGCCGGCGGAACCGGGCCCACCGGCTCGGTCGGCTGAGATGCCGGACCGCACCTTCGACCGGGTCGTCATCGGCGGCGGCATCGTCGGGCTGGCGACCGCGCGCGAGCTGCTCCGCCGCGAGCCTGCCACCCGCCTCGCCCTGCTCGAGAAGGAGCCGGAGCTGGCGGCCCACCAGAGCGGGCGCAACAGCGGGGTCATCCATTCGGGCGTCTACTACAAGCCCGGCACGCTCAAGGCCCGCCTGTGCGTCGAAGGACGGGCGGAGCTCCTCCGCTTCTGCGACGAGCACGGGATCCGCTACGAGCTGAGCGGCAAGCTGATCGTCGCCGTCGCGGAGGGCGAGGAGGCGGCGCTGCGGGAGATCTTCCGGCGCGGCCGGGCGAACGGGGTGGAGGGCGTCACGCTGATCGGGCCCGAGCGGATCCGCGAGCACGAGCCGGCCGCCGTCGGTCGCGCTGCGCTCTGGGTCCCGACGACGGGGATCGTCGACTACCGCGCCGTGGCGGCCGCGCTCGCGGACGAGGTCCGCGGCGCCGGAGGCGAGATCCTGACGAGCCACCGCGTCACGGGGATCGTGTCACGCGACGGAGGCCCGATCCTGGAGACGGCGGGCGGCCCGATCGCGGCGCGCGGCGTCATCGCCTGCGCCGGCCTCCAGTGCGACCGCGTGGCGGCGATGAGCGGCCGGGCCGACCTGCGGATCGTCCCCTTCCGCGGCGACTACTACGTGCTCCGGCCCGCGGCACGCCACGTGACGCGCTCGATGATCTACCCGGTCCCCGACCCGCGTTTCCCGTTCCTCGGCGTCCACCTGACACGGCGGATCGACGGCGAGGTCTGGGTCGGCCCGAACGCCGTCCTCGCCTTCGCCCGCGAGCGGTACGGGCGCTGGAGCATCCGTCCGCGCGACCTGGCGGCGACGCTCGCCTGGCGTGGCTTCTGGCGCGCCGCGCTGCGCTACTGGCGCACCGGCGTCGCCGAGATGTGGCGCGATCACGTCAGGCGTGCCTACCTCGGCGCCCTGCGACGTTACGTGCCGGAGCTGCGGGCCGAGGACCTCCTTCCCGGACCGTCGGGGATCCGGGCCCAGGCGGTGGCCCGGAACGGCTCGCTGGTGGACGACTTCGCCATCCTCGAGGCCGGTCCGATCATCCACGTCCTCAACGCGCCCTCGCCGGCGGCGACGTCCGCCCTGGCGATCGCCCGCGAGATCGCCGACCGCGCCGAGCAGGCCTGGACGGGGCGCTAGGAGACAGGAAACCCGCCGGGTCGGCCCGGCGGGGAATCAAGCGCCCGAAGGAACCGCGCGTTCCCGCGTCCCTTGATGCAATCTCAGGACCCTGGATCACAACTGGCTCCTTCGAGCAGACCCACCATACGGGCCGGCGCGCGCCCCGGTCAACCGAGTTGTCCACGAACTTCGGCCCGGGTCGGCCGAAGTTATCCACCAAGTTGGCCGGCGTCCGGTCGGACTGTGGACAACTCGGCCGCCCGAGCGGCCCGCACCCGTCGGGTCCGTTCGCCGGTCGCTGCTACGATGGGCCAAGGTGGAGGGGCCGCGGGAGAAGGGAGGACGCCATGGGAGCGCGTCGCGTTGCGCTGGTGACGGGCGGCGGCACGGGGCTCGGCCGCGCCACGGCGAAGGCGCTCGCGGAGGCGGGTTTCGCGGTGGCGATCGCGGGGCGGCGCGCTGACGTCTGCCGGGAGACCGCCTCCCGGCTCCGCGACGAGGTGCCCGGTTCGACCGTCCACGCGTACGAGGCCGACGTCGCCGACCCGGACGCGGTCGAACGGCTCGTGGCGGCGGTCGTCGGCCATCTCGGGGGCCTCGACGTCCTGGTCGCCGCCGCCGGCATCTATGAGCCGGTCCCGTTCCTCGAGATGACCGCCGAGGCGTGGGATCGGACGATGGACGTCGTCCTGCGCGGCGCGATGCTCTGCAGCCTCGCGGCGGCGAGGCACATGCGGGATCACGGCGGCGGCCGGATCATCCTCGTCTCGTCGGTGAGCGGCGCCATGTCCGAGCCGGACTCCGCCCACTACAACGCGGCCAAGGCGGGGATCATCTCGCTGGCCCGCTCGATGGCGGTCGACATCGGCCGGTACGGGATCACCGCCAACGCGGTCGTCCCCGGCTGGATGCGGACGCCGATGACCGAGGAGTACATCGCCCAGGCGACCCCGGAGGAGCTGCGGCGCTTCAACGTGCTGGGCCGCCCCGCCGACCCGGCCGAGGTCGCCGGCCTGATCCGCTACCTGGCGACCGGCGCCTCGACCTATCTGACGGGCGCGGCGGTCTTCATCGACGGGGGCCACACCGCGGCGCTGGCGATGCCGTAGGCGACGCCACCAGCGCGCGCAGGCTGGTGAGTGGCATCCAGAGCCAGTCGGGCAGGTAGGTCGCTTCGTAGGTGAGCTCGTAGCACTCCTTCTCGAGCTCGAAGGCGCGGAGCAGCCCCGCGTCGACGACGATCGGCGCGCCCGACCGCCGCAGCCCGGCCCGATAGGCGGCCAGGAAGCGCCGCCGCGATTCGCGGAGCCACGCCTCGACGTCGAGCCCCGGTCCGCCGCCGCTCTCCCGGACCGCCTGGCGCGCCACGTGGTCGAAGGAGCGGAGCATGGCGGCGACGTCGCGCAGGGGCGACTGCCGCCGGCGCCGCTCCTCCAGCGTGCGGGTCGGTTCCCCCTCGAAGTCGACGACCAGGCGTCGTTCCCCGGCGCGGAGGATCTGCCCGAGGTGGTAGTCGCCGTGGACGCGGATCAGGATCGGCGCCGCCGCGGGCGTCTCGAACGCGGCGAACCGGGGGCGGATCCGTGGCGCCAGGGCCGCCACCGCGCGGCGCGCCTCCCCGTCCAGGAGCGCCAGCCCGTCGTCGAGCTGACGCTCGGCGGCGGCGCGCCAGTCGCGCAACATCGCTGCATCGGCCCGGCGCGGGGCGAAGTCGCCCTCGTCGCGGGCGCTCGCCAGCGCCGCGTGGAGCTGCGCCGTGATCGCGCCGAGCCGGGCCGCCTCCTCCGTCGCCGCGGTCAGCGAGATGTCTTCCGGCGGGGCGCCGAGCCAGGCGCGCAGCTCCTCGACCGTGGCGGCCCACCCGTCTCGGCCGCCCGGCACGAACGCCTGGAGCATCCCCGCCGAGGCGGAGACCCCGTCGGGGCCGACGTAACGCACCGTGCCGGCGTAGGTCGGCGTGTGGGGGAAGCCGGCCCGCTCGACCAGGAAGCGCGATATCTCGACGTCGGGGTTGATGCCGGGCTCGAGCCGCCGGTAGCTCTTGCAGACGACACGCTCGCCGACGATGACCGACGCGTTGGTCTGGTCGACCGGCAGTCCCCGCTCGGCCAGCGCCGCGTCCGCGAGGAGCGACGGGGGGAGGAGCGTCCCGATGGCGTCCGCCGGTTCGCCGACGAAGGCGCCGCGCAGCGCCGGGAGGGTCGCCCCGCCGGCGATCGCCCGCACCAGCCGCCGCCCGACCCCGTCTCCCTCGCGCGCCTCTCGTAGGACGACGGCGCCGTGCTCGTCTCGGAGCTCCAGCGCCGGCGATACCGGGCACTCACCGCGCGGCGGGGGGTCCCCGTGAACCAGCGGCAGCAGGTAGCGCTCCGCCCCGCCGTCGATGTACCCGACGCCGACGACCGCGAGCAGCCCATCCGGCTCCCCCGCCCCTCCCGGCAGCGGCGCGGCGTCGTTCAGCCCGAGGCGGGCGATCGGCCGGCCCTTGGCGCCGAACCAGCGCTGCGCGGCGAAGCGCTCGGCCGGGATCGCCGCGACCAGGCGCGCCAGGCGCGCCTGGTCGATGGGGCCACCCGGCAGCGCCACCGCGCTTCCGCCCGACGCCCAGCCGCTCAGGCGCCCGGCGACGCCGGCGAGGCCGTCTCGTCCGCGATCAGGACGCCGTGCTCGACCGCCCAGGTGGCGCCGACGGGCGTCCCGGGGGCGAGGTCGTCCCCGCGCTGGCCGACCTGGACGCGCGCCAGGGCGCGGGTCCCGTCGCGCAGCTCCACGACGTATTTGCGCGTCGATCCAAGATAGGCGACGTCGCTGAGCACGCCGTCAACGCGGTTGACGAGCCCGCCGCCGGCCCCGGGGTCCTCGAGGGACGCCCGGGCTCCCGCCGGCGCGAGGCGGAGCCGCTCCGGCCGAACCACGATCGCCGCCGCCGCCCCGTCCGCCAGCCCGGCATGGCCAGGTGCCGCGGGCGCCACGTGCCAGGTCCCCCGCTCGCCGACGAGGGTCACCGCGTCTCCCGCGATCCTCAATCGCCCGGCGAAGATGTTCGACTCGCCGATGAAGCTGGCGACGAAGCGCGACCCCGGCGCCTCGTAGAGCTCGTCGGGCGAGGCGACCTGGAGGATCCGGCCGCGGTCCATCACCGCCACGCGGTCGGCCATGACGAGCGCCTCCTCCTGGTCGTGCGTCACGATCAGGAAGGTGATCCCCACCGTGTGCTGGAGCCGCTTCAGCTCGAGCTGCATCTCGACCCGGAGCTTGCGGTCGAGGGCGGCGAGCGGCTCGTCGAGCAGGAGCACCTGGGGGCGCTTCACCAGGGCCCGTGCCAGCGCCACGCGCTGGCGCTCGCCACCGGAGAGCTGGTGTGGCCGCCGCCGGCCGAAGCCGCCGAGCTGCACGAGCGCGAGCACCTCGTTGACGCGCCGCTCGATCTCGTCGCGCCCCGTCCGCTCCTGGCGCAGGCCGTAGGCGATGTTGTCGAAGACGGTCATGTGCGGGAAGAGCGCGTACGACTGGAACATCATGTTGAGGGGGCGCCGGTACGGCCTCATGCCGACCAGGTCGCGGCCGTCGAGGAGGAGCCGGCCCGCGTCGGGCGCCTCGAAGCCCGCCAGCAGCCGCAGCAGCGTCGTCTTGCCGCAGCCGCTCGGCCCGAGCAGGGCGAAGAACTCGTTCTCGCGGATCGTGGTGCTCACCGTGTCCACGGCGACGAGGTGGCCGAAGCGCTTCGTGACCCCCTCGATCCGGATCAGCTCGCGGTGCGCTTCCATCGGGCTCAGACCTGCTCCGGGTTGAGGCGCTGGGAGGCGAGGACCAGGACGAAGCTGACGACCACGACGACGGTGGCGATGGCGTTGATCTCCGGCGTCACGCCGAAGCGGATCATGGAGTAGACCTGGATCGGGAAGGTGATCGTCGTGCCGGCGGTGAAGAACGCCACCACGAACTCGTCGACCGAGAGGGTGAAGGCGACGAGCGCGGCAGCGATCACGCCGGGGAGGATCACCGGAAGAGTGATCTTCCGGAAGGTAGTCACCTCGTTGGCGCCCAGGTCGAGCGACGCCTCCTCGATCGAGATGTCGAAGTGGCGGAGCCGGGTCCGCACGATCGCCGTCACGAAGGTGATGTTGAAGACGACGTGGGCGACGATGACCGACCAGAGGCCGAGCTTGAGGCCCAGCAGGCCGGTGAAGACGAGGTTGTAGAAGGAGAGGAGCGCGATCGCCAGGACGATGTCCGGGATGATCCCGGGGACGAAGACGAGCCCGTCGAGGAGGGCGTTATTGGTGAGCCGCTCGAGCCCGAGCGCCAGGAGCGTGCCGATGGCGGTGGCGATCAGCGTCGAGACGGCGGCGATGACGATGGTGATCGCCGCCGCGCCGAGGATCTTCTCGTTGACGACGACCGATTCGTACCAGCGCGTCGAGAAGCCGGTCCAGGCGGTCGGCAGCCCCGACTCGTTGAAGGAGAGGACGATCAGGACGGCGATCGGCAGGTAGAGGAAGAGGAGCACCAGGCCGAGGTGGGCGCCCAGCCAGCGCCCCGGGTCGAGGAGCCTAGCCCGCATCGGCGCTCACCGGCCGGTCGCGGTTGATGATGCGCGCCTGGACGACGAGCAGCACCATCATCAGCGTGATCAGGGCCAGCGCCAGGGTCGCCCCGAACGGCCAGTCGCGGGCCTTCAGGAACTGGCTTTGGATCAGGTTGCCGACCATGATGCTCCGCCCGCCGCCGAGCAGGTCGGGCACGATGAAGTTCCCCAGGCTCGGCACGAAGACGAAGATGCAGCCCGCGGCGATCCCGGTGAGCGTGAGCGGCACGGTCACGGTGAAGAAGACCTTGATCGGGCGGGCCCCCAGGTTGGTCGCCGCCTCGCGCAGCTCCGGGTTGAGCCGCTCGATCGCCGCGTAGAGCGGCAGGATCATGAGCGGCAGGTACCCGTAGACGAGCCCGATGACGATGGCGAACTCGTTGTAGAGGAGCGGCAGCGGCTCGTCGATGATCCCCAGGGCGAGGAGCGGCCGGTTGATTAGCCCCTCGCGGTTGAGCAGCACCATCCAGGCGTAGGTCCGGATCAGGAAGCTCGTCCAGAAGGGCAGGATGATCAGCACCAGCAGCGGCGTCCGCCAGCGCCGGGGACGCGTGGCGATGAAGTACGCCGCCGGGTAGCCGATCAGCAGCGCCACGGCCGTGGTGATGACGGCGATGCGGAGCGAGAAGCCGAGGACGCCCAGGTAGAGCGGATCGAGGGCGCGGACGTAGTTGTCGAGGGTGAAGTCGAAGACGACGCCGCCGTAGGTGCCGCGCCGGAAGAAGCTGTAGGCGAGCACCACCATGAGCGGCAGGGCGAGGAAGACGAGCCACCAGCCGAGCCCCGGCCCCAGCAGCACGAGCCGACGGGCGAGCCTGCTCATCACCTCAGCTCGCGCCGCCGCCTTACCTACCCGCCGGCGGTGATCTCCGCGACGATCCGCGCCCAGAGCGGCGCGGCGTCGCCGAGGTCGCGTTCGGGCTGGCCGAACTTGCTCAGCTCATCGGCGGTCATGGCCAGGTTCGAGAACTGCTCGAGGAGCGCCGGATCGACGAGCCTCATCGCGTTGGGGTTGGGGACCTTGTAATAGACGAGCTCGGCGACCGCCTTGCCGGTCAGCGGGCGCAGGACATAGTCGAGGAAGGCGTGGGCCGCCGGCTTGTTCTGGGAGGACTCGAGGATCACCATCGTGTCGCTCCAGAGGTCGCTCCCCTCCTTGGGCACGACCCACTTGATGTCGGGGTTCTCGGCGATCCCGTAGTTGCACCAGCCGTCCCAGGCTTCCACCAGGTAGGCCTCGCCGGAGACGAGCTTGGCGTAGAAGGTGATGTCGTCGTAGGCGAGCAGCGACTTCTTGGTCTCGAGGAGCAGCTGCTTGGCCGCCTCGAGCTCGGCCGGATCGGTCGTGTTGATCGAGTAGCCCAGGACCTTGAGCGCCGGCAGCATCAGCCAGCGGTCGGTCCCCAGCATGGTGATCTTGCCCTTCAGCTCGTCGCGCGGCGTGAGCAGGTCGTTCCAGCTGTCGGGCGTGAAGCTGACGAGGTCGGAGCGATAACAGAGCCCCGTGGTGCCCCAGGTGTACGGGATCGAGTACTGGTTCCCCGGGTCGTACTCGAGCCGGTCCGCCTCCGGGGCCAGGTTGGCGGCGTTGGGCAGCTGCCTCTTGTCGAGCTTGGCCGCCCAGCCGCGCTTGGCCAGCGCCTCGGCGAACGGGGCGGAGACGAAGACGATGTCGAAGCCGCCGCCGTTGGCGGCCTCGATCTTGCCCATGATGTCTTCGTTGGTGGTGTGGAGCGCCAGTTCCACCTCGATGCCGGTCTCGGCGGTGAAGTTCGGGATCAGGTCCTCCGGCATGTAGAGATCCCAGTTGGAGATGACGATCTTCCCCGACGGCTTCGGCGTCTCGGCGGGCGTCGCCGCGGGCGTTTCCGCAGGTGGGGTCGTCGCCGCCGGGGGCGGCGTGGTCGCCTGCGGTGTCCCCGTCGGGCCCGGCGTCGCCGCGGTGGTGCACGCCGCGGCGACGAGCAGCGCCGCTGCGCCGACCGTGGCCCAGGCCCTCATCCCGCCGGCTCGCGTCCTCCGCGCTTCCGTCTCTGCCATCACTCCGACCCTCCTCCTCTGTCTGCGGCGTCCACGCCGGTTCCTGGGCGTCGGCCCCTCACAGCCGTGCCATCACGTGCTTGACGTTGGTGTACTCCTCGAGCGAGTAGACCGACTGGTCCTTGCCGTAGCCCGACTGCTTGAAGCCGCCGTGCGGCATCTCGCTGACCAGGGTGAAGTGGCAGTTGATCCAGACGGTCCCGAACTGTAGCGCCCGGGCCGCGCGCAGCGCACGTCCCACGTCCTTCGTCCAGACCGAGGCGGCCAGGCCGTAGGGGACGTCGTTGGCCCAGGCGATCGCCTCCGCCTCGTCTCCGAAGCGCTGCACCGAGACGACCGGCCCGAAGACCTCCTGTTGCACGATCTCGGCGCGCTGGTCGACGTCGGCGACGACCGACGGCTCGTAGAAGGCGCCGAGCCGATCGGGGATGTGCCCGCCGGCGAGGACGCGGCCACCCGCGGCCGCCGCCCGCTCGACGTAGCCTCGCACGCGGTCCCGCTGCCCGACCGAGATGAGCGGCCCCATCTCGACGCCATCGCCCTCGGCCGGATCGCCGAAGGCGATCGAGGAGACCGCCGGCGCCAGCGCCTCGAGGAAGGGCCCGTAGGCCTGCTGGCCGGTGAGGACCCGGCAGGCGGCGGTGCAGTCCTGCCCGGCGTTCCAGTAGCCGGCCTCCCGGACCGCGGCGACGACCTCGTCGAGGTCGGCGTCATCGAAGACGACGACCGGCGCCTTGCCGCCCAGCTCGAGGTGGACCCGCTTGAGCGAGTCCGAGGCGAGGCGCGCCACGGTGCGCCCGGTCTCCGAGTCGCCGGTCACCGACACCATGGCGACGCCGGGATGGCGCGCCAGGGCCGCCCCCACCACGTCGCCGGTCCCGCTGATGACGTTGAGGACGCCGGCCGGCAGGAACTCGGCGGCGATCTCGGCGAGGCGGAGGCTCGTCAGCGGCGTCCGCGCCGCCGGCTTGAGCACCACCGTGTTGCCCGCCGCGAGGGCCGGCCCGATCTTCCAGCCGGCCATCATCAGCGGGTAGTTCCACGGGGCGATCGAGGCGACGACGCCGACCGGCTCGCGGCGGATCATCGAGGTGAAGCCGCGGGCGTACTCGCCGGCGGCCCGGCCCTCGACGGTCCTCGCCGCGCCGGCGAAGAAGCGGATGTTGTCGACGAACGTCTTGACGTCGCTGCGAGCCGCCCGGAACGGCTTGCCCGCGTTGGCCGACTCGACCCGCGCCAGCTCGTCCATCTGCCGCTCGACCGCGTCGGCGATGCGGAGGAGCGCCAGGGCGCGCTGCTTGGGCGTCGTCTCCGCCCACTCGCCGAACGCCCCGGCCGCCGCCGCCACGGCGCGATCGACGTCCTCGGGGCCGCTCCGCGGGACATGGGCGATGGCGCGGCCGTCGGCCGGGTTCTCGACCGCCATCGTGGCCCCGTCGGCGGCCTCGACCGCCCGGCCACCGATGTGCTGCTGCAGGGTCGGCGCCCCCGCCGCCCCGACCGTCTCCGCCTCGCTCACGCGCTCGCCTCCTGTCGGGTGACCGGCCGTCCCTCGTGGGCCAGCCGCTCGATCAGTCCGGCCGCCTTCAGCGTGCCGGGGTTGGCCTGCAATCGCCGCGAGATCGTCGCCATCCGCGCGTGCAGCGCCCCGTCCGCGCCGATCCGATCGATCGCTCCCAGTAGATCCGCCTCGTCGAAGGTGTAGGTCGGCAGACGGACGCCGAAGCCGAGCTCGGCGACCCGCTGGGCGTTGTCGTACTGGTCCCAGAAGAGCGGCAGCACGATCATCGGCTTGCCGTTGTAGAAGGCCTCGGTGACCGTGTTGTTGCCGCCGTGGGTGATCACCAGGTCGACGAGGGGCAGGATCGAGGGCTGCGGCACGAACTCGCCGCCCCACATGTTGTCGTGGAGCCGGAGCAGCTCGGCCTGCGGTCCCTGGCTGACGATGACCCGGTGCTCGGTGCGGCCCAGGACGTCGATCAGGTGCTGCATCAGCTCCACGTCGGCCGAGCCGAGGCTGCCGAGACTCAGGTAGATGAGCCGGCCCGACGGTTTCGCCAGGTGATCGGGCAGCTCGAAGGGCGCCTCGGTCGCCCGGACGCACGTGTCGAGCCGGTGCCAGGTCGGGTGGAGCGGCCGCCCGCGCTCGTAGTCGGCCTCCGCGGGGTAGAGGTAGAGGTTGAGCCAGGGCGACTCGTGGATGAACTCGGGCCCGAATGCGCCGTCGGGGAGCCCCTCCGCTCCCTGTTCCCGGACGAAGGCGTCGAAGTCGGCCCACATCTCGCCGTGCGAGCGGCGGTGTTCGGCACGGAACTGGTCCCAGCCGCCCCGGTTCGCGGTGGGGTAACCGGAGAAGACGGGCGGCACCGCCGCGTCCTTCAGCTCGGCCGGGTTGCAGGAGATGATCCGCGCCCAGGGGACGCCGGCGGTGGTGACCGCCGGGAAGCAGACGACGTTGTCCTCCACGATCACGTCCGGGCGCAGCTCGTCGAAGACCTCGCGGAGGCGCGGCTCCACGTACTTCGCGCCATCGATCAGCGCCTGCCAGGTCGGCTGCAGGAAGGTGGAGAGCTGGGTGATCGTGGGCTTGCGGAACTCCGGCGCCGTGTCGCGGATGAAGTCCTTCCAGAACTGGCCGGGCGCCTCCTCCACCTCGGGCTTCGGGCCGAGGCGCATCAGCCGCTCCTCGAAACCCTTCGCCTCGAGCGTGCCGGCGAACGACTCCTCCACGATGAAGACGACCCGGTGGCCGCGCGCGCGGAGCACGTCGCCGATGCCGACGCAGTTGTTGGTCGGGCCGTAGGCGCCCTCGGGAAAGAAGACGATCGTCGGTCGTTCCCCGCTCATCCGCTCACCTCCGCGCCTCGGCGAGCGGCGGCCGCTCGCGCGTCCCGGCCGCGACCCTCGCGCGTCCCGCTCGCCGTCCCGGCGCGCCCTTTGCGGTCGTCGGCGTCTCGGGCTCGATCGGCCCCACGCCCC
>MGMJ01000061.1:26808-28424 GCA_001794945.1 Chloroflexi bacterium GWC2_73_18
ACGAGAGCTTGTGGAGTCGCAGGATCATGAACGACTCGGCTCCCAGGATCCCGTCGATGCGGTGGAGCCGCTCGGTGAGGAACTCGGTGAAGTCGGCCGGATCGCGGCAGATCACCTCGGCGAAGAGGTCGAACGCGCCGGTCACCATGGCCACGTAGCTGGTCTGCGGCAGGGAGGCGATCTGCTGGGCCACCTCGACCAGGCGCCCGGGCTGCACGCGGATACCGACCATGGCCATCGTCGCGAAGCCGATGCGGAGCGGGTCGGCGATCCCCACGATCTGGAGGATCCCGGCGTTCTCGAGGCGCTGTACGCGGTAGCGGACCGCGCCCTCGCTGACGCCGATGTCGTCGGCGATCCGCTGGAACGGCCGGCGCCCCTCGACCTGGAGTTCCTCGATGATCCGCTTGTCGATCGTGTCGAGCCGGATGCCTCCGGCCGAACGGCCGTCGCCTGCCATCGCGCAGCCAGCTCCTCCTCCCCTCCGGTTGCGGTTAGCGCAACTTAGGCGCTAGAGTGTTGCGGATTCCGGCAGCAGTGTCAACCGAGTGAGACCGGTCATGGCCGCGACGGCGGGGCCGGTCGGATCGGAGGGAAGACGGTGGAGAGCGACCCGGCGGCGCGGCGGCCCGGTCGGGAGCGGGCCTGGTGGTTACGCGAGGCGCTGGCGGCCGATCCCGGCGCGCCCTGCCCGCCCCTCGTGGACGAGACGACCGCGGACGTCGTCGTCCTGGGCGGCGGCTACACCGGCCTCTGGAGCGCGTACTTCCTGACCGAGCAGGCGCCGGGGACGCGGGTCGTCGTCCTCGAGCAGGACATCTGCGGCGGGGGCCCGAGCGGTCGGAACGGCGGCTTTGTGACCGCCTGGTGGGACGAGCTGCCGGCCATGGTCGAGATGTGGGGCGCCGAGCGGGCGCTGGCGACCGCCCGCGCCGTCGGCGAGGCGGTGCCGGCGATCGGGGAGTGGTGCGCGCGGCACGGGGTGGACGCCTGGTTCCGCCACGCCGGCTACCTCCAGGTGAGCGCGGCGCCGGCACAGGACCGCGCCTGGGAGCGATCGGCCGCGCTCTGCCGCGAGATGGGGGTCGCCGAGGAGTACACGGAGCTGGCGCCGGCCGAGGTGCAGGCGCGCTGCGCCAGCCCCGCCTTCCGGGCCGGGGTGCTGATGCGGGACGGCGCCACCGTCCAGCCGGCGCTCTTCGTCCGAGGATTGCGCCGCGTCCTTCTCGAACGGGGCGTCACGATCCACGAGGGGACGCGGGTCGTGCGGATCCGGCCGGGCGGGGAGGGCGCGCCGGTACGCGTGGAGACGGCCGGTGGCTCCGGCGGGGGCGCGTCGGTGACGGCCGAGCGGGCGATCGTCGCCACCAACGCCTGGTCGGCCGGCTGGCCCTGGTTCGGCCGCTCGCTCGTCGCCTGGAGCAGCTACATGGTGCTCACCGAGCCGATCCCCGAGCGCCTCGCCGAGCTGGGCTGGACCGGCGGCGAGGCGATCACCGACTCGCGCTTCTCGATCCACTACTTCCGCACCACGCCGGACGGGCGGATCGCCTTCGGCGGCGGCGGGGGGCGCGCCGGCTACGGCGGGCGGATCGGTCCGAGCTTCAGCGAGGACG
>MGMJ01000061.1:28450-32229 GCA_001794945.1 Chloroflexi bacterium GWC2_73_18
TGGGGCGGCCCGATCGACGTCGCCGCCGACCATCTCCCCTTCTTCGGGACGCTCCCCGGCGGGCGCGTCCACTACGGGATGGGCTACTCGGGGAACGGGGTCGCGCCGTCGCACCTTGGCGCGCGGATCCTCGCCGCGCTCGCCCTGGGGCGCGACGACGACCCGCTGCTGGCGCTGCCGCTCGTTGGCACGCTCCCGCGCAGCTTCCCGCCCGAACCGTTCCGCTACCTCGGGGCGCGCGTCGTCCGCGAGGCGATCGTGCGCAAGGAGCGCGCGGCTGAGCGCGGCCGCCCGACGGGGCGCCTGGTCGACTTCCTCGCCTCGCTGCCGCGCCGGATGGGCTACCGCCTCGGGGTCGAGTAGGGGCAACGCCGCCTCGCGCGGAGCCCCTGTCGGTGCGTCACGTGCCCTCCCTCGGGTAAGCGACGGTAGAGCCGGGGATGGCCGGCGGTGAAGAGCCGCATCCCATGATGCACGCATGCCGCCCCGACACGCCCGTCCGACCCCGCGGCGACTCATCCGCCGGCCCCGCCGCTCACGGCCGCAGGGCGGGTCGGTGCTGGCGCCCCGGGGCCTCGTCGAGGTCCTCGAGGCGATCGAGCGCCTCTCACCCGAGCTCCCCTGGGAGGAGGTCGCGCCGTCGGTCCTGCCGGTCTTCGAGCGGGCGGTGCCACCGACGCTGCCACCCGAGGCCCACGACCAGGTCCGGCTCGTGCTCCCGCCGGGCGTCTCGGTCGGTTTCGGCGTCGACATCGGGCCGGCGCTGATGCGCGTGACGCGCGGGCTCCTCCAGGAGTGGGGCCAGACGGCCGACGCGCTCGCCATCCGGGCCGTCTTCAACCTGCGCGCCCGCGCCGGGGTCGCCGACCCGGCCGACCTCGTGCGCGTCCCGGTCGAGGATCTCGTGGTGACTGCCTACCAGTCGGGCGACGGCTGGGCCTCGGCGCTCCTGCTGGTGCCCGACCTGCTCGGCCGGCTCTTCGGTCAGCACCCCCAGCTCTTCGGCGCGCCGATGCGCGACCTCCTCATCTCGGTGCCGCCGGGCTCGGACCGCGAGGCGTTCGGCTGGCTCGTCGAGGAGCTCTCCACGCTCGACCCGAACGGCCTCGCCCTCGAGGCGTTCGCCTTCTCCGACGGCCTGCTGCGCTGCGAGCCGCTCGGCGGCGAAGCGGCCCGGGCGTGACGAACACGCAGGTCGGCAGCCGAAGTCTGCACATCTAACAGGCCGTCTACCTCGCCGGGGCACGGAACGCCGACGACTACGCCGCGATCGAGGAGTCGCTGCGCGCCTACCGCTGGCTCCGCATCCAGCCGGCCGATTGGGAGCGCGCCCTGGCGGTCCATCGCGCCCTCTCCAGGGTGTCCCCTGGTCACCAGCGCAGCGTGCAGCCTGCCGACCTGCTGATCGCGGCCGCCGCGGAGCGGGCCGGCCTCATGCTCGTCCACCACGACCGCGACTACGACACGATCGCCGAGGTGACAGGGCAGCCGGCGCGCTGGGTCGCCCCGCGAGTCCCCTTGGAGTAGGTGCGCCCGCCGGGACAGTGCGAGGTTTGGCCCCGCAATCATGCTAATCTGAGGCGTCCATTATCATGATTAGTTCAGGATTAGCGGATGCAGAGCTTCGTCGACCCCGAGCGCACGTTCGGCGGCCAGCCGCCCCGGTTGGGCGTTCACCTGGCACGCCTCGACGTCGGGCGCGGTCGCGAGGAGCTCTACCGTGACCAGCTCCCCGAGCTGCTCCGCGCCCTTGCCCAGGAGACCCGGGTCGCCTCGATCACCGCGTCGAGCGCGATCGAAGACGTGACCGTCGATCCCGCGCGGGTCGAGAAGCTCGCCGGGCCTGGCGTCGACCGGCGCTTCCGGGACCGCAACGAGAAGGAGTTCGCCGGTTATCGCGACGCGATCGACGAGATCATGGGCGCCGAGAGCCCCGAGCCGCTGACCGTGCCGTGCATCCTCCATCTCCATCGCCGGCTCTTCCGCTTCACGGGCGGCGGCGGCCGGCTCAAGACGGACGACAACCTGATCGTCGGCTTCGAGCACGGGTACCGGGAGGTCCTCTTCGCGCCGCCGCCTCCGGAGCGCACCGAGTTCCTTCTCCGGGAGCTGGTCGACCGCTATCGCGCGGCCACGGTGGCGCAGGCGGCGCACCCGGTCGTCCTCATCGGGGCTTTCGTTCTCGACTTCCTCGCCATCCACCCTGTCGCCAACGGGAACGGTCGGCTGGCGCGGCTCCTGACGACGCACCTGCTTCTCCAGCAGGGCTACGGCGTGGCCCGGTACGTCAGTGTCGAGCAGCGGATGTGGGAGACGAAGAACGCCTACTACGCGGCCCTCTACGCGTCCCAGCGCGGCTGGCACGAAGGGGCTCACACGCTGTGGCCCTGGGTCGAGTATTTCGTGACGACGCTCGGCGAGGCATACGACGACTTCGAGCGCCGACTCTCGGCGCGGCGCGGCCTCGTGGGCCTCTCCAAGCAGGCGCGCGTTCGCGAGTACGTCCTCCACCACGCGCCGCCCGTCTTCCGGATGCGCGACATCCGCAACGCACTGCCGGGCGTCAGCGACCCGACGATCCGGCTCGTCCTCGCCGAACTCCGGCGCGAGGGCCGGATCGCCGTCGGCGACGAGACCGGCGGGCGCGGTCCCCGCACGGCGTGGACGCGACTGGAAGCGTCCGATCCGCCTGCGAGCTGAGATACCCGCGGACGCCCGCCATGGTGGCGTGCCCTTCACTCACCCGGTGCGACGATCCGGTAGACGGCGCCGCCGAGGTCGACGAGGTAGAGCTCACCCGACTCGTCCTCGCCGAAGGAACTGATCGAGAGGCCGCTCTCCAACAGGAGGACCGGCTCGACCGCCTCACCGCGGGCGACCGCCGCCGCGTCGAGGCCCCAGATCCGGCCCGAGCAGTAGTCGCCGAAGAGGTAGGCCCCGGCGAGCGCCGCTGACGCCGTCCCGCGGCAGACGCGGCCGCCGGTCACCGAGCAGCCCTGACCGTGGTCGTAGGCTGCCACCGGGGCGACGTAGCGGGACGGGTCACACCCCTCCGTGAAGCAGACGGGGCCCTCCATCCGGTTCCAGCCGTAGTTCGCGCCGCCAGGCGCCCCTGCCACCGCGAAGTCGATCTCCTCCCAGTCGCCCTGCCCCACGTCGCCGATCCAGAGGTCGCCGCTCGATCGGTCGAAGCTGAAGCGCCAGGGGTTGCGCAGCCCGAGCGCCCAGACCTCGTCGCGGACGGCCGGATCGGCCACGAAGGGGTTGTCCGCCGGGATCGCGTAGGGGGCCCCACCGCCCGCCGCCGCGTCGACGTCGATGCGCAGGATCTTGCCCAGGAGCGTGTCGCCGCGCTGCCCCGAGTCGAGCGGGTCGCCGCCCGACCCGCCATCGCCGAGCCCGACGTAGAGCATCCCGTCGGGACCGAAGAGGACGAGCCCGCCGTTGTGGTTGGCGAACGGCTGATCGACGGTGAGGATCGTCCGCGCGCTCGCCGGGTCGGCGCGGAGCGGATCGGCGGCGCTCCGGGCGTACTCGGCCACGACCGTGTCGCCCGATCGGTCGGTGTAGTCGACGAAGAGGCGGCCGTTCGCGGCGTAGTCGGGGTGGAAGGCGACCGAGAGGAGCCCCTGCTCGCCGCCGTCGGAGCCGACACGCTCGCGGATGTCGAGGAACGGCCGATCCGCCGGGCCGGCGCCGTCGTCGACGACGAGGATGAGGATCCGACCCGCCCGCTCGACGACGTAGAGCCGCCCGCTCCCGTCACCGGCGGCGGTGAC
>MGMJ01000062.1:0-146 GCA_001794945.1 Chloroflexi bacterium GWC2_73_18
CGCCGTCCCCCATCTGGGCACCTCGGTCGCCGGCGGCGATCGGGTGAGCGCCGAACGAGCGGTGTTTGTTCTGCTGCGCGGAACGTCGGCAGGCGGCGGGGCCCAGGTGCGCGGCCGCGGGAGAGCGGCCGCGGGAGCGCGACCCG
>MGMJ01000062.1:200-13093 GCA_001794945.1 Chloroflexi bacterium GWC2_73_18
CCGGCGTTGCGTGCGAGGTGCGGGAGGCGGGCCGAGTAGGTGATCGCATCACCGGCCTCCAGGCGGTGGCGCTCGCCCCCGACGTGGGCCTCGACCGTCCCCTCGAGCACGAGCAGGCATTCCTCCTCGGACTCGTGGACGAATGGCTCCTCGCTGGTGCGGCCGCCCGGCTCGAGCGTCGTGATCGAGACCTGGAGGAGCCCCGTGTTGCCGGCGGTCACGTACTCGTCGACCTCGCCGAGGCCGCGCAGGCGGATGACGCGCCGCTGGTCGCGCCGGACCAGGTGGCCATACGGGGGGAGGCCGTCGAAGAGCTGGCCGACGCTCACCCCGAGCACCTCGGCCAGGCGAGACAACGAGGCGATGGAGGGGCTTGCGCGGCCCAGTTCGACCTGCGAGACGAAGCTGGGCGTCAGTCCCGAGGAGACAGCGACTTCGCGGAGCGAGAGGCCCCGCGCCGCACGGAGCTGGCGCAGGCGCGGCCCGACCTCGATCTCCGCCATCCTCTCTCCTGCCTCCCGGGCCTCGCCGGTGGTCGCGGCCCGCGTGCGCAGGCGCCCGGCGATGTGATCACACTACACCATCGCGGCCGAGAATCGCACGCTCACTTGCCTCGGCCACGCGAAATCCGTGCTGGGCTCCGTATTGACCGCGGGACTTCGCGCACCGTATCATGCCCCATCCATCAAGCGGCACTACACGGTCGTCGCTTGTCGCCGCCCCGGGAGGGGCACGAGGGAAGTGGGATGGCCGGCCAGTCCCAGGAACGCACGGGCCAGACCGACGTCGAGTTCCGCTCCGTTACGAAGCGGTTCGGTGCCGTGGTGGCGGTCGACGACGTCGACCTGCGGATCCGCGCCGGCTCCTTTTACTCGCTCCTCGGGCCATCGGGTTGCGGCAAGACGACCTCGCTCCGCATGATCGCCGGCTTCGAGGATCCCACCGCCGGAGAGATCTTCATCGGCGGCGAGCCGGTCCTGGGCGTCCCACCGTACCGGCGCCAGGTCAACACGGTCTTCCAGCACTACGCGCTCTTCCCCCACATGGACGTGGGGCGCAACGTCGGGTACGGGCTGCGGCAGCGCCGGGTACCGAGGGAGGAGCAGGAACGGCGTGTCCAGGAGGCGCTCGACCTGGTCCGCCTCTCAGCCTACGGCCGGCGGCGCGTCTGGGAGCTGTCGGGCGGCCAGCAGCAACGCGTGGCCCTCGCGCGGGCCCTCATCAACCATCCCACGGTGCTCCTCCTCGACGAGCCGCTCGGCGCGCTCGACCTGAAGCTGCGCAAGGAGATGCAGCTCGAGCTGAAGGCGCTCCAGCACCAGGTCGGCATCACCTTCGTCTACGTCACCCACGACCAGGAGGAGGCGATCACCATGAGCGACCGGATCGCCGTGATGCGCGACGGGCGGATCCAGCAGGAGGGGACGCCGACCGAACTCTACGACGAGCCAGCCAATCGATTCGTCGCCAGCTTCCTCGGGCAGTCGAACTTCTTCGAGGGAGAGCTGCTCGAGGACGGCGAGCTGGCGGGGGTGCGCACGGCACGCGGGCTCATCCTGTGGGGCCGCCGCCCCGGCAGCCGGGAGCCGCTCGCCGCCGGCAGCCGAGCCACCGTCGCCATCCGGCCCGAGCGGATCAGCCTGGCCGGGGATCCGCCGGCGGATGCCGCGGTGGACCGCGAGACGGCGACCCTACCCGGCCGGGTCCTCCAGGGGACCTACCTGGGCGATCAGTCGGAGTACCAGATCGAGACCGACGCCCTGGGGCCGCTGATGGTCCGCTCCATCAACAGCGAGGGGCTCCCGGCGGCGCATTTTGGTGCGGGAGCGGCGGTCCGCGTCGCCTGGCGAGCGCGGTCCAGCCTGGTGCTCGGCATCTGAGGGACGATCGCATGGTCGCCGGCGCCGGCGACCATGCAGAGACAGGAGAGGAGGAACGTCACCGGCAGATCCCCCATCGCTCACCCCGGACCGATCGATCCGAGATGCAAGGAGGAGACGTGGATCGCGAACCGCTCACCCGCGACCGATTCTGGAAGCTCTACCACGACCTGGAGAGAGGTCGGATCACCCGCCGGCGCTTCCTCGAGGTGACCGGCATCGGCGCCGCCGCCGCCGTGATCGCGGCCTGCCAGGGGGGCGCCTCGCCGACCCCCGGCGCCACCGCCACGGCGACGCCCGGACCGACCGGCACGCCCGCCGCCGAGTGGACGCCGCCCGAGGGCGTCGACCTGGGCGAGACGCTCAACCTGACGTCCTGGTTCAACTACCACGACCAGGCGACGCTGGACCGCTTCAAGGAGCTGACCGGTGTCACCGTCAACCTGGTCACCTTCGGCTCGAACGAGGAGATGCTGGCCAACCTCCAGGCGGGCGGCACCGGCTGGGACGTCCTCGTCCCGACCAACTACACCTTCCCGACCTACGTCGAGCTCGCGCTCCTCGAACCGCTCGACATGTCGAAGCTCCCGAACTTCGACCTGGCGCGCCAGGAGAACCGCTTCCTCGAGCCGGCCTACCAGCCGCCCGGCTCGACCACGCTCTATGGCATCAACAAGGACTGGGGCACCACCGGCTACGTCATCAACACCGACGTCGTGACCGGAGAGATGACGACCTGGAAGGACTTCTGGGATCGGACCCGAGACACCTACAGCGGCAAGGTGACGATCCACGACTACCAGCTGACCTCGATCGGGAACGCCCTCAAGTACTACGGCTACTCCTTCAACTCGGTCGACCCGGCCGAGCTGAAGAAGGCGGAGGAGCTGCTCCTCGACGTGAAGCGGCATCTCTTTGGCATCACCAGTGACTACCAGCCGCCCATGAAGTCAGGGGACGCGGTCATGGCGATGGCCTGGACCGGCGACGCGGTGCAGCTCAACCGGACGATCCCGTCGATCCAGTACGTGATCGGGCGGGAGGGCGGCGAGATCTGGTCCGACTTCTACGCCGTCGTCGCCAGCGCCCCGCACCGGGAGGCGGCCTACGCCTTCGTCGACTACATGGCGGTCCCCGCGGTGGCGGCCAAGGATGCCCTCTACCACGGCTACCCGCTGGTCGACTCGGCGGCGACCGAGCTGCTCCCCGACGACTTCAAGAACAACCCGATCATCTACCCAGCGGAGGAGCTGCTCACGCCGCTCGAATTCGGCGCGGCGGTGACGCTCACAGACGAGAACCGCGCCGAGCTCTGGGCGCGCGTCAAGTCGGCCTGAGGACCCGTTGGTCCAGGGTCCCGCGGCGGTGGCGGCGCCCGGGCGGGGTCGGGGGCGGGCGGTCACCGCCCTGCTCCTGACCCCGACCAGCCTCTGGTACCTGCTCCTGTTGCTGGTGCCGCTGGCGATCCTGATCGTATTCAGCTTCGGCGAGCGGTCGCCGGTCGGCGGGTACCACCCCGGGCTCACCCTGGAGAACTACCTGCGCCTCCCGACGCGCCAGGCCGCCTTCGTCAACACGCTCGTCCTGGCGGTCGCCAGCACCGCCCTGTGTGCGCTCCTCGGCTACCCGCTCGCCTACTACCTGGCGACGCGGGCCGGGTCGCGCCGCACGCTCCTGCTCATCCTGATCGCGCTCCCCTTCCTGACCAGCTTCCTGATCCGCACCTATGCCTGGTTCACCATCCTCGGCGCCAACGGGATCCCGGCGATCCTGGGCGCCCTCGGGGTGAGCCCCAGGCCGGTCCTCCTCAACACCCACTTCGCCATCCTGATCGGCATCGTCTACAACTACCTGCCGCTGATGGTCTTCCCGCTGTACGTCTCCCTCGAGCGTCTCGATAAGCGGCTGCTCGAGGCGTCCAAGGACCTCGGGGCGGGGCGCTGGGCGACCTTCCGGCAGGTGACCCTGCCGCTTTCGGCCCCTGGCCTGATCAGCGGAGCCCTGCTCGTCTTCATCCCGATGATGGGCGAGTACATCATCCCGAACATGCTGGGGGGCGGGAAGGTCTTCTTCGTCGGCAACGCCCTGGTCGACCTCTTCCTGCAGTCACGCAACTGGCCGTTCGGATCGGCGGCAGCGATCGGCCTCATCATGGTCGTCCTGATCACCGTCTCGATCTACCTGTTCCTGACCTCGCGCGGGCGGGTCCAGCGCGAGGTCTCGCAGCTCTGAAGATGGCCCGCTCGACCGCCCTGGCACCCGCCCCGGAGCGCCGCGCTGCGGCGACGGCGGCCGCCGGCGCGCGACCCCCGACCGACCGCGCCACGCGGGTCGTGGGCGCCGTCTTCCGCGGACACTCCGCGCTGATCTACCTCTTCCTCTACGTCCCCATCGCCCTCGTCATCCTCTTCAGCTTCAACGCCGGGGACTTCGCTGGCGAGCTGCGCGGCCTCTCGCTGCGCTGGTACGGCGAGGCGTTCGGCGACAGGTTCGTCATGAAGGCGCTCCAGACGAGCCTGATCGTCGCCTTCGCCTCGGCGACCCTGGCGACCGCCTTCGGGACGATCGCCGCGCTCGCCCTCCAGCGCGTGCCGCCCGCCCTCCGCGCGGTCTACGACGGGCTGACGTACATCGCCATCGTCATCCCCGGGATCGTCATCGGGATCGCTTCGCTCGTCTTCTTCGTCAACGCCTTCGACTGGTTCAACCCGCTGGTCGGGAGCCTCTGGCCGGGGAGCCTGGGCGAAGCGCCGGTCCTCAACCTGGGGATCCCCACGGTGATCGGCGCCCACGTCCTCTTCACCATGGCGATCGTCATCGTCCTCGTGCGGGCCCGCCTGGCCGGGATGGACCGCACGCTCGTGGAGGCCTCCTACGACCTCTTCGCCACGCCCTGGCGGACCTTCATCCAGGTAACGCTCCCACAGCTCGCCCCGGCGATGCTGGCGGGCTACCTGCTCTCGTTCGTCTTCAGCTTCGACGAGTACGTCATCGCCTCCTTCGTCAAGGGCCAGGACACGACGCTGCCGATCCTCGTCTTCTCGCAGATCCACCGGCCGCCGGTGACGCCCAAGATCAACGCCATCGGGACGGTGATCCTGACGATCAGCCTGAGCGCGCTCTTCATCGTCCAGCTGATCTACCGCCGGCAGACGCGCCAGGCGCGGGCGCTCGCCGAAGCGGCCGCGGCGGCCGAGGCCTGAGCGGGTGGGCGCGCGCTTCCCCCTCGACAACGTCGACTCGTGGCGTGGCCCGACCGCCTCGCAGGCATCCGGCCTGACGCTGGCGGCGGCACGGTCCGTCATCGACGCCACCCAGGTCGAGGCCCGCGCCATGGGCGTCGCGATGACCGTGGCGGTCGTCGATTCGGGTGACCAGCTGGTTGCCTTCGAGCGGATGGACGGGGCTGACCTCGCCGGCATCACGCTCGCGCGGGACAAGGCGTTCACGGCGCTGGTGAACCGGATGCCGACGAAGGATCTCGCGCCGATCACCCAGCCCGGCACGGAGTTCTTCGGATACCACACCGTGGCCGGGGGACGGACGATCATCTTCGCCGGCGGCATGCCGCTCGAGCGCGACGGCGTGCTCGTCGGCGCGGTCGGGGTGAGCGGCGGCGACGCGGCGCAGGACCAGCGCGCCGCCGAGGCGGCGGTGCGCGCCTTCGGCTGAGATCCGGGCCCTACGTCGGCGGGTCGAAAGCGGCGGCGATCTCCGGCTCGGCCGGCAGTGGCAGCCCCGCGTCGGCCGCCAGCCCGGCCGCCTTGTCGGTCCGCTCCCAGGGCAGATCGAGGTCGGCCCGCCCGAAGTGCCCGTACGCCGCCGTCTGCCGGTAGATCGGCCGGCACAGGTCGAGCGCCTCGATGATCGACGCCGGGCGGAGGTCGAAGTTGCGTTCGATGAGCGCCTGGAGCCGCTCGTCGGGGATCTTGCCGGTGCCGAACGTCTCGACGGCGAGGCTGAGCGGGTGGGCGATGCCGATGCCGTAGGCGACCTCCAGCTCGAAGCGGTCGGCCAGCCCCGCGGCGACGACGTTGCGGGCGATCCAGCGCGCGGCGTAGGCGCCGGAGCGATCGACCTTGGTGGGGTCCTTGCCGCTGAAGCAACCGCCGCCGTGGCGCGCCATCCCGCCGTAGGTGTCGACCATGATCTTGCGTCCGGTCAGGCCGGCGTCGCCCATCGGGCCGCCGATGACGAAGCGGCCGGTCGGGTTGATGTACATGATCGGGTCGGTCGGGCGGAGCTCGTGCGGGATGGTGGGGAGGATCACCGTCTCGACGATCTCCGAGCGGAGCCGCTCGATCCGCACGTCGGGGTCGTGCTGGGCCGCGATGACCGCGGTGCGGACGCGCTTCGGCACGCCGTACTCGTACTCGACGGTCACCTGGGTCTTGCCGTCGGGGCGCAGGTAGGGGAGCTGGCCGCTCTTGCGCACCTCGGCGAGCCGGCGGGCGAGGCGGTGGGCGAGGGCGATGGGAAGCGGCATCAGCTCGGGCGTCTCGCGGCAGGCGAAGCCGAACATCATCCCCTGGTCGCCGGCGCCGAGCTCGATCGGGAGGTGGTCCTCGCGCGCCTCCAGCGGCCGGTCGACGCCCTGGGCGATGTCGGGCGACTGCTCCTTGATCGAGACGAGCGTGCCGCAGGTCAGGTAGTCGAAGCCGTACTCGGCCCTGGTGTAGCCGATCTGGCGGACCGTCTCGCGCACGACCGCCTGGATGTCGATGTAGGTGGTGGTGCTGATCTCGCCGAGCACGACCACGAGGCCGGTGGTGGTCGCCGCCTCGCAGGCGACGCGCGCGTGCGGGTCGGCGGCGATGATCGCGTCCAGGATCGCGTCGCTGACCTGGTCGCACATCTTGTCGGGGTGGCCCTCGGTCACCGACTCCGACGTGAAGAGGTACTGCGCGTCGTTCAGGATGCTGATCATGGCGCCGTAGCCTAGCACCGGGAAGGGCAGAGGTCCCGGCCCGCACCGGGGATCGTCGGGGGACGTGGTCCCGCAGCGGCCAGGCGCCGGGTGCGGGCGGATGCGCGGCGGTGCGGCGGCGCATGCGCGGCGGTGCCTCGGCGCCCCGTTTCAGTAGTACCGTTGCCGGCCAGGTTTGGCACCGCAGCCGCGGGCGCCTGAACCTCATGTCAGCTCTCGTCAGCGCCTGTCGGGTCTGCGGCTGGCCTCCGGCTGAACTCGCCGTCCTTCGTGACCCGCCGGCGCCGTCCGTGATGGTCCCGGGCAGTGACCGAGTGGGGAACAAGCGGCAGGTAAGCCGCGGACAAGCGTGGCCGGCAACACTAGTACCGATATGCCGGCTCGCGTGAGGGCCCGTGGCCGCCGGACGCCCGGGCAGGTTTCGGCGGAGGCAAGCGCCACGTCCGTTGCCCGCAGGTTGGGCGCCGCCGTCCGCGCAGCGCGACGAGCTCGCGGCCTCCGTCAGAGCGACGCGGCGGGCCGAGCGGGCCTCGCTCAGAGCTCGGTCAGCGAGTTCGAGCGTGGCCTGGGAGCCTCGTTCTCCCTGGCCGCGATCGCCCGCCTCGCGCAGGCCGTGGGGCAGCGGCTCTACGCCGGCCTCGAGGCGGTCCCCGGAGCGGATCCGCCGCGCGACGCTGCTCACCTCGCGATCCAGGAGCTGGTCTTGCGGGCGGCCGAACCCGGGCCATGGCGCGTTCTCCCGGAAGCCCCGCTGGAACGAGGCGAGCGGTCGATCGACGTGCGGCTCCTCCACCGGACGCTCCGGGTCGCCGTCGTGGCCGAGATCTGGACCTGGTTCGCCGACGTCGGCGAGGCGTCGCGCGGCCTCGACCGGAAGGTGGCCGCCCGGGCGCGCGAGCTCGACCGCGGCCGCGACATCCGGAGCGAGCCGCCCACCGTGGTCGGGCTCTGAGTCGTGCGGGCGACGAAGCGGAACCGCGCCCTCGTCCGGGACCATCGCGCCTTCTTCCGCGCACGCTTCCCGGTCGCGGGCGACCGGTGGCTCCGCGCGCTCGCGGGGGAGGCGCCCGCACCCTCCGCCCCCGGCCTCCTCTGGGTCGACCTGCGCGGCACGCGCCTGTGGGGCGCGCGGCTCGCCTGACGTGGATCCCGGTCCGACCTGTCACCGGACGGCGCCGCTCGCGCCCCGCCGCTTCCCGCCCGACCTCCCGTAACCGGCGACGGAACCGGCGATACTGGGGGGGTCAGACCGCGCGTGTCACGGTCGCCGAACGCCTGCGGAGTGGATGACCCGGAACGCCGACGCGTCGTTGGAGCGACCAAGAGGGTAGTCCAGTGACCGATCAGGACGGCTCGGATCTGGGTCCACGCGGCCGAGAGTCTCTGCCTGCCCGGCTTCGCGCCATCTCCGCGACCACGGGTCGCGGGCAGAGGGCAGCGTTCGCAGCCAGCGGCGTCATCATCGCCGCGGCGACGATCATCTACGCGGGCCTGTTAGCGCGGCCGGCGGCGCCCTCGCCCTCCCCGAGCGGCGCGACCGCGACCGCGACGGCGAGCGATGACTCGATCGTGTCGACCGCCCGGGACGACACGTTCGTCCTGACGTGCGGGCTACGTCCCTTCGCGCCAGGAGGTGACGTAGCGAGCCTGCTCCTCCGTCATGGCCTCGAGGCGGACGCCCAGCGCCTCGAGCTTGAGGCGCGCCACCTGGCGGTCGATCTCCTCGGGGACGGTGTAGACGCGCCGCTCGAGCGAGGCGTGGTTCCGCGCCACCCACTCTGCGGCCAGGGCCTGGTCGGCGAAGCTCATGTCCATCACCGCCGCGGGGTGGCCCTCGGCCGCCCCGAGGTTGACCAGCCGCCCCTCGGCGATCACCTCGAGGCGCTTGCCGTCGATCTCGAACTCGCGGACGTTGGCCCGCACCTCGCGCTCCCGCCCGCCCGCCAGCTCGCGCAGGGCGCGCAGGTCGAGCTCCACGTCGAAGTGGCCGGCGTTGGCCAGGATCGCCCCGTCGCGCATCGCCGCGAAGTGCTCGCCGCGGAAGACGTTGACGTTGCCGGTCGCGGTCACGAAGAGCTCGCCCCAGGGCGCCGCCTCGGCCGCCGGCATGACGGCGAAACCGTCCATCAGCGCCTCCAGCGCGCGGATCGGGTCGACCTCGACCACCGCGACGTGCGAACCGAGTCCCCGGAAACGTGAGGCCACTCCCCGTCCGACCCAGCCGTAGCCGGCGACGACGACGCGCCGCCCGGCGAGCAGGATGTTGGTGGCGCGCATGATCGCGTCGACCGTCGACTGCCCGGTCCCGTAGCGGTTGTCGAAGAGGTGCTTCGTCTGCGCCTCGTTGACGGCCACGATGGGGAACCGGAGGGCCCCGTCGGCGGCCATGGCGCGGAGGCGGATCACCCCGGTCGTCGTCTCCTCCGTCCCGGCCCAGATCTCCGCGAGCTGCCCGACCCGCTCGGTGTGGAGGCGCGAGACGAGGTCGGCGCCGTCGTCCATGGTGATGGCGGGGTGGTGGTCCAGCACCGCGTCGATGTGCCGGTAGTACGTGTCGCGGTCCTCGCCGTGACGGGCGAAGACGGCGATCCCGTGCTCCGCGACGAGCGCCGCCGCCACGTCGTCCTGGGTGGAGAGCGGGTTCGAACCGCAGAGGACGACGTCGGCGCCGCCCGCCTGGAGCGTACGGACCAGGTTGGCCGTCTCGGTGGTGACGTGGAGGCAGGCGCCGATCCGCAGCCCGGCCAGCGGGCGTTCCGCGACGAAGCGCTCCCGGATCAGGCGCAGGACCGGCATCTCCCGTTCGGCCCAGGCGATCCGCCGGACGCCCTCGGAAGAGAGACCGAGATCGGTGACGTCGTGGGCGGGCGGCGCGGCCTTCATCGGCGTCAGGTCTCCTGTCGGGGCTCGCCGATCAGCCGGCGCAGCGGCTCCATGATGCCATCCCAGGGTGAGCCCCGACGGTGGGCGACGCGCTGCTCGAAGCGGACGTGCTCGCGATAGCCGATGGCGGCGTAGGCGGCGAGCGCGGACGAGTTGTCGGAGCGGACGTTGAGGACGGCCTGGTCGCAGTAGCGCAGGAGCTCCTCGGTCACCGCCGTCGTCGTCGCCTTGGCGTAGCCGCGGCCCCGGTACGGCTCGGCGGTCATGACGTTGCCGACGGCGGCCAGGCGCGCCGCGGTGCTGATGACATGGGTGCCGGCCGCGGCCACGAGCCGGCCGTTGACACGCAGCCCGTAGTAGACGCCCTCGCCGATCGCCTGCGATGGGAGCCACGCGGTGAAGCCGAGCTCGTAGAGCCGGTTGAGGTCGCCGACCTCGCCCGGGCCGAGACGGTGAACCTCGGCGGGGTACGGACGGAATGTCGTCCGATCCACCCACATGCGGACCATCGGCGGTCCGGGCTCGAGCCGGTAGTGGTCCTCCACCGCCGGCAGCGCCTCGCGGAGGACGTCCAGGTAGGCGTGGCGCGGCCGGACCAGGTCGCGCAGCAGTGTCCCGGTGGCCGTGGCGTCCCCGAGCAGGAAGAGCGGCTGCGGGGCAGGGCCGGCGTACTCCATGGCGACCGCCAGCGGCGCCTCCCCGTTGAAGGCGACCGACCAGCGCGTCCGCCCGAACTCCCGCTCCTCGAGGTTGCAGAGCGCGTACGCGGCGTAGAGGCGGTCGCGCTCCAGGAAGGCGCGCAGCAGCTGCCGGTCCGTGGTGGTCCGCAGCGTCACGCGCCGGCCCTCGAAGCCGGCCGGCTCGAAGGAGCCCGCGCGCGCCGCCATCAGCGCGTCTCCTCCGCCATCGGCTCGCCTCCGCCTTTCCCGAGGAGGAGGGCGAGCTCGGCGAGGCGCGCCGGCGGTCGGGCGCCGGGCGCGGTCATGATCGCGCCGGCGAGCGCGGTCGGGCAGGGGCAGCGATCGCGCGGCCAGGGAGGGAGCGCGGCCAGCCGGCGGATCACCTCCCGGGCGGCCGACACGTTGACCGCCAGGTTGGAGATCACCTGCTCGACGCTCACCGGTTCGGCGCCCTCGCGCCAGACGTCGTAGTCGGTGGCGAAGGCGAGCGTGGCATAACAGAGCTCGGCCTCGCGCGCCAGCTTGGCCTCGGGCGCCCCGGTCATGCCGACGACGTCGGCACCCCAGGCCCGGTGGACGGCCGACTCGGCGCGGGTCGAGAACTGCGGACCCCCGATGCAGACGTAGGTCCCGCCGGCGTGGACGCTCCGCCCGTCACCCGCCGCGCCGAAGACGCTCTCGGCCAGCCCGACGACACGGACCGAGAGGTCAGGGCAGTACGGGTCGGCGATGCCGACGTGGGCGGCGATCCCCTCGCCGAAGAAGGTGGAGGGTCGCCCGCTGGTCCGGTCGATCAGCTGGTCGGGGATGCAGGCGTCGCGCGGGGCGATCCCCTCGCGCAGCGAGCCGACGGCGCTCACCGCGAGGACCCGTTCGACGCCGAGGAGACGGAGCGCCCACAGGTTGGCGCGGTACGGCACCTCCGACGGGAGGAAGCGGTGTCCCCGACCGTGCCGCGCCAGGAAGGCGACGCGCCTCCCGCTGAGCGTCCCGACGACGATCGGGTCCGACGGCGGACCGAAGGGCGTCCCGGGGAGCGCCTCGACGACGTCCTCGAGCCCATCGATGGCGTAGAGCCCCGACCCCCCGATCACCCCGAGCGCCGCCTCGGCACGCTCCGGCAGGCCCTGCCGCGCCCGTTCCCGGGCCGCGCGGGCGCGCGCCGCCTCGATGCGGGACTCCGTCGCCGGAGGGGCGGGCTCGCTCATCCCGTGCGGGCGGCCGGCTCGACGGCTGCGGGCGGCTCGGCCGCTGCGGGCGGCGCGGGCGGCGGAGGGCGGCGCGCCTGGGCGGCGGCGACCGCGGCGGCGAGCGGCTCCGCGTACGGCGGGCGCAGCACGCCCTCCTCGGTGACGATGGCGGTGATCAGCTCGGCCGGCGTCACGTCGAAGGCCGGGTTGACCGCGGCGCTGCCGCGGGGAGCGATCGGCGTGCCGCGGAACTCCGTCACCTCGCTGGCCGCACGCTGCTCGATCGGGATGGCGGCGCCGTCCGCCGTCGCCAGCGAGACCGACGAGGTCGGGGCGCAGACGTAGAAGGGGACGGCGTGCCGTGCGGCCAGGACGGCGAGCGGGTAGGTGCCGGTCTTGTTGGCGGTGTCCCCGTTGGCGGCGATCCGGTCGGCGCCGACGAGGATCGCGTCGACCTTCCCCTCGCTCATCAGCCAGCCGGCGGCGACGTCCGGGGCGAGCGTGTGGGGGACGCCCGCCTGCGCCAGCTCCCAGGCGGTGAGACGCGCGCCCTGAAGGTACGGCCGCGTCTCGTCCACCCAGACGTGGACCGGGCGGCCGTCGGCGTGGAGCCGCTGGACCACGCCCAGGGCCGTGCCGATCTGCCCGCAGGCGAGCGGCCCCGTGTTGCAGTGGGTCAGCAACTGGAGCGGCCGCCCCTCGAGCGCCTCGGGCGCCGGCAGCAGCCCCGCTCCGTGCCGGACCAACTCGGCATGTTCGAGCAGCGCCTCCGTGGCGATCGCGTCGGCCTCGGCGCGGAGCGCGTCGGCGATGACGTCGCCTTCGGCGCGCTCCCCCACCGACTCCCAGCGGGCGAACATCCGCTCGACCGCCCAGCGGACGTTGATCGCCGTCGGGCGCGCGCTCATCAGCGCGTTGCCGGTGCCGCGCAACATCGCCGCCCGCGCGTAGGGCTTCGACGTACGCGCCCGGTTGGCCGTCAGGACGAGGCCGTAGGCGGCGGCCTGCCCGAGCGCCGGCGCGCCGCGGATCACCATGTCGCGGATCGCCCCGGCGACCTCGGCCCCGGTCTCGCAGGCGACCTCGACCAGCTCGTCGGGGAGGCGGCGCTGGTCGACCAGGTAGAGGCGGTCCCCCGCGAAGCGGTAGGGGCTGCGGAAGGTGTTGGCGACGTCGGCGTGGAGGCGGCTGACGGCGGCCCAGCGGTCGGGCGCGCCGCCGACGATCCCGGCCGGTCGATCCGGGAGGGGACCCACTGCGCCCATCGCGAGCAGCTCCTCGCGGGCGGCGACCGCGCCACGCTGGAGCGCTTCGGCCGCCCCGAAGAGGCTGG
>MGMJ01000062.1:13116-21577 GCA_001794945.1 Chloroflexi bacterium GWC2_73_18
GGAGCGGTGGGGCGCTCGGGCGGGGGTGTCGGGTCGGGCACGGGACGCCTCGTGAAGCGCGCTGCAGCTGACGCGGTCGGCCGGCCGCTCAGTACTGGATCACGCTGCGGACATCGTAGCCCTTGAGCCGCTCGCGGCCGTGCAGGAAGAGCAGCTCGACCAGGAAGGCGAGCCCGACCACCTCGCCCTCCAGCCGCCGGACCAGCTCGATCGTGCCGCTCACCGTGCCGCCGGTGGCGAGCAGATCGTCCACCACCAGGACGCGCTGACCCTTCCGGATCGCGTCCTTATGGATCTCGAGGGTGTTCGAGCCGTACTCGAGGGCGTACTCGATGCTGACCGTCTCGGCCGGCAGCTTGCCCAGCTTGCGCACGGGGACGAAGCCGGCCCCCAGCCGGTAGGCCATCGGCGCCGAGAAGATGAAGCCGCGCGACTCCATGCCCACCACCACGTCGATGCGCCTGTCGACGTAGGGTGCCACGAGCAGGTCGATCGCCTCCCGGAACGCGGACGGCACCTTGAGCAGCGTGGTGATGTCGTAGAAGAGGATGCCGGGCTTGGGGAAGTCGGGGACCTCGCGGATCAGGGCGCGCAGGTCGTCGGCGGACATCGGGAACGGCTCCCTCGCGTGACGGGGTGGTGGCCCTCGGCCAGCGCCGGCCGGCCGGAACGGGGCCAGTCTACCGCAGTCGCGCCAGCGTTCTGCGTCCCCGTCGCGGCCCCGTACAATCGCCCGCAGTGACCAGCGACGCCGCATCGACCTCCGCGTCGGACGCCTCGGACAAGCTGACCGAGGGTGCCCGCCGGCTCGTCGACGCGGCGCTCGCGAAGCAGCGCGACGCCGGCAGCGAACGACTCGGCGTCCGCCACTGGCTGGCCGCCCTGGTCGCCCGGCACGGCGCGATGGCCGAGGCGATGGTCCAGGGGATCCGCGTGGCCGACCTGCGTCCCTACCTCGACAAGGCGCTGCGGCACGGCGAGACCGGGCCGGCGCTCGAGGAGCAGGCCGTGCTCGAGCGGGCGCTGCGCCATGCCGGCGCCCGCGGGCGAGCGGTCGCCTCCGAGCAGGACCTGGCGGTCGTGGTCCTCGCCGCGGCCGGCTACGCGACCGTCGAGAACGGCGCCGTTCCCAGGGAGACGCCGGTGGGACCGGGCGCCGCGACCCCGACGACCCGCACGTCCACACCGGAGCCCTCGGACGCTCCCCTGAGCTGGCAGCCGCGCGCGGTCCGTGCCACGCCGACGCTGGAGCGTTTCGGCCGCGACCTGACCCGCCAGGCGTCGGAGGGAGCGCTCTGGCCGATCATCGGCCGGGAGACCGAGACCGAGCTGGTCATGGAGACGCTCTGTCGCCGCACCAAGCGCAACCCGGCGCTCGTCGGCCCCGCCGGCGTCGGCAAGACGGCGATCGTGGAGGGCCTCGCCCAGCGGATCGTCGCCGGGCAGGTCCCGCGGCCGCTCCGCGGCGCGCGGGTGATCGCCCTGCAACCCTCCACCCTGGTGGCCGGCGCCGGCCGCGTCGGGGAGCTGGAGGAGCGGATGAAGGCGCTCCTCGCCGAGGCGGCACAGGACGGGATCATCCTCTTCGTCGACGAGATCCACTCCGTGGTGGGGGCCGGGGGGATCCCCGGCTCGGGCGACGTGGCGAGCCTCCTCAAGCCGTCGCTCGCCCGCGGCGAGATCGCCTGCATCGCGGCCACCACCGACGACGAGTACCGCCGCTACATCGAGGCGGACACGGCGCTCGAGCGGCGCTTCCAGCCGATCCGCATCCAGGAGCCGGACGTCGAGGAGACGCGGGCGATCCTGACCGCGATCCGCGACGACCTGGCGCGCGCCCGCGGCGTCGAGGTGGACGACGGGCTGCTCCGCTGGCTGGTCGACTTCGCCAGCCAGTACCTGCCCAACCGCCACTTCCCCGACAAGGCGGTCGACCTGCTCGAGCAGTGCGTCGCGTATGCCATCGCCCACGAGCAACCACGCGTCGAGCGCGCCGACGCCGAGCTGCTGGTGCAGCGGATGGTCGGCATGCCGCCGATGGTCGAGGAACGGCTGACGGGACTCCGCCGGGAGCTCGAGCGGCGCGCCATCGTCGACGCCGCGAGCGCGGCCCGCCTGGTCGAGCGACTGGCCGTCACCTCTCGCGGGCTCGACGTCCGCCTGGAGCGGCCGAACGCGGTCGTCCTGCTGATCGGCGAGGCGGCGCGGCAGGGCGTGGCCCTTGCCGAGGCGATCGCCGCCGCGCTCTTCGGCGCCGCCGAGCGGGTCGTCCCCATCGACTTCGGGCGGATGACCCAGCCTCACGACGTGGCGATGCTGCTCGGCTCGCCGCCCGGCTACGTCGGCTACTCGGACGCGCTGCCGATCCACCGCCTCGCCCAGATGCCCTGGTCGGTGCTGCTCGGGAGCGACGTCGATCGCTGCGCCCCGGAGGTGCGCACCGTCCTCGCCGCCGCGCTCGGCGCCGGCTACCTGACCGACGGCGCGGGCCGACGGGTCTACCTCTCCGACACGGTCGTGGTGCTGACGTCGGCCGGCGAGGAGGCGGCGCAGCGGCCGATCGGCTTCGGCACGACGGGCCAGGGGGCAGACGCGGCCGAACGGGCGGCTCGGGACCTGGCGGAGCGAGCGCTCGGCCGCGAGCTGGTCGGGCAGTGCGACCTCGTCTGCTCCAGCGTCGGGGCGATCGGCGAGGGCTCGCGGGGCTGGCTGCGCGAACAGCTCCTGGAACGCCTCGCCGTCCGCTTCCGGGAGGAGGGGGTCGAACTGCGCTGGGACGAGAGCCTGGTCGACTGGTTGGCGACCCGGCGGTCGGAGGGCCTCGACGCTCGCGGCTGGGAGCGGCTCCTCGACGAGCGGCTGACGCCCGAGATCCTGCGCCAGTTACCCTCTCGGGAGGAGACGGCGGCGCCCGCAGTCGCCGTCGTGCGGGTGACAGATGAAGGAATCGTGGTCGAGCCGGCACCCGCCTGATCGGTCGCCGGGAGCAGGGAGGTCGAACCGTGGAGTTCAAGACCGAGGCCCAGAAGGCCGCCTACGAGCGGATCCTGCCGATGATGCGCGAGCTCTTCGGCGAGCTGGTGCAGGTCCGCGAGGATCAGCCCGGCTTCGGCATCACCTACGGCTCGGTCTGGGTCCAGGCCTGGGTCTCCGCCTGGGGCGACGACGACGCCTCGGCCACCACGCGCTCCTGGATCGTGACCGGCGCCGAGCTGACGCAGGAGCTCTGCCACGATCTCCTGCGGCGCAACGACGACGTCCGCTTCGGGGCGTTCGGCGTCGACTCGGACGGCGACGTCTTCTTCGAGCACACGATCGTGGCCTCGACGGCCACCAGGGACCAGCTGAAGGCCTCGGTGATGTCGGTGCTGCGGACGGCCGACCAGGCGGACGACGAGATCGTGGGGCGCTTCGGCGGCATCCGCATGACCGACAAGAACTAGGCGCGCGCGGGCGCGGCTGGCAGGGAGCGACGGCGGCCATCCACGGCCCTCGCGTTGCCGGATTCCAGCCAGGTGGGCGTTAACCGCGGCGGGTCGCCCGGATACGACCAGATTCCGGCCAGGCGAGCGCTACGTCGGAGCCGGCCCGATCCGCCGCGGTGCCGGGCGTCATTCGCCCGCCGCCACGCTCGCCGCCACGCTCGGCGGCACGCTCGGCGGCGGGGGCCGATCTCCCGGCCGGCGCCCCGGAGAGGCCATCCCGGTGGCGGGATCGCGGCTAACGCCACTGCGACGGGAATCCGGTGGAGGATCTCGTAAAGGTTCTCGGCGGACGTGGCGCCGATCCGGGCGGCGGGTGTCCCGGACCGGAGGCCGAAGTGGATCTGCTCAGCCGGGCCGACGCCGCGCCCCACGCAGGGGACGTTGCTCTTGACCGCGGGCGATTGGTCTATACAATCGCACCCATGGTCGAGGCCCTGGCCCTGGGCGACCCGCGCGCGCGCCGCGGCCTGCCCCTCTATCTCCAGATCGAGGACGAGCTGACCCAGCGGATCGGCTCGGGCGAGCTGGAGCCCGGCGCGCAGATCCCGACGGAGCGACAGCTGGCCGAGCAGATGGGCGTCAGCCGGATGACCGTGCGCCAGGCACTCGGCCGCCTCGAGCACCGGGGTCTCGTCGAACGCCAGCAGGGCCGGGGCACCTTCGTCGCGCGGCGCAAGCTGGTGCAGAACGCCACCCTGCTGCAGGGCTTCTTCGAGCAGATGATCGGGCAGGGCGTCTTCCCGACCTCGCAGCTCATCAGCAGCGCGGAGCTGGTCGCCACCCGCGCCTGGGCTGAGGCGCTCGGTCTGCACGTCGGCGAGCCGCTCTACCGTGTCGTCCGCCTCCGCCTGGGCGACGGCCTGCCGGTCGCCCTGGAGACGTCGCTCTTCCCGGCGCGGATCGTCCCCGGCCTGATCGCGCTCGACCTCGCCGGGCGCTCGATCTACCGGCTGATGGCCGAGCGCTACGGCGCCCGACCGGTGCGGGCGATCCAGTCGCTCGAGCCGGTCGCCGCGGAACCGCTCGAGGGCGAGCTGCTGGACGTCGCTCCGGGCAGCCCCCTCATGCTCGTGGAGCGGACCTCCTGGGACGCCGCGGGGCGGCGGGTCGAGTATGCCCGCGATCTCTACCGCGGCGACCGCAGCCGCTTCGTGACCGAGCTGCGGCTGTGAGCGGCGCGCCGCGCGTCGGGGCGCTCGTCGTCGGTGGCGGCGTCGTCGGCTGTGCCGTGCTGCGCGAACTGGCGCGCCATGACGTGGAGGCGGTCCTGGTCGAGCGCGAGCCCGACCTCTGCGAGGGGACGAGCAAGGCGAACAGCGCCATCGTCCACACCGGTTTCGACGCGCGTCCCGGCTCGATCGAGGCGGCGATGCTGCGCCGGGCGGCGGCGCTCTGGCCCGAGCTCGTCGAGGGGCTGGCGCTCCCCTACCTCGCCGTCGGGGCGCTCATGCTGGCGCGGAGCGCTGCGGAGATGGCCCGCCTGCGCGACGGGTTCGCCCCGCGGGCGACGGCGTTCGGGGTGCGCACCGAGTTGCTCGGGCGCGAGGAGCTGCGGGCGACCGCGCCCTGGGTGACCGAAGCGGCGGTCGGCGCCATGTCGATCCCCGACGAGGCGGTCACCGACCCGTTCTGGCTGACCCGCGCCCTGGCCGCGTCGGCCTTCGCCAGCGGTGCGCGGCTCCATCTCGGCGCCGCGGCGACCGGGCTCGAGGTGGACGCGGGCGGCGTGACGGTCCGCCTGGACGACGGCGCCGCCTACCGGGCCGACCAGGTCTTCCTCTGTGCGGGGCTCTGGTCGGACGAGGTGGCTCGCCTGGCCGACGACGCCAGCTTCTGGCAGACGCCGCGCAAGGGCCAGTTCCTGGTCAGCGAGGAGACGTTCGGCATCGATCGCATCGTGCTGCCGCTCCCGGGCCCGATGGGCAAGGGGATGCTGCTGACCCCGATCGTCTTCGGCGGCCTGCTGCTGGGCCCGACCGCCGAGGACGGCCAGGACAAGGAGGACCGGAGCACCGACCGGGCCGGCCGCGAGCGGATCCTGGCCGCCTGCTCGGCGATGGTGCCGGCGATCGCGGAGACGGTGCCGATCCGCTCCTTCGCCGGGCTGCGCGCCGTTTCGAGCGCGGGCGACTACATCCTGCGCCCGTCGACCGCGGGCGAGCGCCTCTTCATCGTCGCCGGCATCCGTTCGACCGGGCTCAGCGCCGCCCCGGCGATCGCCGAGCACGTGGTGGCCCGGGTCGCGGGTGCCCGCGGCTGGCACCGGTCGGCGCGGTACGTGGTGGCACCGCCGGTTCCGCTCTTCTCGGAGGAACCGGGTCCCATCGCCTGCCTCTGCCGCTCCGTCAGCCGGGGGGAGGTCGCCGCCGCGCTGGCGAGCCCGGAGACACCACCGACCCTCGACGCCCTGAAGCGGCGCTGCGGAGCGGGCTTCGGCGACTGCCAAGGCAACCTCTGCGCGGTCGAGGTAGCGGTGCAGGTCGCGGACGCGCGCGGGCTTCCGATCGAGCGCGTCCTGAAGCACCGCGCCGGCTCGTGGGTCTTCACCGGGCAGCTGGCCGGCGCCGCGGCCGACGCGGGGCGGCCCCGGCGCGGTCCGCGGGAGACGGGCGCTCCCCCGGCGCCGCCCGGCGGCCGCTGGGACCTCGTCGTCGTCGGCGCCGGCCTGGCGGGGATCGGGACGGCGCTCGGGTTCCTGGATGGCGCTGCCGGAGAACGCGCCGGTCCGGCGTCGCTGCTGGTGATCGAACGCGAACGGCCAGGTGGCACGTTCCGCGGTTGTCCCACCGTGCTCCACCCGGCCGAGCGCGAAGCCGTCGAGCGCTTCGGCAGGGCCGTGGTGGCCGGATCGACGGCCGGCGGGCCGGCGGCCTTCGCACGGGGCACCGCCGTCGGCCTGCTGCGACGTGACGACGGGCCGGCCGTCCTCGTCCAGGACGACGCCGGCTCGTGGGAGGCGCCGGCGCATCGCGTCGTCCTGGCGACCGGCGGCTACGTCGCCCCGTGCGAGCACCGCCCGATCGACGGACCACGCCCCAGCGGCGTGCTGACCGCCGACCTCGTCCACGGCGCGCTCGACCGGGGACTCCACCCCGGCCGGTCGGCCGTCCTTGCGGGAGCCGGTCGCTACGCGGACGCGACCGCCGCGCGCCTCGAAGCCGCCGGGACGCGGATCATAGCTCGCGTCCCGTCCGGTGACGCGCTGGCCGCGCTGCGCGGCGAGCGCAGGCTGGAGGCGGTCCGGCTCGGCGGCCGGTGGTTCGTCGCCGACACGCTCGTCCTCGCCGATCGGCTCCTGCCGAGCGCCTTCCTGGTCCGCGCCGCCGGGCTCGTCGACGCCCGACCGGGGATCGCCGTCCCGGTGGACGCGGAGGGGGCGACCCCCCTGCCCGGCGTCCATGCGGCCGGGACCTGTACCGAGCCGGAGATCGACCACCGCGCCTCGCTGGCAGCGGGACTGGCGCTCGGACGCCGCCTGGCACGCGCCTTCGCCATGACGCCGACCGCCACATGAGCGGGCCACTCCTCGCCGACACCGTCACCCTCCGGGCCCCACCGGCGCGCGTCTGGGCGCTCCTCTTCGACGTCGACGCGCTCCGGCGGATCCTCCCCGGCTGCGAGTCGCTGCGGGCCGCCGGCGAGAAGACCTTCGACGGGGTCCTGGCTGCGAAGATCGGGTTCGTGACCGTCCGGGCGCAGGTCACGGCACGCCTCCTCGACCTCGAGCCCGACGGGCACGTCCGGCTCGAACTGACCGGCCGGCCGCTCGGCCTGGCTGGCGGCTTCGTCGCCTCGATCCCGGTCGACCTGGCCGCGACCGAGGGAGGCGCCACGCGGGTCGACTACAGCGCCACGCTCCAGCTGACCGGCCGCCTCGCCGTCTTCGGGGTGCCGCTCCTGCGCGACGCGCTCCGCCGCCAGGTCGCCGAGCTGGTGCGCAACCTCGAGCGCGAGCTGACGGGACCGGCGAGACCGGCGGAGGCCGCGGAGCCCGCCTGATGGGCGACCTCCTCCTCGCCATCGACCAGGGGACGAGCTCGACGCGCGCCGTCGCCTACGACGCGGATCTCCGCCCGCTCGCCTGGGCCACCCGCCGCCTCGGCGTCGTCCATCCGCGACCCGGCTGGGTGGAGCAGGACCCGCGGGAGATCCTCGCGTCGGTGGTGGCCACCGTCGCCGAGGTCCTCGCCGCGGTCGGCGGGCCGGCGCGCATCGCGGCGGTGGGGCTCGACAACCAGGGCGAGACGGGCGTCGCCTGGGACGCCCGCACGGGCGAGCCCCTGGCGCCCGCGGTCGTCTGGCAGTGCAAGCGCAGCGCCCCGATCATCGAACGCCTGCGCGCCGCCGGCCACGACCCCTGGGTGCGCGAGCGGACCGGCCTGCCGCTCGACCCCTACTTTTCGGCCGGCAAGATGGCCTGGCTCCTGGAAGAGGTGCCCGAGGTTGCCGCGGCCGCCCGCGCCGGGCGGCTCCGCCTCGGGACGGTGGATGCCTTCCTCACCGCGCGCCTGGGGGGCGAGGCCCGCACCGACACGTCGACCGCCTCGCGAACCCAGCTCCTCGAGCTGCGGGAGCGTCGCTGGGACCCCGAGCTGGCCGGGCTCTTCAGCGTCCCGCCCGAGACGCTCCCCGCGGTCGGGGAGACGGCAGGCAATCTCGGTGAACTGCGTCACGCCGCGTGGGGCGGCGCGCTCCCGCTCCGGGCGATGGTCTGCGACCAGCAGGCGGCGCTGGCCGGCCACGGCTGCTTCGCACCCGGCACCCTCAAGGCGACCTACGGGACCGGCGTCTTCGTCCTGGCCAACGCCGGACCGGTGACGCCGCCGGCCCCCGAGGGGCTCCTCGCCACCATCGCCTGGACGATCGGGGGGCGGACCGACCACGCCTTCGACGGCGGCGTCTTCGCCGCCGGCACGCTCCTCGACTGGCTGCGCGACGGCCTAGGCCTGTACGCCGACCCGGCCGACACCGAGGCG
>MGMJ01000062.1:21593-32548 GCA_001794945.1 Chloroflexi bacterium GWC2_73_18
ACGGCACGGTCGGGGTCCGGGTGCTCCCCGCGCTCGTCGGGCTCGGCGCTCCCTGGTGGCGCCCCGAGGCGCGCGGCGTCATCGCCGGCCTCACCCCGGGAGCGAATCGCGCCCACGTGGCGCGGGCGGCGCTCGACGGGATCGCCCACCGCGTCGCCGACGTGGTGGAGGCGATGGCCGCGGCGCTCCCCGCCCCGCCGGCCGCCCTCCGCGTCGACGGCGGCCTGACCGCCAACCGCTACCTCGTGCAGCGCCAGGCGGACCTGCTCGGCATCCCGCTCGAGCTGGCAACGACGGAGGAGTCGACCGCCCTCGGCGCAGCCGCTCTCGCCGCCCTCGGGGCGGGACTCTTCACCTCCCCGCAGGAGATCGTGGCGCGCGTCCGCCCGGCGCGCAGCGTGGCTCCCCGGCTGCCGGCCGAAGAGCGCGAGCGTGAGCGCGCCGCCTGGCGCGCCTTCGTGGCGGCCGCCGCGGCGATCCCGCCGGCGCCCTGACCCGGCGTCAGGCAGCGACCGCCGCCAGGCGCGCCACGACCTCGCGGGCGATCTCCCAGGCGCTCGGACGGCCGCGCGCCAGGCGGATCCGCACCTGGTGCGTGCCGACCGAGATGCTCCCCGGGGAGACGCCGCGCAACGCCGCCGCCCCCGGCGGCCCGTAGCCACCCAGCGCCCGCACCGCCGCGGAGCGCGGAAGCTGCCCCAGGCGGACGACGAGCGTGCCGTCCTCGACGGCGAGGGCGGCCAGGCCGATCGCCTCGGCGGCGAGCCGGAGGCGGACGACGTCGAGGAGCCGCTCGACCGGCGGCGGCAGGGGCCCGAAGCGGTCGGCCAGCTCGGCGCCGATCGTCGCCAGCGCCGCCTCCGAGTCGGCCCGCGCCAGGCGCCGGTAGAGCTCCAGCTTCTGGGCCTCGTCGGGGACGTAGTCGTCGGGCAGGTGCGCGTCGACCGGCAGGTCGATCGTGGCCGCGATCCGCGGCGCCGGCGCCGGACGCCCCTCGAGCGAGGCCTTTTGCTCCTCGACCGCCTCGGCCAGCAGGCGCGTGTAGAGGTCGAAGCCGACCGCCGCCAGGTGGCCGTGCTGCTCGGCGCCCAGGATGTTGCCGGCGCCGCGGATCTCCAGGTCGGCCAGGGCGATCTGGAATCCGGCACCCAGCTCCGAGGCGTCGAAGATCGCCTGGAGCCGCTTCCGCGCCACCTCGCTCAACCGGTCCCGGCGCCGGTAGAGCAGGTAGCACCAGGCGCGCCGGTCGCTCCGCCCGACCCGCCCGCGCAGCTGGTAGAGCTGGGCGAGACCGAGCGCGTCGGCGCGGTCGATGACGATGGTGTTGGCGTTGGGGATGTCGAGCCCCGACTCGATGATGGTGGTGCAGACGAGGACGTCGTGCTCCCCGGCGGCGAACTCGAGCATGACCCGCTCGAGCTGCCCCTCCGGCATCTGGCCGTGGGCCACGACGATCCGCGCCTCCGGCAACAGGCGACGGAGCTGCTCGGCCTGGGCCTCGATCGTCTCGACCCGGTTGTGGACGAAGAAGCCCTGGCCGCCGCGGTCGAGCTCGCGCAGGATCGCGTCGCGCACCAGGCTCGCCGATGCCTCGGCCACGCGTGTCTGGATCGGCAGGCGGTCCTCCGGCGGGGTCTCGATGACGCTCATGTCGCGGATCCCGGCGAGCGCCAGGTGGAGCGTGCGCGGGATCGGGGTGGCCGAGAGGGTCAGCACGTCCACCTCGCGGCGCAGCCGCTTGAGGCGCTCCTTGTCGGCGACCCCGAAACGCTGCTCCTCGTCGACGATGACGAGCGCGAGGTCGCGGAAGGCGACGTCCTTCTGGAGCAGGCGGTGCGTCCCGATCACGAGATCGACCGCGCCGTCGCGGAGGCCGTCGAGTGTCCGCGCCTGCTCCGGGCGCGGCACGAAGCGCGAGAGGACGCGGACGTCGATGGGGAACGGGGCGAGACGACCGGCGAAGGTGGCCCGGTGCTGCTGCGCGAGGACCGTGGTCGGGACGAGGACCGCCACCTGGCGGCCATCCTGGATCGCCTTGAAGGCGGCGCGCAGGGCGACCTCGGTCTTGCCGTAGCCGACGTCGCCGACGACGAGCCGGTCCATCGGCCGCGGCAGCTCCATCTCCGCCTTCACTTCGGCGACCGCGCGGAGCTGGTCGGGCGTCTCCTGGTAGGGGAACGACGCCTCCAGCTCGGCCTGCCAGGGCGTGTCGGGCGCGAAGGCGTGGCCTCGGGCGGCGGCGCGCGCGGCGTAGAGCTCGAGGAGCTCCAAGGCGAGGTCGGTAACCGCCTTCTTGACCTTTGCCCTCGTGCGGGCCCACTCGGGGCCGCCGAGGTGCGAGAGCGGCGGTGGAGGGCCGCCGCCGTAGCGGCTGATCCTGCCGATCTGCTCGACCGGCAGGAAGATCCGGTCGGTGCCGGCGAAGGCGAGCTCGAGATAGTCGCGCTCCGGCGCCGGCGCGGAGAGGGCGTCGCTCCGCCCGTCGGCGCCGGCGGCGCGGACGGCGCGGCGGACCATCCCCTCATAGCGGGCGATGCCGTGGTCGACGTGGACGACCGCGTCGCCCGGCGCCAGGCGCTCCAGGACGTCGCGCGGCACGACCCGCCGGAGCGCGCGCGGACGCCGGACGCGCACCGTCCCGAAGAGCTCGTGATCGGTGAGGAGGACGAGCCCGTCGGGCCCGCCGGCGAAACCCGAGTGGAGGCTCCGCGTCAGGAGCGCCACGCCCCCCGGCGGGGGCGCGGCGGCGAGGGAGACGACGGGGGCGGCGAAGATGTCCGTCTCGGCCAGGATCTCGGCCAGGCGGGGCGCCTGGTCGGAGGTGATGACGACGCGCGACCCCTCCCGTCGCCAGTCGCCGACGAGCCGGCCGAGCAGCTCGCTCCGCCCGGCCGGGAGCTCCGGCGAGTGCCAGCCGAAGGGGTTGCCTCCGGGCGGCGCCTCGGGCGCCTCGGACTCCCAGGTGAGGGAGAGCGTGCGGGCCTCGTGGAGGCGCCGCTTCCAGGCCCGCGGCTCCAGGTAGGCGGCCGGCCAGTCGCGCGGCAGCTCGTCCGCCCGCTCCAGCTCGGCGCGGCGCTCCGCCTCCTGCGACCAGAGGAAGCCGGCCGCGGCGCGGACCTCCTCGGGCTCGTCGAGCAGGAGGATCGCCTCGCCGAGGTGGTCGAGCGCGCTCGCCGGGGCGAGATGCCCGGCCCAGACCTCGGCGGCGTCGCCCAGCTCCACGCCGCGCCCGCCCTCCTCGGCCGACGCCTCCACGCGGGCGAGGTCGGCCGCCAGCGCCTCGGGGAACCGGTCGACCGCGGGCCCGAGCCGGGCCCGCAGGCCGGCGAGCCCGTCGGGCGGCAACAGGAACTCGGTCGCCGGCAGGAGCGCCACCTCGCCGACCGGCCCGACCGTCCGCTGGTCGGCCGGGTCGAAGGCCCGCAGCGACTCGATCTCGTCGCCGAACGCCTCGACGCGAACGGGGAGCGGCCGGCCGGGCGGGAAGAGGTCGACGATGCCGCCCCGGCGGGCGAACTCGCCCCGCCCGCCGACCTCGAGGACCGGCCGGTAGTCGAGCGCCACGAGGCGCTCCAGCAGCTCCCGTTGGGGGAGGCGCACGCCCGGCCGCAGGACGAGCGGCTCGTCGGGCAGGTCGGCCGGGACGAGCGTCCGCTGGAGGAGCGCCTGGACCGAGGTGACGAGGATGCGGGCCGGTCCACCCCGGGCCCCGGCGCGCCAGGCGGCGAGGGCGGCGACGCGCGCCGCCGTCTCGTCGCGGACCAGCTCGCTCCGCTCGTAGGGGAGCGCGGTGCGCGGCTCGAGCACGACGATCGCGGCCGGGTCGCCGAACCAGGCCACCAGCTCCTCGGCGACGCGGTCGCCGATCTCCGCGTCGCGGGCGATCCAGGCGAGGCGCGTCCCGCTCGCCGCCGCCAGCGCCGCGGCGAGCGCGCTCTTGGCTCCGTGCGGCACGGCGGCGTAGGTCACGTGCCGCAGGTCCGCACCCGCCCGACCCGAGGCGGCGAGGGCGAGGCGCTCGGCCAGGGCGCGTACCTCCCCGGTCCCGGCGAGGAGCGGGACCAGGGCCGAGAGGTCGATGGCGAGCGGGCGTTCGACCTGGAGGGGCGCCGGCGATGCCGGGCGTCCGCCCGCCCCTCTCCGGCTCATCCGGAGCGGTCGCGCGGGAGGAGCCTGCGCCAGCCGGTCGGCGTGCGACGGATCCGCGGCTCCGCCTCCGCGTCCGTCTCCGTCTCCCCGGCGGCGGGCTCGCCGGTCACGCTCGCATCTTCCCCGAGCGACCAGGTATTCCAGCGGTTGGCCGCCCGCGAGGTGCCCTCGCGCGCCCACGCCTCGACCGCGTCCGCGGCGGCGTCAAGGACCCGCTCGAGCTCGCGCCGCTCGGCGACGTCGAAGCGGGCCAGGACGTGATCGACGGCATCGCCACCGGGCGCGCCGATCCCCACCCGCAACCTGGCGAAGCGGTCGCCATCGAGCTCGTCGATGATCGAGCGGAGGCCGTTGTGGCCGCCGGCGCCGCCACCCTCGCGGAAGCGGAGACGCCCGAACGGGAGAGCGAAGTCGTCGACCACGACGAGCAGGTCGTCGTCGAGCCGCGCGTGGAAGCGGGCCAGCGCCTTGCGCACGGCGACGCCCGAGAGGTTCATGAAGGTGAGCGGCTTGACGAGGGCGACGTCGAGCCCGGCGTGGCGGCCCCACACGGTCGCCGCCGCGTCCCTGGCCTTGACGCGCCCGTCCCAGCCGGCCCGCCGGGCGAGCCGGTCGAGCACCATCCAGCCGATGTTGTGTCGCGTCTCCGCGTACTCGCGGCCCGGGTTGCCGAGCCCCACGATCACCTTCACGCCGCGATCACCGCCCGCCTCTCCGCGCATGACGAAAGGGGTCGCACCCGCCACGGATGGACCCGTACGATGCGATGGTAGCAGGGGCGAACCGCGCTCCTGCCCAGCTCGGAGGTCCGCCCCCATGCCGAAGCAGGTCCCGCGCCTCCCGGGCACGGAGCCCGGACCCTACCCCTTCTCCCAGGTCGTCGAGGCGAACGGTTTCGTCTTTCTGGCGGGCCAGGTCGGCGACGACCCGGCGAGCGGCCAGCTCGTCCCCGGCGGCATCGGCGCCGAGGTTCGGCAGGCGCTCGAGAACGTCGGCCGGCTCCTGCGCACCGTCGGCCTCGACTACGGCGACGTGGTCAAGGCGACCTGCTACCTGGCCGACTTCGACGAGTTCCCGGCCATGAACGCGGTCTACCGCGAGTTCTTCGTCTCCGAGCCGCCGACGCGCGCGACGGTGGGGGTGACCCGCCTGGCGATGGGCTGCCGCTTCGAGATCGAGGTGATGGCCGCGCGCTGACGGCCGCTCACCGGCCCGCCCGCTCCTCCGCCAGCAGCTCCCGCTCGAGCGCGCGCATGGCGCGTTCCTCCTCGGGATCGGCGTGGTCCCAGCCGCAGAGATGGAGCGTCCCGTGCGTCACCAGCAGGAGGAGTTCCTCGGCCGGGCTCCAGAGGGTCGTCCCGTCCTGGCCGCCGCGTCCTGAGCGCGCCTGGTCGATCGCCCGCTCGACGGAGACGATCACCTCGCCCAGGTGGAGGCGGCTCCCGGGCGGCAGAGCGAACGGCGCGGCACCGCCGCCCGCTCCGGCGGCCGCCCCGCGCCCCGGCGGCGCTCCGTCGTGCGGCGGGAAGGCAGATGCCGGCAGGAGCGGGAAGGAGAGGACGTCGGTCGGGCCGCGAGCCCCCAGGTGGCGCCGGTTGAGCGCGCTCAGCTCGCGGTCGCCAGCGAGGATCACCCCGACCGCCGCGGGTGACGGAGCGCCGGCAGCGGCGAGGGTCCGCGCCACGCAGCGGCCGAGGCGGACCCGAGGTACAAGGCGGGGGACGCCGCCGCGCGAGGTGACCTCGACCCGCCACGGCGGCAGGTAGAGACGCGCGCCCGTCGCCGGCATACGTTCATCCTCTCACGGCCGGCCGCCGCAGGGTACCGGTCCTATACGACGTTCGTCGGATGCGCCGACCCGTACACTTGGGGGATGGCGCAACGATCGGGAGAGGGGACACCCCGGGGTCGTGGCCTCGGAGCCCGGGGGGGCGCGGACGGCACGGCGACGGCGCTCGAGGATCTCGTCCGGACGAGCCCGGTGATCCTCTTCCGCGGCCGGATGCCGGACCTCGTCGTCACCTACGTCACCCCGAACGTCACCGCCATCCTCGGCTACGCGCCCGAGCAGATCGTCGGGGTGCCTGGCTGGTGGCTCGCCAACGCTCATCCGGAGGATCGCGCGACCCTGGCGCTGCAGGCGGCCGAGGGTCGCCAGCGCGGTGAACCGCAGTTCGAGCAGGAGCACCGCATCCGCGGCAGCGACGGCGCGTACCGCTGGTTCCACACCGTCGTCCGCTACGAGCGCGACGAGCGCGGCCAGCCGGTCGGCTTCCTGGGCACCGCGCTCGACGTGACTGCAGGCCGGGAGACCCGCGAGCGGCTCCGCGAGGCGGAGGCGCGCTACCGCACGCTCGTCGAGCAGTTGCCGGCGATCACCTACGTCGACGAGATCGATCCGCGGACCGGGATCGTCCGGCCCATCTACGTCAGCCCTCGGGTCGAGACGATGCTCGGCTACGCGCCGGCCGAGTGGCTGGTCGACCCAACGGTCTGGCGGGCCTGGGTCCATCCCGAGGACCGGCAGCGCATCGACGCGGAGTTCGACCGGGCGCGACAGACGCAGGAGCCGCTCGACGCCGAGTACCGCATGCTGGCCAGGGACGGGCGGGTCGTCTGGTTCCACGACGTCATGACGGGCCGGCCAGGCGAGCGCCGCGACGGACTCCGATATCAGCAGGGCGTGATGCTCGACATCACGGAGCGCAAGCTCCTCGAGGAGCGCCTGCAGCGCCAGAACGCGGAGCTGATGGCGCTCCACGAGACGGCGCTGGGCCTGCTCGAGCGGCGCGACGCCGACGAGTTGATCGAGGCGGCGGTGGTGCGCGCCGGCGAGCTGTTGGGGACGCCCGACGGCTTCCTCTTCCTGGTCGAGCCAGAGTCCGGGACGATGGTCGCCCGCGTCGGCACCGGCGTCTTCGCCGGCCAGCTCGGCAACCGCCGCCGGCCCGGGGAGGGCCTGGCGGGAGCGGTCTGGGAGCGAGGCGAGCCGGTCGCCGTGGACGACTACGCCCGCTGGGACGAGCGGATGCCCGACCTCGAGACGCTCCGACTCCACGCCGTGGCGGGGGTCCCGCTGCGGGTCGCCGGCGAGGTCGTCGGCGTGATCGGCGTCGCCTTTTCGGAGGAGGGCCGAACCTTCGGCCCGGAGGAGCTGGCGCTCCTCGACCGTTTCGGGCGGCTCGCCTCGCTCGCCCTGGGGAACGCCCGGCTCTACACGGCGGCACAGCAGGAGCTCGAGCAGCGCGCCGCCGCCGAGGCGGCGCTCGGCGAGGCGGAGGCGAAGTACCGGACCCTGGTCGAAGGGGTGCCGGCGATCGTGTACAGCGACCTCGCCGACGCCTCGAGCACGAGCCTCTACATGAGCCCGCAGATCCAGGCGATCCTGGGCTACGCACCCGAGGAGTTCCAGGCGGATCCGCAGCTCTGGGCGCGCCTCGTCCATCCCGACGATCACGACCGGATCGTCGCCGGCTGGCAGGCCGACCACGCCAGGGGCGGCCCCTACGCCTCCGAGTACCGGCTGGTCGCCCGCGACGGCCGCGTCGTCTGGGTCCGCGACGTGGGCCGGGTCGAGGTCGACGTGGAGGGACGGCCCCACATCGCCCGGGGCGTCATGGTCGACATCACCGAGCGGCGGGAACTGGAGACCCGCCTGCAGCGCCAGAACGAGGAGCTCGTGGCGCTCCACGAGGTGGCCCTCGGCCTGATCGAGCAGCACGAGCCGTCGGCTCTGCTGGACGCGATCTTGTCGCACGCCGGCCAGCTCGCGGGAACGCCCCACGCCTACCTCTACCTCGTCCAGCCCGACCGGGTCGAGTGCGTGCTGGCGGCCGGCATCGGCCTCTTCCCGCCGTTCGTGGGATACCGTCTCAAGCGCGGGGAGGGGCTGGCGGGTCGTGTCTGGGAGAGCGGTGAAGCCCTGGCCGTCGACGAGTACGGCAGCTGGCCCAACGCTCTGCCCGCCTTCGCCGGGTCCGGGCTGCATGCCGTGGCCGGCGTTCCCCTGCTCAGCGGGAGGGAGGTCGTCGGCGTCTTGGGCCTGGCCCACGTGGAGACCGGGCGTCGCTTCGGTGCCAACGAGATGGCTCTCCTCGGCCGGTTCAGTCGACTCGCCTCGCTCGCCTACGAGAACGCGCGGCTCCTCAGCTCGGCGCGGGAGGAGCTCGATCAGCGCCGTCGCGCCGAGACGGCCCTGCGCGACGCCGAGGCGCGCTATCGCCTCCTCGTCGAGCGGCTTCCCGCCATCGTCTACGACATCACCCTGCAGGCGACCTCACGGGAGGACATCTGGCGCTACGTCAGCCCGCAGATCGAATCGATCCTGGGGTACACCCAGGGGGAGTGGATCGCAGACGGTGGCCGCCTCTTCTTCGAGCGGATCCACCCCGACGACCTCGACGGCTACCTGGCCGAGGAAGCCCGCAGCCGCGCGAGCGGGCGACCGCTCGCCGCCGAATACCGGATGCGTGCCCGTGACGGACACGAGGCCTGGATCCGCGACGAGGCGGTGATCGTCGACGATGGCCACGGCGAGCGATCGCTCCAGGGGGTCATGTACGACGTCACCGAGCGGCGGGAACTGGAGGGGCAACTCAACCGCGCCCGCACGACGGAGGCGGTCGGCCGCCTCGCCGGTGGAATCGCTCACGACTTCAACAACCTGCTGACGGCGATCAGCGGCTACGCCCAGTTGCTCGCCGGTGACCTGGCGACCGACGATCCTCGGCGGAGGGATGCCCTGGCGATCGAGGAGGCGTCGCGACGTGCCGCCGCGCTGACCGCCCAATTGCTCGCCTTCGCCCGCCGCCAGGTCCTCCAGCCGACGATCGTGGACCTGAACAGCGCTGTGGCGGAGACGGAGTCGCTTCTCGGCCGCCTGATCGGCGAGCACATCCGGCTGGTGACCCGGCTCGGTCCCGGTCTCGGCCGTGTCCGCGCCGACAGGGCACAGCTCGAGCAGGTGATCGTCAACCTGGCCGTCAACGCCCGCGACGCCATGCCGGAGGGCGGCACGCTGACGATCGAGACCGTCAACGCCAACCTCCGCGCCGCGGCGGCGCGCCGCATCGGCGTCCGACCGGGTCGCTACGTGACCCTGGTGGTGCGCGACACCGGCGGCGGTATGGCGCCCGAGGTCCGGAGCCGCGTCTTCGAGCCGTTCTTCACCACCAAGCGCCCCGGCGAGGGGACCGGCCTCGGTCTCGCCACGGTCTTCGGGATCGTCGAGCAGGGCGGCGGCCACATCGAGGCCGCCAGTGCGCCCGGCGCGGGGAGCACGTTCACCGTCTTCCTGCCGCGCGCAGACGACCGGGTCGAGCGGCGCGAGGCCGGCGAGGTGCCTGACCGGAAGGCCGAGACGGGCGCCATCCCGGCGGAACCGGGCGCCCCGCGCCGGACGATCCTCGTCGTCGAGGACGAACCCGCCGTGCGCGATCTCGTTTGCCGGACGCTCGTCCGGAGCGGCTACACCGTGCGCCAGGCGGTCGACGGAGAGGAGGCGCTGCGCGTCGTGGCCGACCAGGGCGAGACCATCGACCTGGTGCTGACGGACCTCGTCATGCCGGTCCTGAGCGGGCGCGAGCTCGGTGAGCGCCTCGCCGCCCAGCGCCCGGGGATGAAGGTGCTCTACATGTCCGGTTACACCGACGACGCCCGGGTCCGCGACGGCATCGAGGGCGACCCGGCGGCCTTCATCGGCAAGCCGTTCACGCCCCGCTCGCTTATCGCCCGGGTCCGCGCCGCCCTCGAGGCGGGGGGCCCGGGCGATGGCTCGCCGGGGAGGTGAGGGCGGTGTCCAGGCGACGGCGGGGCAGCCAGCGCCACCGATCCGGCCGCGGCCGGGCGCTGCCGGCCGGCCGCGCGCCGGCCGGCAGCTTCGAGGCGCTCGTCGAGCGCGCCCTCGACGCCATCCCTCCGCCCTTCGACGCGCTCCTCGAGCGGGTCGCCGTCGTCATCGAGGACGAGCCCACGGCCGAGCAGCTGCGGGAGAACGGCCTCCGCCCGGACGAGACGCTCTACGGCCTCTACGAGGGGACGCCGATCACCGAGTACGCCGCCGACTGGGTCCCCTTCCCCAACCGGATCACGCTCTTCCGCCGCCCGCTCGAGGAGGACTACCCCGACCCGGACGAGCTGGCCGAGGAGGTGACGGCCACGGTCGTCCACGAGCTGGCCCACCACGTGGGCATGGACGACCGGCGGCTTCGCGAGCTGGGCTGGGACTGAGCGCGGTCAGCGGCCGCTCGCCCAGGTCTCCCGGGCGAAGCCGATCGCCTCGTCGCGGACGAAAGCGTCGAGATCGAGGAAGCCGTAGCCCAGGCTCGGGTCGTAGATGACGATGACGGCCACCCGGCTGTCGCGCACCGACCCGGACTCGATCACCCCCCGCACGACACCGATCGTCTCGTCCCAGCGGAGCTCGAAGCGCGCCTCCTCGACCGCTGCGCCGCGAATCGTGACCTGCTCGCTCGGCGTCGTCGTCAGGTGGTCGGCGCTCGCGCCGTCGCGGAGCGCCTCGAGGAGCGCGTCGGGGGCGCGGCGGTCCACGTAGAGGCGGACCTGCGCCGTCCCGGCGGGGTTGGTGAAGAGGGACTGCCGGGGCCCCGTGTCCCCGGGCTCCCAGCCGTATGGCACGTCGAAGGCGATCCCACCGCCCGGGCTGACGTATACCGGCGCGTGCGCGCCCGCGACGGCGCCCCTCGGCGCGATCGCCGCGAGACCCAGCACGGCCGTGGCCACGAGGCCGGCGCCGTAGACCGCGAGCGCCGGCTTGCGGAAGAGCGGCTCGGGGCGCCCGCCGCGCG
>MGMJ01000063.1 GCA_001794945.1 Chloroflexi bacterium GWC2_73_18
TGACCTGAGGCTCGGTCAGACCGGCTAGCCGGCCGCCGACGAGGCCGCCGCGCCGTGGGCGTGCCGGGGGACCTCGCCGTGGGCGCGGCCCTCGAGCGCGGCGTCGAGCGCCGCCTCGAAGATCGAGACGACGCGGTCGGCGTCGTCGACCTCCGCGTGCGCCTCGCAGATGAACCACGGCTCGCGCGGATCGGGGACTGGCATCGCGCCCCGCTGCAGCATCTCGGCGGCCACCGCGTCGTAGAGCTCGTGGTCGGTGTCGGCCCAGCCTCGGCAGTCGGTCGGCAACTTCTCGGGCGAACATGAAGGACCGGCGCTCGCGCCCGGGGGCGCGAGCGCCGGCAACCGCTACGACTTGAGGTCGCGCGCCATCTCCCTGAACACGGCGACGTATTGATCGACGTCCGCGTCTGTGTGTCGGACGGACAGCGTCCACTCCTCCTCGCGACCGGGCGTCATGAAGATGCCGCGGTTCATGTTGTACAACCAGGCGAGCTGGTTGAGCTCGGCGTCCTGGTTGGCCTTGAACGTCTCGTAGTCCACGATCTCAACGGACGAGAACGTGTAGACCCCCTTCGAGTTGATCCCCACCGCATAGCCGGGAAGCCCGAACTCCGCGGTGATGTTCTCGAGGCCGGCGATGAGACGGTCGTTGAGCTTCCGCAGATGCAGGTACACCTCAGGCGTGAGGACCCCCTCCAGGCTGGCGCGCGCGGCAGCCATCACAAGCGGATTGCCATTGTAGGTTCCGACCTGGAACACGGAGCCATTGCGCACGACTTCCATGACCTCGTCGGTTCCACCGATCGCACCCGACGGCAGCCCGCCACCGAGGGCTTTCGCCAGCGTCACCAGGTCAGGTTCGAGACCGTACAGCTCAGTCGCCCCACCCGTGGCGACCTGAAGCCCCGTCTTGACCTCGTCAACAATCCAGAGGATCCCGTACTTGCGGGTGATCTCACGAACACGCTCGAGATAACCCGGCTTGGGCAAGATCACGCCCAGGTTCATGAGCACCGCCTCCATGATCAGGCAGGCGGGCGGCCGACCTTCAGCGACGAGGCGTTCAATCCGTCGCTCCATCGCATCGGCATCATTGAACGGAAGAGGAACCGTCATGTCCACGGAGGGTTTCGGGATTCCGGCGCCATACGGCGTTGAGGCGTAGTTCTCCCGGTCGCCCAACTGGTTGTAGCCCATCCCAATCGACACCATGACGTAGTCATGATGTCCGTGAAAGGAGCCGACCATCTTGAGCACGGCATCGCGTCGCGTGAAGGCCCGTGCGATCCGGATGGCGTCCATGGTCGCTTCAGTACCGGAGTTCGTGTAGCGCCACTGTGGCAGCCCGAAACGCCGCTTCAGCTCCTCGGCGACCCACACGCCATCTTCAGTGGCGGCACCGAAGTGCGTGCCGAGCGGGAGGCGTCTGGCAACCGCCTCGCTGATCACGGGATGGGCGTGGCCCTGGACCATCGATCCGAAGCCGTTGTGGTAGTCGATGTACCGGTTGCCATCGACATCCCAGACGTAGGCGCCGTCGCCTCGTGAGACGTAGATCGGCCAAGGCTCCCGGGACTGATACGAGGAGCCCACTCCCCCGGTCAGGCTTTGGCGGGCCCGCTCGAACAGCACCTTCGAGCCAATCGTGCGCTGGTTGAGCCGCTCTTCCTCACGGCGAAGCAGCTCGCGGATCCGGTCTCGCTCGAGTGGCCTGGGCTTGGTGGCAGAAGGATGGCGGGCGGCCGAGTCCATCTCTGGCTCCTCACAGATCGTGCAGCCCCACCTCCGGGAGTGGAAGCTTCGTACAATGCACGGACAACTGTACCGCCTCGGTGCGCGTCCTGGAGGGCGTCGGCCGTGCCGCGTCGTGTCTCGGTATGCTGCCATCCATGTAGGGGCCCGGTCCTCTGTTCTTTGGTCTTCTTCCCTCGGGCGGGCGCCCAACTCACGCTCCGCTACTACCGCGACGTTCTCCGACCTGGCTAGATTCGCCCGGTTCCGGCATGAAATCCAGGCGCGAGGCGTGTTCATCAATCCCGACCAGTTTGAGGACATCTTCATCGTCGCTGCTCGCGATGACGCCACAGGCGATGTGGCGCTCGAGGCGTTCTCGGGCGCGCTCGAGGCGGTCTCTGTATAGACCAATCTTCCAGCGCCCTGCCGCCGCATCGAGCCCGAACTCATGCTCAGGGTGGCCCGGTTGCTGTCTGGCGAGAACGTCGAGGCCAAGCACCTTCAGAGCTGGACATCGCCGATGGCCACTTCGTCCATCGGCGACGGGAGGCGCGATCCCCGAGGCCGCCCTCGACGGGCTCCACGTCGTGTGAATCAGCGAGCCGCCCGAACGGCTCCCGGCGCCCGCTCTGATCGAGACGTACAAGCGCCTCGCCAGGGTCGAGCGGACCTTCCGGAGCCTCAGGAGCGAGGGGCTCGAGTCCGCCCCGTCTTCTACTACCGGAGATGTGGAAGTCCGGTCTGGCTGCTGGCACAGACGGGAGATGGCCTGCGCTGCTCGGCCTGACGTAATCTGAGGAGGTCTGGGTGGGCAGCAGGACCCGCCGGCCCTGCTGCGCGGCTCGAAGGGAGCAGGCGATGCGACGACTTGGCCTGGAGTGCAAGGTGATCGACGCCGGCGTCTACGACCGGACGGTGTGCCGTTTCCGCGACGCCCGCATCGCCATGCCCACCTTCGCCGAGCTGGCCGACCCGGACCGCATCCCGGGCGGCGTTGCGGCGAGCCTGGCCGGGGTGGAGCCCGATGCCCCCGACCCCCGCAACCTCTTCCGGGTGCACTGGTACAACGGCCCCGATCGGTGGAACCGCGTCCGACTTCCCGAGCACCTGGTGCTGCCGAAGGAGCTCACCGGCGTCGATGCCCCGGTGGTCATTGCTCTCGGCGACCGCTTCCCCATGATCCACGCCCACAAGGTCCTGGCGGCCTATGGGTGTCTGGCGCCGCGGATCATCACCGGGCAGTTCGACCCCACCGCCCAGCGCGCCGTCTGGCCCTCTACCGGCAACTTCTGCCGGGGCGGCGTGGCGATCTCGCGGATCATGGGCTGCCGGGGGGTGGCGGTACTCCCCGAGGGGATGAGCCGGGAGCGCTTCGCCTGGCTCGAGGGCTGGGTGGCCGACCCGGCCGACATCATCCGGACGCCCGGCACCGAGAGCAACGTCAAGGAGATCTACGACCGATGCGCCGAGCTCGAGCGCGACCCTGCGAACGTCATCTTCAACCAGTTCTCGGAGTTCGGGAACTACCTCGCCCACTACCTCGTCACCGGGTGGGCCCTCGGGCGCGTCTTCGAATCACTGCGTGAAACCCGGCCCGACCTCCGGCTTGCCGCCTTCACCTCGGCCACCGGCTCGGCGGGGACGATCGGCGCTGGGGACTACTTGAAGGAGCGATTCGGGGCACGGATCGTGGCCGGCGAGGCCCTGGAGTGCCCGACCATGCTCCGAAACGGCTTCGGCGAGCACAACATCCAGGGCATCGGCGACAAGCACATCCCGCTCATCCACAACGTCATGAACACGGACCTCGTGGTGGCCATCTCCGACCGCGCCACCGACCGACTCCTGGTCCTTTTCAACACCGATGCCGGGCGCCGGTACCTGGCGGAGCGGCGCGGCGCGCCCGAGGCGATCCTGGCCGAGCTGCCCGCCCTGGGAATCTCCTCGATCTGCAACATCCTCATGGCGATCAAGACGGCCATGCAGCTTGATCTCGGCCCCGACGACGTGGTCATGACCGTGGCGACCGATGGCGCCGCGATGTACGGCACGGAGGTGGAGAAGGTCCTCGCCCGCGACTTCCCGGGGGGCTTCGACCCCGTGGCCGCCGCTGAGACGTTCGGCGAGTTCGTGCTGGGCGCCGGCACGGACGACCTCCTCGAACTCACCCGCGAGGAGCGCGAGCGGGTCTTCAACCTCGGCTACTACACCTGGGTCGAGCAGCAGGACGTCTCGATCGAGGAGTTCGAGGCGCGCCGCGAGCAGAGGTTCTGGACGAAGATGCGCGTGATCCTCGACGAGTGGGACGTCATGATCGGCGAGTTCAACGGCCGGACCGGGGCACGGCCGGACGCATGACGCGTCCCAATTTGCCTTCCGGTTCGCCGACGGCGCTGGTGTGCGCCGGATGTGGGCACCGGGTGCCGGAGAACGAGCCCGCCCCGCTCGCGTGTCCGCACGCTGTTCCGGGCGACGACATCGACCACGTCCTGTCGCGCTTGCTCGACGCGGCTCGTGTCGGCTTCCCGCACGGCAGGGAGGCGAACCCCTTCACCCGTTACCGGGAACTGTTCCACGCCTACCACGTGGGGCGAGCGCTCGGCTGGAGCGACGGCGACTACGTCGCACGAGTCGATGGGATCGACGCCGATATCGCCGGGGTGGACGGGCGTGGCTTCCGTGTGACGCCATTCTCGCGAAGCGACGCTCTGGGGGAGCGGTTGGGGTTCTCGGCTGCCGGCGGTGTCCTGGTGAAGGACGAGACGGGGAACGTGGCCGGCTCGCACAAGGCGCGCCACCTCATGGGAACGCTCGTTGAGCTGGAGGCCGGCGAGGCTCTTCGCCGCGCCCATTCGCCTGGGGGAACAGCGCCTGGGGGAACGGCCCCTGGTGGCCCGGCGCCGGGTGAGCCGCCACCGCTCGCCATCGCCAGCTGCGGGAATGCGGCGCTTGCGGCCGCCGTCGTCGCCCGTGCCGCCGGCCGGACGCTCGACGTCTTCATCCCGGTCCACGCGAATCCGGCGGTCGTGGCGCGCCTCCGGGACCTCGGCGCCCGCCTCACCGTCTGCGAGCGCGACCGGGGCGTCCGCGGCGATCCCACGTACCAGCGCATGCTCCACGCACTCGCCAACGGTGCCGTCGCCTTCACCTGCCAGGGCACCCTCAACGGGTTTGCCATCGAGGGTGGCGCGACGTTGGGCTACGAGATGGTGTCGCAGCTCGCGGAGACGGGCCGCCGCCTCGACCGCGTCTTCGTCCAGGTGGGCGGCGGAGCCCTCGCCTCGGCCGTCGCGCAGGCGTTCCTCGAGGCCCGCGACCTCGGCGTCATCGACCGGTTGCCGCGCATTCACGCCGTCCAGACGCTGGGGGGGTACCCGCTCGCGCGCGCCTACGACCGGGTCGTGGCGCGCCTGGGTGACCGGCTGCGCGACCGGCCGGAAGGAGGGGCCATCGCCGGCCCGCTCGACCTCGCCGATCCGTCCGTCCGGGACGTGCTCGCGTTTGCCGCGCGCCACCGCTCCATGTTCATGTGGCCGTGGGCAGAGGAGCCCAAGAGCATCGCAACCGGGATCCTCGACGACGAGACGTACGATTGGCTGGCCGTGGTCAGGGGGATGCTCGCGAGCGGGGGGTCGCCGGTGGTCGTTGGCGAAGCGACCCTTCTGGAGGCGAATGAGCTCGCCCGCTCGGCCACAGGCGTCCACGTCGATCCGACCGGCTCGGCCGGGCTCGCGGGACTGATGGACCTCGCCCGTCGGGGCGACGTGCGCCCCGACGAAACCGTTGCGGTCCTGTTCACCGGCATCACGCGCCGATTCGTCACTCCGGCGCCACGCGGTGCCACACGGGCGCTGGCCGCGCCGCTAGCTGATCTCATCGATCCCGATCCGGGTCAAGCCGGCGAGCGGGTCGCGGACCGCTCGCGCGTCGGCGACGACCCGGGCGATGATCGCCCCGACCGTCCGCCAAGCGACCCGGGTGAGGGCCCCGACCGAGCTCTTCGAGCAGTGCGCGGCCAGCCAGGCGACCTGGTCGTCCAAGGCCCGGGTGTGGCCGGCCCCATGGCGGGCCCAGGGCACGGCGGCCACGACGACCCCGTGGACCGGGCAGCGAACCCGGGGGGCCTCGGCCTCGAGGTAGGCCTGCGTCGTCCCGAGGTCGGGCGCCCGCCAGCGCCGCCGCCCGTCTCCCGCGTCATAGCCCGGGCAGCGCCGGCGACAGAGCCCGCAGCGGTGACGATCGCGGCGCTGCAGCCGCACCCGCACGACGAGCGAGCCGGTCGTCTCCTCGAGCACCGCGTCCTCCACGACCGCCCGCTCGACACCGACCATACGCTCATCCCGCGCACGCCGTCTCCTCGCCTTGGTGGAGCTTGACACCCCAACCATGGCCGGCGGCGTGCGTTGCTGTCACCCGTTCAGCGCACCCACGGATTCAGCAGGAGACCTTCGATTCGCCCGTCGTCATGGTGCCCCTGTGAGCGTCGTCTTCGGCACCGCCGGGCACATCGACCACGGCAAGACGGCGCTCCTGCGCGCGCTCACGGGGATCGACGCCGACCGCCTCCCCGAGGAGCGGGCGCGCGGCATGACGATCGACGTCGGCTACGCCTGGCTGGCGCTCCCCGACGGGACGGAGATCGACTTCGTCGACGTCCCGGGCCACGACCGGCTCGTCGGCAACATGCTGGTCGGCGCCGGCGAGTGCGACGCGGGCCTCCTCGTGGTCGCCGCCGACGACGGGATCCGCGCCCAGACCGTGGAGCACGTCGAGATCCTCGACCTGCTGGGGATGCGCCACGGCGTCGTGGCCATCACCAAGGCCGACCTGCTCGCGGTCACCGGCGGCGGGACCGCGGACGATGAGCGGGCGGCCGCCCGGCGGGAGGCCGAGCTCCGAGCCGCGCTCGCCGACCTGCTCGGGCCGACGGCGCTGGCGACTTGGCCGGTGGTGGCCGTCTCGGCGGCGCGGCGGGCTGGGCTGGAGGAGCTGCTGGCGCGCCTGGTCGAGGTCCGCGACGCCCTGCCGCCGCGTCCAGGGTCGGGCGTCCGACTGGCGATCGATCGCGTCTTCGTGCCGCGCGGCCAGGGACTGGTCGTGACCGGCTCGCTGCGCGGCGGCCGCATCGCCGCCGGCGACGCGCTCCGCCTGGTCCCCGGCGACCGGCGCGTGCGCGTTCGCGGCATCCAGGTCCACCGAACGGCGCGTGAGGCGGTCGAGGGCGGTGGGCGCACGGCGCTCGCCCTGGCGGGCGTCGAGCGCGAGGAACTGGAGCGCGGGATGGTGCTGGCGGCGACGCCGGCCGTCGTCGGGACGCGCCGCTTCGATGCGGATCTCCGCCTCCTCCCCGGAGAGCGGGGCCCGCTCCGGACCGGCGCCGAGGTGCGGGTCCACCTCGGCACCGACCACGTCCAGGCACGGGTCCGACTCCTCGGGGCGCGGCCATCGCTGCTCCCTGGGGAGCGCGGCCTCGCCCGCCTCGAGCTGGCACGGCCGGTGGCCCTCGCCGCGGGCGATCGGCTCGTGCTGCGCCGCCCCACGCCCCCGGCGACCCTCGGCGGTGGGCGCGTCCTCGATTCGTGGCCGGTCTCCCGCGCGCGCCGCAAGACCGCCGGGCACGGGGCGCTGGAGGCACTCGCGGCGGCCGCCGACCCGGTCGCGCGCGCCGTCGCCCTGGTCGAGCTCCACGGGGCGCTGCCGCGCGCGCGGGCGCTCTCCGCTGCCGCCGCCGACGGACCGCCCGAGCCGGCACTCGCCACCGCGTCTGCGCGGCTAGTCCGGGCCGGGGAGGTGTTGCTGGCACCCGCGCTCGCCGCGGCCCTGGCGGAGGAGGCGATCGGGGCCGTCCGTGCCGCCCACGGGGCGAACCCGCTCTCCGAAGGGACGCCGCTCGCCGAGCTGCGCACCACGGTCGGCCGAACGCTCCGCCGCGAAGCCGGCCTGGGGGAGCGCGACGCGGCCGACGCCGCCACCGCGCTCCTCGCGACACTCGTCGCCGGGGGGCGGCTGGCGCAGTCCGGCAACCTGGTCCGTGATCCGTCCTTCCGGCGCGCCTTCCCCCCGGCCATGGAGGCGGCGATGGCGCGCCTCGTCGCCGCGCTCGCCACGGCCACGCCGCCCGCCCTCTCTGCCGCCGTCGCGGAGCTGCGCCTGCCGGGCGAGGCGGTGCGCGCGCTCGAGTCGGCCGGGCGGATCGTCCGGGTCGAGGCGGACCTCGCGTACGAATCGGCGACCTACCAACGCCTGCGCGGGCTGGCGCTCGATCTCGCCCGTCGAGTGCCGCTCTCGCCCGCCGCCTACCGCGACGCGACTGGCACGAGCCGCAAGTACGCCCTGGCGATCCTCGAGCATCTCGACGGCCGCGGCGAGCTCCGCCGCACGCCGGCTGGACACATCCTCGGGCCCCGGGCGAGGCGATAGGGACGGCGGACGGAGGGCCGCCTCGCGGTCGCCTAGCTCCCCAGCTCGCGGTCGACCGAGAGCCAGCGCGGGTCGCAGCGGAGGTGGACGACGGCGGGGTGCTCGGAATCGAGCGCCTCGGCCAGGGCCTCCGGGATCTCGTCGTCGTCGTCGACCCGAAGCCCGCGCGCGCCGAGCGCCGTCGCCACGGCGGCGAAATCGATCGGCCCGAGATCGGTCCCCACCACCCGGTCCGGCGCCCCATCCTCCTGGTGCATCCGGATCGTGCCGTACATCCGGTTGTCGAAGACGAGCGCCACGAGGCGCAGGCCCTCGCGGACCGCCGTCTCCAGCTCGGCCATGGTCATGGCGAAGCCGCCGTCGCCGGCCATCGCCACCACCCGCCGGCCGGGGTGGACGAGCGCCGCCGCGATCGCCCCGGGGAGCCCGTAGCCCATCGCCCCTGACGTCGGCCCCAGGAACGTCCCCGGCCGCGAGAAGCGGTAGTAGCGTGCCGCCCAGCCGGCGAAGTTGCCGGCGTCGGTGGTGAGGATCGCGTCGTCGGGGAGCTGCTCGACCATCGCCGCCACGACCGCCGCGGGGTGGACGCCCTCGCCGAGGGGGACGACGGGGAGCGCCGAGGCGGCGAGGTACGCCTCGCGGTCGAGCGCGTTGCGCGCCGCCCGCTCGCCCCTGGCCGGGTCGCCCGGCGCCTCCGGGTCACCCAGCTCGCCGATCGCCAGCTCGAGGAAGGCGCGCGCGTCGGCGCGCACCGCGACCGCCGGGTCGTGCCATGTCTCGTGGGCGCCCGGGTCGACGTCGACCCGCAGGAGCTGCGTCCCCCTGGCCGGGATCGCGTACCCGAACGTGGCGATTTCGGAGAGCCGCGTCCCGATCGCCAGGATCGCGTCGGCCTCGGCGAGGCGGAGGCGGACCGACGCCGCCGCCCCGAGACCGCTCATCCCGAGGTAGAGCCGGTGCTGGTTGGGGAAGACGTCGGGGCGGCGCCAGGCGGCGACGACCGGAAGCTCGGCCGCCTCGGCGAAGGCGACGAGCTCGGCGGCCGCGCCGGAGCGGAGGACGCCGCCGCCGGCGAGCACGACCGGGCGCCGCGCGGCGAGGAGGCGCGAGAGGACCGCGGCGACCGCCTCGCGCGGCGGCACCGGGCGCCCCGGGTCGGCGGCCTCCAGGAAGGACGGGTCGTCGAGCCGCTCCTCGAGGACGTCCTCGGGGATCGAGACGAGGACCGGCCCGGGCCGGCCGCCGCGGGCGATGGCGACGGCGTGGTGGATCGTCGGCGCCAGCTCGAGCGGATCGTCCACCTCGACCGCCCACTTCGCCAGCCGCCCGAAGGTGCCGACCTGGTCGACCTCCTGGAACGCCTCGCGTCCGCGCCAGGCGCGCTTCACCTGGCCGACGAGGACGAGCATCGGGGTCGAGTCCTGGCGCGCGGTGTGGATTCCGATCGCCAGGTTCGCCGCCCCCACGGCGCGCGTCCCGAGGCAGACCGCCGGCCGCTGCGTCAGCTGGCCGAACGCCTCGGCCATGAAGGCGGCGCCGCCCTCGTGGCGGGTGGCGACGAGGCGGAGGGTCCCCTCGCGGTGGGGCCCGGCGAGCCCCTCGAGGACCCCCAGGAAGCTCTCGCCGGGGACGGTGAAGGCGTGGGTGATCCCCTCGCGCACCAGCTGGGCGACCACGACCTGGCCGCCGGACAGCGAGCGGCGGGTCGCCGGCGCGGCGCCGCCGGCCGCGTCCTGCCCCGGGACCTCCTGCTGCATGCCGGAAGTGTCGCACCTCCGGGGCGGCTGCGAGAATGGCCGCCATGACCCAGGCGCACGTCCTCGCGGGCGAGGATCCCGCTGCCGTCGCCCTCGCCGCCGAGGCGATCCGGCGCGGCGAGGCGGTCGCCTTCCCGACCGAGACGGTCTACGGCCTCGGCGCCAACGCCCTCGACCCGCTCGCGGTGGCGCGCGTCTTCGAGGCCAAGGGCCGGCCCCGCTTCGACCCGCTGATCGTCCACCTCGCCGAGCCGGGCGAGATCGCCCGGTACGCCCACGCCGCCGACGCCGCCGACCCGCGCGTGGCGCGCCTGGTCGAGCGCTTCTGGCCGGGACCGCTCACCGTCGTGCTGCGCAAGCTCACGCTCATCCCCGGGATCGTGACCGCAGGGCTCGAGACGGTCGCCCTGCGAATGCCCGACCACCCGGTCGCCCTCGCCCTCATCGCCGCCGCCGGCGTCCCGATCGCGGCACCGAGCGCCAACCGTTTCGGGGGCCTCAGCCCGACCCGCGCCGAGCACGTGGTCCGTCAGCTCGGCCGGCGCGTCGGCATCGTCCTCGACGGCGGGCCCTGCCGCGTCGGGGTGGAGTCGACGGTCGTGCTGCTCGCCGGTGGTCGCGCCGCGCTCCTTCGTCCGGGCGGCCTTCCGACCGAGGCGATCGAGGAGGCGATCGGGCCACTGGAGGTGCTCCCCGACGGGCCGATCGGTGAGCTGGCGGCGCTCTCGCCGGGACGCCAGGCGGTCCACTACGCACCGGCGACGCCGCTCGAGCTGCGGGCGCCCGACTCGCCCGTCCGGCCGACGCCCGGCGAGCGGATCGGTCTCCTGGCCGCCAACGAGGACGGGCGGAGGACGGCCGAGTCGGTCGGCGGACCGTTCGCGGCGGTCGAGGTGCTGTCGGCGACCGGCGACCCGGTCGAGGCGGCGGCGCGGCTCTTCGAGGCGCTCCACCGGCTCGACGAGGCCGGCGTCGGGCTGATCGTCGCGCAGCCGGTCCCCGAGCGAGGACTGGGGCGGGCGGTGATGGATCGTCTGCGGCGGGCTGCGGCGGCTTCCGGCGCATGACCGAGGGGAACGCCGCCGAGCCAGACCAGGTCCGCGACATGTTCGACCGGATCTCCCCCGTCTACGACGCCATGAACGCGCTGATCAGCGGCTTCCAGGAGCCGCATTGGCGGCGCCGCGCGGCGGCGGCGGTCGGGCCGCGACCGGGGATGGCGGTGATCGACGTCGCCTGCGGGACCGGCGCGCTCGCGGCCGAGATCCACCGCCGCGTCTCGCCCGGCGGCACGGTGCTCGGCGTCGACTTCGCGCCGCGGATGATCGCCCGCGCCCGCCGGCGCCATCCCGGCCGGCCGGGGCTCCTCTTCGTCGTCGGCGACGCGCTGGCGCTGCCGGCCCGGGACGCCTCGTTCGACGCCGCCACGATCGCCTTCGGCATGCGCAACCTGGCCGACTTCCGGCGCGGCTTCGCCGAGATGGCGCGCGTGGTTCGGCCGGGCGGACGGGTCGTCTGCCTGGAGATCGCCCGGCCGAGAGGGCTCGGGGCGCGCCTCCTCGCCACGTGGTTCGAACGCGCCGTGCCACTCCTCGGCCGACTCGCCGGCCACCGCGATGCCTACGCCTACCTGGTTCGGAGCGTCAGGGACTACCCCTCACCCGAGCGGGTCGCCGCGATCATGGCGAACGCCGGGCTCTCCGGGGTGCGGTGGGTGACGCGCTCCCGCGGGATGGTGACGCTCCACGTGGGGGAGCGGCGGTCAGACAACTTCGCGTGCCGCCGTCTTCCGGCAGCGCTCGCAAACAACCAGCCTGCTGATAGCATCGACGATGTCAGCACGACGAAACCGGGACGCTCGCACGAGCCTGCACAACGGGGGAGCGCAAGGGGCCGCTCTCGATCAGTGAGCGCGAGGGAGCCAGGGTGATCTGCTCGACCTGCGGAGCCGAGAACAAGCCCGGGCGGAAGTTCTGTGCCCAGTGCGCGACGCCGCTCGCGATCCTCTGCCCGGCCTGCGGGGCCCCCAACGATCCAGGCGATCGCTTCTGCGGCGAGTGTGCCACGTCGCTGCCCACCGGTAGCGTCCCGTCAGCTACTGGTACCCCGCCGGCCCCGGGTGCGAGCCCTGCTTCGCCACCCCTCGCCGAGCGCCGGCTCGTGTCGGTCCTGTTCGCCGATCTCGTCGGGTTCACCCCGTTCGCCGAGGAGCGCGACGCCGAGGAAGTCCGCGAGACCCTCAGCCGGTACTTCGAGATCGCTCGTGACGTCGTCGAACGCTACGGCGGGACGATCGAGAAATTCATCGGCGACGCCGTCATGGCCCTCTGGGGTGCGCCGGCCGCCCGCGAGGACGACGCCGAGCGCGCGGTGCGCGCCGGACTGGATCTCATCGGCGCCGTCGGCGTCCTGGGTCCTTCCATCAGCGCACGAGCCGGCGTCCTCACCGGCGAAGCCGCCGTCACCCTCGGCGCGACAGGGCAGGGGATGGTCGCGGGCGACCTGGTCAACACCGCCGCCCGGCTCCAGGGCGCTGCCCCGCCCGGAGCCGTGCTCGTCGGTGAGGCGACCCATCGCCTGGCGGCGGCGGCGATCGCGTTCGAAGAGGCCGGGCAGCAGGTCCTCAAGGGCAAGACGAGCCCCGTCCCCGCCTGGCGCGCCCTGCGGGTCGTGGCCCAGCGCGGTGGACAGGGCCGCTCGGACATGCCGGAACCGCCATTCGTGGGCCGCCACGAAGAGCTGCGCCTGCTGAAGGATCTCGTAAGCGCGACCGGACGCGACCGCAAGGCGCGGCTCGTGTCGGTGACCGGACCGGGCGGGATCGGCAAGAGCCGGCTGGCCTGGGAGCTCGAGAAGTACCTCGATGGCATCCTCGAGACGGTCTACTGGCACCGTGGTCGCTCGCCCGCGTACGGCGAGGGCATCACCTTCTGGGCGCTGGGCGAGATGGTCCGTCGCCGGGCACGACTGGCCGAGTCGGACGACGAGACCACGACCCGCGAGCGGATCGCCGCGACGGTTTCCGACTTCGTTCCCGACGCGGATGATCGGCGCTGGGTCGAGCCGGCCCTCCTCACGCTCCTCGGGCTCGAGCCGGCGCCCCCCGGAGGTCGCGACGTCCTGTTCGCGGCATGGCGCATCTTCTTCGAGCGGATCGCCGCGAAGGGCACGACCGTCCTGCTCTTCGAGGATCTTCAGTGGGCCGACAGCGGCCTGCTCGACTTCATCGACCACCTGCTCGAATGGTCCAGGGGTGCCCCGATCCTCGTCGTCACGCTCGCTCGGCCCGAGCTGTTCGACAAGCGGCCGGACTGGGGCGCCGGGCAGCGGAACTTCTTGGCCGTGGCGCTCGAGCCCCTGTCCGAACCCTCGATGCGCGGACTCCTCGACGGCCTGGTGCCGGGCCTTCCCGGACCGGCGGTCGAGGCTATCCTCGGTCGAGCCGACGGGATCCCGCTGTACGCGGTCGAGACCGTCCGGGCGCTGGCGGCCGACGGGCGGCTCGAGCGCGTCAACGGCGCGTACCGGCCGGTCGGTGAACTCGGCGACCTGGCGGTCCCCGACACGCTCCGCTCGCTCATCACCTCGCGGCTGGACACGCTGGACCCGGTCGATCGCGGCCTCGTCCAGGACGCCTCGGTCCTCGGGCAGACCTTCACGCTCGCGGGACTGGCGGCGGTGAGCGGTCGCGACGACGGGGACCTCGAGGCCCGACTGCGGGGGCTCGTGCGCCGTGAGTTGCTCGAGTTGGAGGCCGACCCGCGCTCACCCGAGCGTGGCCAGTACCGGTTCGTCCAGTCGCTCATCCGCGAGGTCGCCCACGCGACGCTGGTACGGCGCGAGCGACGTGCCCGGCACCTCGCGGCCGCCCGCTACCTCGAGACCCTGGGCGACGACGAGCTGGCGGGGGCGCTCGCCGCGCACTACCTCGCGGCCCACGAAGCGTCTGCTCCAGGGGACGAAGCCGAGGCGGTGGCGATCCAGGCTCGCCTCGCGCTGCGCGGTGCCGCCGAGCGAGCCGCGACGCTCGGTGCCCACGACCAGGCGGTCGCCTACCTCCGGCAGGCGCTGGATGTCACCCGCGAGCCGGCCGAGCAGGCCGACCTGCTGATGCGGGCTGCCACGTCCGCCGACGCCGCCGCATCGTACGAAACGGCCGAAGGGTTCGCGCGCCGAGCGGTCGACGCCTGCCGGCTCGCGTCCGATGCGCCGGCCACGGCCCGGGCCAATGCCCTGCTCGGCGTGATCCTCGTCGACTCAGCACAGATCGGACCGGCGATCGAGGTGCTCGAGGCCGCCCTCGCCGAGCTGCCCCAAACCGGCTTGGACGGGGTGAAGGCCGGACTCCTGGCGAACCTGTCGCGGGCCCTCTTCCGCAACGACGCGTCGCAGCGATCCATCGAGGTCGCCGACCGGGCGCTCGCGCTCGCGGAACGCCTCAACCTCGACGAGGTGATCGCCGAGGCATTCAACAACAAGGGCGCCGCCCTCAGCTACCTCGGGCGTCGACGGGAGGCGACCGTGCTCATGGAGGCGGCGGTCCGGTTGGCGGAGGCGGGCGGATTCGTGGCGGCCGAACTGCGGGCACGGAACAACCTGGCGAGCGTCCTCTCCGAGGATGAGCCGCGGCGCTGCAGCGAGATCACGCGGTCCGCGCTCGAGCTTGCGCGTCGCGTCGGCAACCGCACGATGGCCGCCTGGCTCGCCTGGTCCACGGCGGCGTACGAATACAGCGAGGGCGACGACTGGGACCCCGTCGTCGACGCCGTCGCGGAAGCCGTGGCCGGGTCAAGGACCCCGGCGGACGAGGCACGGTTCCTGTACCTGGCGTGCCTGTTCCGGACGGCCCGAGGCGATCCTGCTACCGATACGCTGGCACATCTCGAGGGACTGGTGGCGCAGCTGTCCGATCCGTCGTACGCGGCCGCGCTCGACGGCGCGAGGGCGGACCGGGCGCTCTTGGCTGGCGACCTCGCTGCCGCCTACGACGCGGCGATCCGGGCCGCCGACGGCAGCAGCGCGTACGAGCCCTTCGCGCTTCCTCTCGCCCTCCGGGCGGCACTCTGGATGGGGGACATCGAGCGTGCACGCACCGCCGCCGCGCGAATCGATGCATCTCCATTCTCCGGCGCCATCGCCCAGGTCGAACGGCTGGCAGCCCGGGCCGGCATCGCCGCGCTCGAGGGCCGGCGGGGCGACGCGATCGCCGGCTACGGCGACGTGCTCCGCCGTCGTCGCGCGCTGGCCCTTCACTTCGAGACGGCCCGCTCGGCGCTCGACTTCGTCGTGCTTCTGGGACCCGATGCGCCCGAGACGCGCGCGGCGGCCGACGAGGCGCGGGCCATCTTCGAACGGCTGCGGGCGCGGCCGTACCTGGACCGGCTGGACTCGGTACTCGCGGATCGAGGGGCGGAGGGCACCGCGGCGCAGCAAGGCGGGCGAAGGGCCGGGGCCGCCGCGCCCCCATAGGCGCGAGCCGCTTGCCGATAGCATCGGCGCCATGTCAGCACGCGCTTCTGGCCGACGCAGGGTCGGCCCGATCTTGAAGCCGGTCGGCGACATCCGGCCGCTGGTCGGCTACGGCATGGCGCTTCAGGCGATGGCAAGCCAGCTCGGCATCCACAACGTGTTCGACGACAACGGCTACAAGGACATGCTGCTGCTTACGATGTTCGGCCTCACGAAGTTGGGCCGCGAGGGTGACGACGCCGTCGATGCGCGGGGGCGCCGCTACGAAACCAAGACGGTCGCACGAGTCAGCTCAAAGGGGGAGCGCAAGGCGTCGCTCTCCATCACCACGGAACACACGATGACGCTGGCGAACATCGCCCGCTATCGCTCCAGCTTCCTGTGGATCATCGCCGTCTTCGATCAGGCGCAGCCGGAGGCGGTGTGGGAGATCTCCCCTGCCCTCCTGGAGCCCTACTTCTCGGAGTGGGAGCTCAAGCTGAGGGAGCAGGACGCCGGGGGCCGACCCGTTCGCGACCACCTGAACAACCCGAAGATCCCCCTGAAGTTCATCGCCGAGCATGGGACTCGGGTGTGGCCTCCCGAAGAGGCGGATTAGGATCAGGACCCGATCGCCAGCGGCAGGGTCGCGGGCACTCCGAGCGTCATCGGCGCGCCAGCCATGATCTGGCGGTACACATCTGGCGCCTGCGCGGGATCCGAAAGGAATCGGAACGCGGACGCCGCGATGTACACCCGGTCCAGCTCGCACGAGGCCCACCGCCTGCCCAGGCGCTCCGCTACCGAACCCGTGGTGTTGGAGCCTGCGAAGAAGTCGATCACGAGGTCCCCTGGGTCCGTCAGAAGCTTGATGAAGAACTCGGGCAGGCCCTCCGGGAATCGGGCGGGGTGAGCTGCGACGCCGGCCAGCTTGCAGCCCCGCAGGTAACTCCCGTTCGACTCTGAGTTCGGGATCGTGAGGAGGTGCGAGGGAAGCGCCCCGCCCCTGTCTCGGAAGTTCCAGGAAACGAAGTGCTGCGAGGGCCGTTCGGCCGCCGTGTAGTACCCCTGCGGATTCGCGAGAAGCTTCCTCATCCGACCGCTGTACGGGACGAGCACTCGCGTGATGTCCGCCTTCGGCCACGGTGTCTTGCCGAACCACCAGACCGTGTTGACGGGGTCCTTCAGCCGCAGCTTGCGCTTGTTGACCCACTCGAACGGGCTCGGGAGCTTCGAAGGGTTGTTCCAGTAGCACTCTTGGGCAAGCGTGTATCCGACCTCCTCAACCACCTTGATCAGGAACTTCCACTGGACCAGAGTCCGTGACGGAGCTCCGCGCTGATAGGCTCCCCCGATGTCGATCACGAACGAGCCGGTCTCGGTGAGCTTCGGCTGCAGCGCTCGCGCAAAGGACAGGAGCCACTCGAGGTAGTCGTCCTCGACCTGGTTCCCGTACGCCTTGGGGCGCAGCAGGGCAAATGGCGGCGACGTGATCGCCAGTGCGACCGAGCCGTCGGCCAACGTCGGCAGCCACTCGAGGCTATCACCGCACCAACTGGCCCCGAGAGGCGTGCTGTAGGCGGGCCCGTGCACCGGTCCATCCTAGCACGGCCGGACAGCCCGCGCCCGGGCAAACAGAACGGCCGTTCTCACCGCGCGGCACTCTGCCGTGGCCCCCCTCCCCCCAGCCCCCCCGGATGGCGGTCGGTCAGGCGCTCCGGGCCGGGACGTCGTAGACGCCCTGGGCGATCATCGGCCGGACCTGCTTGTCGCCGAGCCCGAGCGGGGAGTGGAGCTGCGCCACGTGCTCCCTGGCCTTGCGGAAGATCCCCTCGTCGTCCTCGCCCTCGACGTGCAGGTCGGTCGCGGGCGGCACGACCCGGATGCAGCGTCGTCTCCTGCGCGAACGGTGCCCTGGCCCGGAGCGATCACCGATCGTGCAGGGCCGTACCACCGGCAGTGGACCACTCCCGGTGTTTGGCCGCGAGGGCGGTGGCGCATGCCCGGGCAATCGGTCAGTAGAGGCGGCCGCACCGGGGGCAGGCGTCGAGGCCGGCGGCGATCACCTCGCCGCAGTGCGGGCAGGCGCGCGTCAGCTCGGCCTTCCTGCGGACCTCGCCGACCTCGGCCGCCGCCCGCGCGCTCGCGGCCGGGTCGGGCGCCGCAGCCGCGCCACGCCCCCACCACAGGTACCAGCCGACGGCGGCCACGGCCAAGACGACGATCGCGCCCACGACCAGTTCCATCGTCCGATCCTCCTCCGAGCCGGGTGGGTGCCCCGCGGTCGGTGCGAGCCTACCACGCCGCGGCGACCATGCCGCGGGCCGCGACGGCGGCGTCGATCCCGTCGCGCAGCCCGTCGAAGAGCCGGTCGCTCTCGGCCTCCGTCAGCACGAACGGCGGCGAGACCTGGAGCGAGTGGCCGACGAGGAGCCGGGTCACGACGCCCGCCTGGCGTGCCGCGGCCGCCGCCGCTCCGGCGAAACCAGCGTCGGCCGCGAGGACGTGCGGAGCGAACTCGATCGCCGCCAGGAGCCCGAGGCCGCCGCGCACCTCGCCGACTGCCGGGTGGCCCTCCAGCCGGCGCGCCCCCTCCCAGAGGACCGACTCCATCTGCGCCACCCGCGCCACCAGCCCCTCGCGCTCGATGATGTCGAGGTTGGCGAGCGCCGCCGCGCAGGAAGTCGGATGGCCCGAGTAGGTGTAGCCGTGGCGGAACATCTGGGCGGCGCCGCCCCCGGCCGGCTTCGTCCAGAACGGCTCCTTGACGCGCTCGCCGACGACGACGGCACCGAGCGGGACGTAGCCCGAGGTGATCCCCTTGGCGCAGGTGATCATGTCGGGGACGACGCCGATCCGCTCCGACCCGAACCAGGTCCCCAGCCGCCCGAAGCCGCTGATGACCTCGTCGACGATGAGGAGGACGTCGTGCTCGCGGCAGAGCCGCTCGACCTCGGCCCAGTAGCCGTCGGTCGGCGGGTAGACGCCGCCGGCGCCGATCACCGGCTCGCCGATGAAGGCGGCGATCCGGTCGGCCTCGCGCTCGAAGAGCTCGCGCAGCGTCTCGGTCGAGTCCCTCGGCACGACCGCCGTCGCCTCGATGAGGGTCCCGTAGTCGGCGCGGTTGGCGGGGATCCCCGCCAGCGCTGTGCCGTAGGCGTTCATGCCGTGGTAGGCGCTGGTGCGGTGGACGATCACCTGCTTCTCCGGCCGCCCGACGGCGTGCCAGTAGCGCCGCGCCAGCTTGGCCGCCGTGTCGACCGCGTCGGAGCCGCCGGTGGTGAAGAAGACGACCGCCTCAGGCATCGGGGCGATGGCGGCGATCCGCTCGGCCAGCTCGAGCGCCGGGCGGTTGGCGTGGTCGCCGAAGGTGTGGTAGCCGGCCAGCTCGCGCATCTGGGCGGCGGCCGCCTCGGCGATCTCGGCGCGCCCGTGGCCCACGTTGCAGTACCAGAGCGAGGCGGTCGCGTCGAGGTAGCGCCTGCCGACCTCGTCCTCGAGCCAGGCGCCCTCGCCGCGCGTGAAGACGACCTCACGGTCCCGGACGGCCGACATGTCGGCGAAGGGGTGCCAGAGACGGCTCGGCATGGGAGGCTCCTCCTGGACGGCTGCGGCGGAACCCAATCGTAGCGGGTGCCGGAGGCGCGGGACGCCGACGGACGACGCGCCCCCGACCCCACTCAGCGGTGGTAGGTGCCGATCAGCTTCGTCGTGGCGAGCGTCACCGGCTTCGCCGCCGAGCGGACCTGGGCGGCGGTCGGCGAGCCCGAGAGCCCGAGCGGCTCGGAGAGCGCGTAGAGCCAGAAGACGTAGCGGTGCGTCCCCGACGGCGGGCAGGGGCCGCCCCAACCGACCCGCCCGAAGTCGTTGGGGCCCTGCGGCGGGGCGCCGGCGCCGGTCGGCGGCACGCCCTCAGGGAGATCCGTCGTATCGGCCGGCAGGTCGTAGACGACCCAGTGGATCCAGAGGCCGCCCGGCGCGTCGGGGTCGTCCATGACGAGGGCGTACGCCTTCGTGTCCGCCGGCGCCCAGGCCCAGGAG
>MGMJ01000064.1:0-2250 GCA_001794945.1 Chloroflexi bacterium GWC2_73_18
GCCCGCTTTCCGGCCGAACCCCCGTCCGGGCCGGAGCCGCTCGGCCAGATCCTGGGCGACTACCTCCGGCTGGTCGAGCCGAACGTGACGCACTGGCAGCACCCCGGCTTCTTCGCCTACTTCTCCACGAACGCCTCGGGGCCGGGGATCCTGGGCGAGATGTTCATGGCGACGCTCGTCGCCAACGCCATGCTGTGGCGCACCTCGCCGGTGGCGACCGAGCTGGAAGAGGTGACCGTCGGATGGCTGCGCCGGATGCTCGGGCTGCCCGATGCCTTCGATGGCCTCTTCACCGACACCGCCTCGACCTCGAGCCTGATCGGCCTGGCGGCGGCCCGCCAGGCGGTCGAGGGCAGGCGGATCGCCCAGGAGGGTCTCGCCGGCGCCGGACGGTTGCGCGTCTACTGCTCGAGCGAGGCCCACTCCTCGATCGAGAAGGCGGCCATGACGCTCGGCATCGGGCGGGCCGGCGTGCGACGGATCGAGGTCGACGAGGAGTACCGGATGCGATCCGAGCTGCTGACCACGGCGATCGCGGAGGACCGTGCCGGCGGCTGGGTGCCGGCCGGCGTCGTGGCCACGCTGGGGACGACGAGCACGACCTCGGTCGATCCGGCCGCGGCGCTGGCGGAGATCGCGGAGCGGGAGCGGCTCTGGCTGCATGTCGATGCCGCCTACGCGGGAGCGGCGGCGCTCCTGCCGGAGATGCGGTCGCTCTTCGCCGGCTGGGAGCGCGCCGATTCGATCGTGGTCAACCCGCACAAGTGGTTCTTCGCCCCGCTCGATTGCTCCCTGCTGCTGACGCGCCGGCCGGAGGTGGTGCGCGACGCCTTCAGCCTCGTGCCGGAGTACCTGCGCACCCTCGGCGAGGCGGCGCCGGTCCACGACTTCAACGAGTACACCCCGCAGCTGGGCCGGCGTTTCCGGGCGCTCAAGATGTGGATGCTGATCCGCTACTTCGGAGTGGACGGGCTGGCCCGCCGGGTCCGCGAGCACATCCGGCTGGCGGGCCTCTTCGCCTCATGGATCGACGCCGACCCCGAGATGGAGCGGCTCGCACCGGTGCCTTTCTCGACCGTCTGCTTCCGTCACGTGCCGGCCGCGCTCGCCGGGCGAAGGGACGGGCCCGGGATCGCCGACCAGCTCGACCGGCACAACGAGGCGCTCCTTGACGCGGTCAACCGCGACGGCCGGCTATTCCTGTCGCATACCCGGCTGCGGGACCGCTTCGCCCTGCGCCTCGCCGTCGGCAGCCTGCGCCACGACGAGGCGCGGGTGGCCGAGGCCTGGCGGGTGATCCGGGAGATCGCCTCCCGCCCGGAGGCCGGGCGCCGGGACTGACGTCAGGGGGCGGGGGACCCGGGGGAGGGGCTCCCGGCCGCCGGCGAGCCGACCGCTCCGGTCCCGCTGGGGCGGATCGTCGGACCGGGGCTCTGCCCCGGCTGGCAGCCAGCCAGGGCGAGTGCGAGGAGGATCAGGACGGCCAGCCTGGCAAGCATGGCCGGAGGATACAGGCTGGTTGACCCATGCGAAACCCGGCATGCGTGCCGAGTGGACCGCTCAACTCGGGACCCACGGCCCGCGCCCTCGGGGTGCGGAGGCGACTACCTTACGGAAAACCTGTTCCCCACGCGGGACAAGAAGGGAGCGGAGATGGAATTCAGTGACCGAGAGCTGTGGACGGTCCTCCACGGCATGGGCTTCGGGGCCGTCTTCCTGCTCGCTTTCGGCGGCGGGCTGGCCGGCCTCTGGAGCTTGAGGGAGCGGCTGCTCACCGAGGAAGGGCTGCGCGAGCGGATGCCGCGGATCACGCTCGGCACGACCGCGATGGCGGTCTTCGGGTGGCTGACGGTGATCTCGGGGACGTTCATCGTCTACCCGTGGTACCGCGTCGAGCCGGCAGGTGGGATCGCGAACTACAGCGGGCCGCTCGAGGGCTACCCGAAGTTCCTGCTCCTCAGCAGCGAGTCCACGGCCCAGTGGCACGAGTTCGGCATGGAGTGGAAGGAGCACGTCGCCTGGTTGGCGCCGTTCCTTGCCACCGCCGTCGCGTTCGTCGTCGTCTACTACGGACCGCAGCTGATCCGCCGGCCGGAGCTGCGCTGGCCGCTGATGATCTTCTTCGGCTTGGCCTTCGCCGCTGCCGCGGTGGCGGGTCTTTTCGGCGCCTTCATCACGAAGGCCGCCCCGGTCGCCTGAGGGAGGATGACGATGTCCGAACAGATGCCGACCAAGCCCAACGGCCCGGCG
>MGMJ01000064.1:2259-6665 GCA_001794945.1 Chloroflexi bacterium GWC2_73_18
CACACTGGCCGAGGCGTCCACCGCGGTCGCCGACGCGCTCAAGTTCGACAAGCTCTACGGGCTTGGCTCGGGCGTCGGGCCCCTCTCGGGCAAATCGATCCTTGCCTCCGTCGCGTTCGTGATCGCGTGGATCGTCTTCTTCGCGGTCTGGCGTGGCAAGGAGGTCGACTTCCAGAAGTTCTTCATCGCCGCACTCGTGCTCGTGGCGCTCGGGTTCCTACTCACCTTCCCCACCTTCTTCCTGCTCTTCGAGCCGAAGGGATAAGCACTCCTCCCTCCTCCCTCTCGCTCGGCGCGACGAATCCCTCGCGCCGCACCGAGCGAACCCCGGAAGACCGGCCCGGAGACGGGCCGGTCTTCCGTTCCTCGAGCGGGCGAGAGGCGACCGCGACGGGAAGCCGCGATGCGGGGCCGCGGTACACTAGGCGCCTCAGGCGGCGCCGGCGGCGGCCGCCCGGCCCTTGCGGCCCACACAGCGCGACACGCGACCGGAGGTTCCAAGCATGGCCATCCAGACCGCTACCGACTACCGGATGTTCATCGGCGGCGAGTGGATCGAGTCCTCGAGCGGCGAGTGGATCGAAGTGCGCAGCCCGGCGAGCGGCGAGCTCGTCGGCCGCGTCCCGGCCGGCAGCGAGGCCGATGTCGATCGGGCGGTGCTTGCCGCACGCGCCGCCTTCAGGGACGGCCGCTGGCATGGCAAGTGGATCCCCGAGCGCGTGGCTATCCTCAACCGGCTGGCCGACCTGATCGACGAGCACACCGAGGAGATCGCGGTGCTCGAGTCGAGGCAGACCGGCACGACGCTCAAGCTGCGCCGGGACTCAGACATCCCGTTCAGCGCGGACAACCTGCGCTTCTTCGCCACGGCGATCCGTCACCTCGAGGGAAAGGGAGCGGCGGAGTACACGGGCAGCCACACCAGCCTGATCCGCCGCGAGCCGATCGGTGTCGTCGGCCAGGTGGCACCGTGGAACTACCCATTCATGATGGCCATCTGGAAGATCGGGCCCGCCCTCGCGGCCGGCAACAGCGTCGTCCTCAAGCCCGCCACGGCGACGCCCCTGACGACGCTCCGGCTCGCCGAGCTGGCGAAGGAGGCGGGCGTGCCGGACGGCGTCTTCAACGTCGTCACCGGGCGGGGCGAGGTGGTCGGAGCGGCGATCGCCGCGCATCCCGACATCGACCTTGTCTCCCTCACCGGCGACTCGGAGACCGGCCGGAAGATCCAGGCGCTCGCCACGTCCAACCTCAAGCGCGTCCACCTCGAGCTGGGGGGCAAGGCTCCCTTCATCGTCTTCGCCGACGCCGACCTCGAGGCGGCGGCCCGCGGCGCCGTCGCCGGCGGCTTCGTCAACGCCGGCCAGGACTGCACGGCGGCGACACGCGTCTACGTCGAGAAGCCGGTCTACGAGACGTTCCTGGCGCGCCTGGCCGAGCTGACGCGCGAGGTCCGCGTCGGCGACCCGTTCGCTCCCGACACGGACATGGGGACCCTGATCAACCAGGCCCAGGTCCAGCGCGTCGAGGGCTTCGTCGAGCGAGCGCGACAGGGCGGGGCCCGGATCGTGACCGGCGGCCGGCGTGCCGCGGTCTCCGGGCTGGAGGGCGGCGCCTTCTACGAGCCGACGATCGTCGCCGATTGCGCCCAGGACGCCGAGATCGTCCAGCAGGAGGTCTTCGGGCCGGTCCTCACCGTCCTCCCATTCGAGACGGAGGAAGAGGTCCTCGAGAAGGCGAACGACATCAGGTACGGCCTCGCCAGCTCGGTCTGGACGAGGGACGTCTTCAAGGCCATGCGGGCGGCGAAGACGCTCAACTTCGGCGCCGTCTGGGTGAACGACCACCTGCCGATCAGCTCCGAGATGCCCCACGGCGGCTTCAAGCAGTCGGGCTTCGGCAAGGACATGTCGAGCTACTCGTTCGAGGAGTACACGCAGATCAAGCACGTCCTCGTCGAGCTGAGCGGCGAGGCCGAGAAGGGGTGGCACTACACCATCTTCGGCGACCCGAAGGAGTAGGCGGCCCACCGGCGTCCACCCGGGCGCTACTCTAGGCAGCGCCTGCCCGACCGGGCGTCCCGCATGAGTCGTCGAGGAGCCGAAGAGCCGTGCCGCCGATCCAGCAGCTGCTGCGCCCCGCCCCGGTCTACCTGCAGCGCCTCGAGCGCCAGGGGATCTTCACCACCGGCCTGCTGCTCGAGGTCTCGGAAACACCGACACGGCGGCAGTACCTGGCCGATCAGCTGGGCGCCACGATCAACGAGGTGACGGCCTGGCGGGACGAGGCGCACCTGCTCAACCTGGCCGGCTTCGGGCCGGCCGGGCAACGCCTCCTCGTGCAGGCAGGCATCAGCGGGCTGGGCGAGCTGCTGGCGCTGGACCGCGAGGCGTTCCGCGCCCGGCTGCTCGACGCGGCGGCCCTGCTCGGTGTCGAGCCGCCCGACGCACTGGCGATCGAGAGCTGGTGGGAGCAGGCCCGCACGCTCGAGGAGGGTTGACGGCCGAGCGCTCCGGCGGTCGCGGGCGCGACGCGCCGACCGTGCCACAATCGGTGCCATGTCGAGCAGCGTGCCCTTCGCCCCGCATGCGCCCGCGGGGGCGGTGCGGACCGGCTTCCTGCCCCGACTCGCCGTTGCCCTGGCGACGGCGATCGCGATCCTGGGGGCGACGATCGCGCTGGTCGCCGAGCCGCTCTACCTCGACGGGGCCCTCGACCGCGCCGGCAGCGCGCGGAACCTGGGCGTGACCGCCGCGGAGGCGCGTGCCATCTCGGAGAGCGTCGTCCTGGAGCTGGTCGTCGGTCCGGGGAGCTTCGCCCAGACGATGACCGGTCCCGACGGCGCCCGCGTGCGCGTCTTCGAGGCGTCGGAGGCGTCTCATCTGCGCGACGTACGGACGCTGCTCCTGCTGGTCGCGGCCGCCGTCCTCGCCTGCGGCGCCGTCCTGGTCGTCGGTGCCGGGCGGGCGCGGGGCGCCTGGTTCTGGCGAGCCGTCGCCCGCGGTGCCGCGGGCCTGGCGCTCACGCTGGTGGCGGTGGGCGTCTTCTTCGCCGTCGCCTTCGACGCCGCCTTCACCCTCTTCCACCTGGTCGCCTTTCCCGGCGGGAACTGGAGCTTCGACCCGTCGACCGAGCGGATGGTGCAGCTCTACCCGACCGCCTTCTGGCAGGAGGTGACGGTGGTGCTGGCCGTCCTGGCGATCGGGCTGGCGGCCGCCACCTGGCTGCTGGCGCGCCGGCGGGCCGCTCGTCTCGAGGAGCGCGGCAGATGACGGGGCGGCGCCGGCCTGGTCGCGACGATGGGCGGCCGATCGCCCGGGTCCTCGGCGTCGAGATCGTCGTCCATCCTTCGTGGCTGATCATCTTCGCCCTGGTGACCGCCTCGCTGGCGATCAACCAGCTCCCGGCCGACCATCCGGCCTGGCCGGCGCCGCTCCTCTGGACGGTGGCGGCAGCGGTCGCCATCCTCTTCTTCGCCTCGGTGGTCGTCCATGAGCTGGCCCACGTCCTGGTGGCGCGACGTCGCGGCATCGTCTCCCGTCGGGTCACCCTCTTCATCTTCGGTGGGGCGGCGACCCTGGAGCGAGAGAGCGACGACCCGACCGACGAACTGCTGATCGCCCTCGCCGGTCCGGCCGCCAGCCTGTTCCTGGGCGGTCTCCTGCTCGGCCTCGCGCGCCTCCTGGACGAGGCGGGACCGGGTCCCGCCGAGAGCGTCGCCGGGATCGCCTTCTGGCTCGGCGCGATCAACGTGCTGCTCGGCTTCTTCAACCTCGTGCCGGGGTTCCCCATGGACGGCGGGCGGATCCTGCGCGGGCTTCTCTGGCGGCTCTCGGCGGACTTCGTCCGGGCGACGCGCATCGCCACCCTGGTCGGGCGGGCGGTCGCCTACGTGATGATCGGCGCCGGCTTCCTGATCGCCCTGAACGGTGACGTGGTCGGCGGCCTGTGGCTCGCCTTCGTCGGCTGGTTCCTCAACACGGCGGCGGAGAGCTCGTACCGCCGCGTCGCCCTCGAGCGGCTCGTGGCCGGCGTGCGGGTCGGCGAGGTGATGGAACGTGACGCGCCGACCGTCCATCCGAACCTGACGCTCGACGTCTTCGTTGACCAGTACCTCGTGTCGGGCGCGGCGACCGCCTACGCGGTCACCATCGAGGGCGACCTCTTCGGCACGATCGGCCTCGAGCAGGTGCGGGCCACGCCCCGCGGGGACTGGCCCGCGGCGCGCGTCACCGACGTCATGACGCGCCTCGCCGAGGCGCCCACGGCGACGGCAGACGAGCCGCTGTGGGATGCCATCGAGCGCTTCGAGGAGGGGCGCCTTCAGCTGCTCCCGGTGACCGACGGCCGCCGCCTTCTCGGCGTGGTGACCCGCGAGACGCTCCTCCGGGCGCTGCGCGCCCGGG
>MGMJ01000065.1:0-18835 GCA_001794945.1 Chloroflexi bacterium GWC2_73_18
ACGCCGGCCTGGCGAGCGGTCGCTGGTGGACGCTCACGCTCGCCGAGCAGCTCGGCAACGCCGCCGGCCTGCTCGGCGGCGGGAGCTCAGTCCCCGGACTTGGATCCGCGCAGGATGTCGAGCGTGCCCTGGAAACAGGTTCCGAACAGGCCGGGCGCCTGTTCGCACGTCACCTGCGTGTACTCCCCTGCCACCAGGTTGTCCTTCAGCCAGCCCTCCGTGACCCGGCCGGTGATCACCGCCGTGGAGCCGTTCACGAGGCCCGTCTGCACGACGTGGACGGACGCGGTGAAGGAGTGTCTCGAGCCAGTGAAGTGGTAGACAGCGTCGATCACCCGGTGGTGCCGATGACGGACTTGATGGACATGCCCCCCTCTCTCCCGTCTCCCGGGGTCGGAGCGGTCCGGACGGCGGTCAGCCGCCCGCGCCGGCCGGGCTGAACGTGCCGGTCGCGGGGTCGAAGAGCTCGGCCGAGGCGAGGGGCGCGGCAAAGTCACCCGAACCTCCGGTGACGAGGACGCGGCCGTCGGCAAGCAAGGTGGCCATCTGCCGGGCGCGCCTTTCGGTCATCGGGCCCGTCGCGGAGAAGGAGCCGGCCGGGTCATAGAGCTCGGCCAAGGCGAGGAACTGGGGGTCGTCCGCGTAGGCCCGGCCGCGGGCCAGGCCACCGGCGACCAGGACGCGACCGCCGGAGAGCAGGGTCGCGGTGTGGAGGTCGCGAGCCGTCGCCAGCGAGCCGGTCGGGCTGAAGGTGCCGGTCGTCGGGTCGTACAGCTCGGCCGAGGCGAGACTGGGGGCGGTGTTGGTCACCCCGCCGGTGATCAGGACGCGACCGTCGGCGAGCAGGGTCGCCGCGTGCGATTCGCGCCCGACAGTCATCGAGCCGGTCGGGCTGAACGTGCCGGTCGTCGGGTCGTACAGCTCGGCAGAGGCGATGAACGGGCCGGTGGCAGACCAGGCGGCGGGATGGCCTCCGGTGATCAACACGCGACCGTCGGCGAGCAGGGTCGCGGTGTGGAAGCCGCGAGCCGCCGTCACCGAGCCGGTCGGGCTGAACGTGCCGGTCGTCGGGTCATACAGCTCGGCCGAGGTGAGGAATGCGTCACCGACCGACCAGCTCGCGGGACCGCCTCCGGCGACCAGGACGCGACCATCGGAGAGGAGGGTGGCGGTGTGGGAGCCGCGAGCGGCAGCGAGCGAGCCGGTCGCGCTGAACGTGTCGGTCGCAGGGTCATAGAGATCGGCCGACGCGAGCGTGATGTTGCCGGCCTCGTAGCCTCCGGCGACGAGGACGCGGCCGTCGGCGAGCAACGTGGCCGTGTGGATCTGTCGCCCGTTGCTCATCGGGCCGGTCGGGGTGGGCGTCGGGCTGGGCGTCGGCGCGGGCGTCGGGGTGGCGCTCGCACTGGGCGTCGGGCCTGGACCACCGACCCCGGGCCGGCCGGGTTGGAGCAGGTAGAGCGTGCCCCCGACCGCGAGCACGCCGATGACGGCGGCCGCGGCGAGGCGGGTGGATGTGTTCATGGTCGAGAACCTCCACGGCATGCGCAATGCGCGCCGCTGCTGGGTGTGGTCGAGCTGGTCGAGGGCGGCGTCGATCACCCGGTCGGCCAACTCGTCCGCGCCATCCACGAAGAAGACACCAAGGAGGCGGTCGAGCTCACGCTGGTCGGTCATCGGGGTCGCCCTCCGGCCACCGCGACGGGGCGTCCGGATCGCGGAGGCCGGGCAGCTCTCGCCAGGCGATCACCAGCGTCTGCTGCACGGCATCCTCGGCCCGTCCGACGTCCCGGAGGATCCGGTGGGCGATCGCCATGAGCCTGTCACCGTGCGTCCGGGCCAGGATGGCGAATGCCTCCCGGTCACCGTGCTGCGCCTGCTCGACGAGGTCGCGATCCAACCGGTCGTCCTCCCGGGCGTCCATCGGGGACGCCTACCGACTCTACTGAGTGGCGGAGGGCCGCGCGCGTTCGATCTTCAGATCCAGGTAGGCACGGATGCGGTCAGGTGATCGCGGCGGAGCGGCTCCATGTCGGCTGGTACGCGCCAGGCGTCGGGCCAGCCGGGCATGACGCCCACCACATCCGCCGCGGCGTGAAGCCGGCGGGTCAGGTCAGATCAACGCTTCGTGCGCAAACTCGGGTCTACTGGAGCTGGGTGAAGTCGTTCGGAGCGATCGGCACGGGACCCCATGGTAGCCGGGAGGACGGGCCGCGGCCCTGCTCCTCAGGACCCGGCCAGGTCCGCCATGCGGAGGCCGGCCACGCGCCCGAACTCGGCGCGGTTGCGCGTGAGGAGCGCCAGCCCGTGCTCGACGGCCGTGGCCGCGATCAGCGCGTCCGGGGTCCGCAGCCCCGTCTCTCGACGGATCCGCCCGGCGCGCTCGGCGACGGCCCGATCGACCGCCAGCTCACGGAACGGGGCGAGGAGCCTGCGCACCCGATCCTCGTCTGTCGCCCGGCCGGCGAAGAGCTCGCACCGGGTGATCGTCGAGTACGAGGCTGCGCGTCCGGCCACGTCGAGACGCCGGGCTCCGCGCAGGTGATCGACCAGCACGTCCGTGTCAACGAGCAGGTCGCTCATCGTCCCAATCGTCGCGTGGCGGGACCTCCAGGTCAGGCAGCGCGCCGAAGGTCGCGTCGAGCGCGGCCTCCGCGTCCGGCTGCGTCGATGCGAGGTAGAGATCGACCGCCTCGCGGACGGCCTCCGCCAGGCTGATCCCCTCGCGCAGGCACCGCTCGTCCAGGTTGCGACGCTGCTCGCTCGTCAGGTAGATCTGCGTCCGCGTGGCTGACACGCCTTGCAGTATACAGCACCGTATACAGCATGACAGCAAGGGCCTGCTCCGCGTCCAGGCAGGCTCGAGGATCAGTCCAGCCTGCTGGACTTGTCTTCGAGCGCGGCCGGGCAGCCCGGCGGGTTCGTCGCAATCGTCCTCCTCGGCGCTCTGCTCCTCGCCGGATGCGGGATGCTCACCGGGTCAAGGGGTAGCGAGGGCTTCGACGCTCCGAACGGCCCATCCGTCGCGGTGTTCGGCCTGCACGAGCGGCGCGCCGGGAGCAACCGTGGCCTGCCAGCGGGAGGCGGCCCAGATCCTTGTCGCGATCGCGATCGCGCTGGGCCAGTCGGGCCAGCTCGTCAACGCGCTCTACGCCCCCCTCGAGCCCTGATCGCCCCCGGATCTCGGGGGCCCGGCGGCGCGGCCCGACGCGGCGTCAGCGCCCGTCGGTCGGCATCGCTGTCGCCACCGGCCCCGTCTCGGCGACCTCCTCGGCGACCTCCGCCTCGACCCTCTCGGGGCCCGGCCCGGACGGGCGCTCGGCGGCCGGCGCGCGGCCCCGGCTGACGATCAGCACCACCGCGCCGATGACGAGCCCGGCGCCGGCGAGCATGGTGACCGTGATCTCCTCGCTCAGGATCAACCAGCCCAGGATGACCGCCACGATCGGGTTGACGTAGGCGTAGGTCGCCACCTTCGAGATCGGCGCGTGCTGGAGGAGCCAGGTATAGGCGGTGAAGGCGAGGAGCGAGCCGAAGACGGTCAGGTAGCCGAGGGCGACGACCGAGCGGGCAGAGAAGGTGGCCCGGTCGAGTCGGTTGCCCTCGCCCAGCGCCAGGCCGGCCGCGACGAGGAGAACCGCCCCGGCCAGCTGCTGGAGCGCCGCCGAAGCGAACGGGTCGGCCGGCAGCGCCAGCCGCTTCGAGTAGAGCGATCCCGTCGCCCACGCGGCGGCGGCGCTGACCAGCATGGCCATGCCGATCGGGTCGACCTCCCCGGCGAGCCCCCTCGGCAGGATCAGGACCGCCACGCCGGCGAAGCCGACGACCACGCCGATGAGCGTCGTCCGGGTCACCCGCTCTCGGGTCAGCCAGTGGAGGACGACGATCCAGAGCGGCGTCGAGGCGATGATCAGCGCGGTGAGGGCCGACGGGACGGTCCGCTCCGCCAGCGAGACAAGCCCGTTGCCGCCGAGCAGGAGCGCCGCCCCGATCATGGCGGCGCCGGCGAGCTCGCCGCGCGAGGCGCGCAGGACACTCGGGCCGCGACGCAGGATCAGCCAACCCGCGAGGACCGACCCCGCCACGAGGAAGCGGACGCCTGCCCCGAGCAGCGGCGGGAGCGTCTCGACCATGACCCGGATGCCGAGGTAGGTCGAGCCCCAGACGAGGTAGATGACGGCGAGCGCCGCCCAGATGAGCCAGGCGGGCGGGCTCGGTTCGGGGCGGGCCTGCCGATCGCTCACCGGGGGGACGCTGCGGTCTGGACGGTCACGGGCGCCAAGGATAGCGCGCCGCCGTCGGCGGCCTGCGGCGCGGGAGGCTTGGCCGACTGCCGCGGCAGGCCTGCGCTGGCGCCTTGCCGCCGCCCTGCCGAGCAAGTACGATGCCGCTGCGGATACGGCCCGGGAGACCCCCGGAGGAGCCGAAGACGTCGAGGCCATCGAGCTGCGCCCGGGAGCCCGGACAGGAGCAGGCTTCGACCCAACGAGGAGGAACGGATGCGCACCCGCTACGGGCTGGCACTCTTGATGGTGCTCGCCCTCATCGCTACCGCGTGCCAGGCAGCGGCCACGCCGACGCCCGGTCCCAAGGTCTGGAAGATCGGGCTCGTCACCGACGTGGGACAGCTCGAGGACAAGTCATTCAACGAGGCCTCCTGGCTGGCCCTCCAGGACGCCAAGACCCAGTTCGGCGCCGAGATCGACAACATCGTGACGAAGGATCCGAAGGACTACCAGGTCAACATGAAGGCCTTCGTCGACCGGAAGTTCGACATCGTCGTGACGTCTGGCTTCGCCTTGGGCAACGACACGACGATCGCGGCCGGGCTCTATCCGAACGTCAAGTTCATCGGCACCGACCAGGGCGTCTGCATCACCAAGGACAAGCAGCCCGACACGGCCTTCAAGTGCGAGGGCGACCCCGTCGCGCTGCTCCCCAACTACCAGGGCCTCATCTACAACGAGGCGCAGGCCGGGTACCTGGTCGGGATCATCGCCGGCAGCCTCACCAAGACGAACGTCATCGGCACGCTCGGCGGCATCAACACCATCCCGCCGGTCGTGAAGTACATGCGCGGCTTCGAGAACGGGGCCAAGTCAGTCAACCCGGACGTGAACGTCCTGCTCACGTACGCGTCGACCGACATCACCAAGGCATTCAATGACTCGGCGAAGGGGAAGTCGGTCGGCCAGCAGATGATCGGCCAGGACGCCGACGTCCTCTTCCAGGTCGCCGGTCTCACCGGCCAGGGCTTCCTCGAGGCCGCCTGCGACGCGAACATCTGGGGCATCGGCGTCGACGTCGACCAGTGGGCGTCGCTGCCTTCCTCCCTCCAGAAGTGCATCGTGACCAGCGCCGAGAAGAAGCTCCGCTCGTCGGTGCTCAGCGCGATCACGCGGGTCATCAACGGCACGGACAAGGCCGGGACGATCGTCAACGACGCCTCGTCCGACCCGGTCGGCATCGGCGTCTCCGACTACCACGACCACAAGGACCTCATCTCTGCGGACGTCCAGAAGAAGGTCGACGACGCGCTGGCGGCCATGAAGGCAGGGACGCTCGATCCCTGCAAGCCGCAGGCCTGCACGCCGTAACGAGACCGCTCAGTCGGCGCAGCCAGGCGAGCGGGTCGACACATGTCGGCCCGCTTGCCCTTATCGATGGCACGAACCATGGATGACGAGACCGGCGCACTGCCCGAGGGCGCGCCCGCGCTCGAGATGCGCCGCATCACGAAGCGCTACCCGGGCGTCCTCGCGAACGACGAGATCGACCTCGACGTTCGCCCGGGCGAGATCCATGCGCTCCTTGGCGAGAACGGCGCCGGCAAGACCACGCTGGTGAACATCCTCTACGGGCTGGCTGCGCCGGACGAGGGCGAGATCCTGCTCGACGGGCGACCGGTGCGCATCGCCAGCCCGTCGGACGCGATCGCCCAGGGCATCGGGATGGTGCACCAGCACTTCATGCTCGTGCCCGTCCTCACCGTGGCCGAAAACATCATCCTCGGCGACGAGACGATGACGGGGCTCGTTTTCGTGGACCGTGACGAGGCGAGGCGCCGCATCCGAGCGCTGGCCCAGCAGTTCGGTTTCGACATCGATCCCGAGGCACGCGTGGAGACGCTCTCGGTCGGCGTCCAGCAACGCGTGGAGATCCTGAAGGCGCTCTATCGCCAGGTCCGCATCCTCGTGCTCGACGAGCCCACCGCGGTCCTCACCCCGCAGGAGACAGAAGAGATCTTCGCTGTCCTGCGGCGCCTCGCCGCCGAGGGACACAGCATCATCTTCATCAGCCACAAGCTCTACGAGGTGTTGAGCATCGCCGACCGGATCACGGTGATCCGGCGGGGGAAGGTCGTCGGCTCGCGGGTCCCTGCCGAGACGAGCGAGGAGGAGCTGGCCGAACTGATGGTCGGCCGCGAGGTCCAGCTGAGCGTCGACCGCGGTGAGTCCCACCCGACCGAACCGATCCTCCGGGTCGCCAACCTGCGCGTCCGCGACGACCGCGGGCGCGAGGTGGTCCGCGACGTCGGCTTCGAGGTCCGCGCCGGCGAGATCCTCGGGATCGCCGGGGTCGCCGGCAACGGGCAGGATGAGCTGGTCCAGGCGCTCACCGGACTGAGGCGCCCGAGCGCCGGGAAGGTGCTGATGGCCGGCCGGGACGTCACCGGCGCCAGCGCTCGGCATCTCGGCGGGGCGGGGCTCGGTTACGTCCCCGGCGATCGGCAGCGGTTCGGCCTCGTGCTCAGCTTCCCGCTCGACGACAACCTGGTCCTGACGAGCTATCACCGCCAGCCCTTCGCCCGCGGGTTCGTGCGCGACGAGGCCGCCATCGACGCCTGGGCCGAGAAGGCGATCGCGCGCTTCGACATCCGCGCGCCATCGGCGACCGTCCTCGAGAGCACGCTCTCGGGCGGGAACCAGCAGAAGACGGTCGTCGCCCGCGAGTTCAGCCGCGACCTCAAGGTCCTGATCCTGGATCAGCCGACCCGCGGCCTCGACGTGGGGAGCATCGAGTTCATCCACAAGCTGACGATCGCCAAGCGCGACGCCGGGGCGGCGATCCTGCTCGTCTCGGCCGAGCTCGACGAGGTCCTCGAGCTCTCCGACCGGATCGGCGTCATGTACCGCGGCGAGATCGTATCGATCAGCGACGGCTCGACCGCCAACCGCGAGGAGATCGGCCTGCTGATGGCGACCGGCGGTCGCGAGTCGGGCGAGGGCGCGACGCTGGAGCGCGCCGGGTGAGCCGGCTCCGGGGACTCTGGGCCGAGGCGCGCCCGGTCGTCGCGGTCCCGCTCGGCGCGGTCGTCCTCGCCATGATCGTCGCCTCGGTCGTGGCGCTCCTCTCGAGCTTCTTCACCGAAGCCGGCTTCGACCCGTCGCTCCCGTTCAAGGTCTTCGTCGGTCTCTTCGGGGGCGCATTCGGGGGCCTCGACCACATCGTCAACACGCTCGTCAACGCGACGCCTCTGGTGCTCGCCGGCCTGGCGGTCGGCTTCGGCTTCAAGGCGGGCCTCTTCAACATCGGCGCCCAGGGCCAGTTCCTCCTCGGCGCCGTGGCGGCGGCCGGTGTCGGCGCGGCACTCAACGAGGCGCCGCCGCCACTGGCGATCGGAGCGGCGGTTTCGGCTGGGACGCTGGCGGGCGCGGCGTGGGGCTTCATCCCGGGAGCGCTGAAGGCGTGGACCGGTGCACACGAGGTCGTTACCACGATCATGCTCAACTTCATCGGCGCCTCGCTCGTGGCGTTCCTCGTGCTGAACCTGCTCCAGGCGCCCGGCTTCTCCTTTGCCCGGACGGGCGACCTGGGGAACGCGGCGCTCCCCAACGCCGGCTTCCTCTCCGCCGACCTGGGTCGCCTCCACCTGGGCATCCTCCTCGCCCTGCTGGCGGTGCCGGCGGTCTGGTGGCTCCTCTACCGGAGCACGATCGGCTTCGAGGTTCGCACCGTTGGCGCCAACCCCGACGCAGCCCGCTACGCGGGGATGCGGCCGGGCCTCCTCATCATCTTCACGATGACGGCGAGCGGGCTCCTCGCCGGCCTCGCCGGCGCGACCGAGATCCTGGGGACCAGCCACTACATGATCGCCTCATACGGCACCTCGGTCGGCTTCGACTCGATCGCCGTGGCGCTCCTTGGGCGTTCGCACCCGGTGGGGATCCTCTTCGCCGCGCTCCTCTTCGGGGCGCTCCGAGCCGGGGCCGGACCGATGCAGCTCGAGGCCCACGTCCCGAGCGAGCTGGTGGACGTGATCCAGGCCGTGATCCTGCTCTTCCTGGCGGCCGACCTGATCGTTCGACGGCTCTTCCGCCTCCGTCAGGCAAAACGAGGCATCGAGGCCGTGGAGACCGCCACCGAGACATACGGCAGGAAGCTGGTGACGTAGGTGGACCCCACCTCGATCCCTGTCCTGGGCGTCCTCATCCAGCTCGTCGGGTACCTGGTCGAGGTTCTCCCCGACATCGCCCCGATCGCCATCGGCCTGGCCGCGCCGATCGCCCTGGGCGCCATGTGCGGCGTGATCGGCGAGCGTTCGGGCGTGGTCAACATCGGCATCGAGGGGATGATGCTGATGGCCGCGTTCGTCGGCTTCCTGGTGGCCGGGTTTGTCGCCCAAACGTTCCCCGCGACGCCGTGGCCGATCTTCGGGGCGACCCCCGCGTTGCTGATCGGGATCGTCGCCGCGGTGCTCGCGGCGATGGCGGTCGCACTGCTGCATGCCTGGCTGTCGGTCAGCGTGCGGGCTGACCAGATCATCAGCGGTACGATCATCAACATCGCGGCCCTCGGCCTGACCGGCTACTTCAACCGCCTGTGGATCGCCCCCAACCCGCGGTTGGGGGCAGGCACGTTCCAGTCGTTCATCCCGCCTGCCGAGCTGACCGAGCTGCCGCTCGTGGGATGGCTCCTGAAGGCGTTCCTCAACCAGGGGCCGATCGCCATGTCGGTGATCGTCATCGTGATCGTCCTGCAGGTGCTCCTCTTCCGCTCCCGCTGGGGGCTGCGCACGCGGGCCGTCGGGGAACACCCCGCTGCCGCCGACACGGTCGGGATCGACGTCCTCCTGCTGCGCTACCGGAACGTCGTGCTGGCCGGCGCGTTCGCGGGGCTGGCCGGCGCCTACCTCACGCTGGAGGCGACCGGAGCGTTCCAGAACGGGATGACGACGGGCCGCGGCTTCATCGCGCTGGCGGCGGTCATCTTCGGTCGCTGGACGCCCATCGGTGCGTTCGGGGCGGCGCTCCTCTTCAGCGCCTCCGACGCGCTCGCCGTGGCGATCGCGCTGCGACCGCCGACCGGCCACCTGGGCGACCTCCTGACCGCCATCCCCAGCGAGTTCTACGCGTCGCTCCCCTACCTGCTGACAATCATCGTCCTCGCCGGCGTCGTCGGCCGCAGCATCGCCCCGGCCGCGGTCGGCAGGCCCTACGCCAAGGAGTCACAAGCCTGACCGAGCGCCGTGACCGTCACTCGGCTCGACGGGCCGACCTCGACCGGACGCGCGCCATCCTCGATCTCAAGGAAGGCCGGGGCCCGGTCCCGCTCCTCTCCGACACGGAGGCGAGGGAGCTGCTCCGGCGGGCGCGGCGAATCGCTGTCGTCGGCGCCTCGCCGAGGCCCGACCGTCCCTCGCACGGCGTGATGGCCTACCTGATGGCGAGCGGCTACGAGTGCGTGCCGGTCAACCCCAACGCCCGCGAGGTGCTCGGCGTGCGCTGCTACGGGACGCTCGCCGAGGCGGCCGCCGCGACCGGCCCGTTCGACGTCGTCGACGTCTTCCGGCGGAGCGAGCTGACGCCCCTGATCGCGCGCGCGGCGGTCGCCGCCGGGGCGCGCTGCCTCTGGCTCCAGCTCGGGGTGGTGGGCTGGGAGGCGGCCCGCATCGCCCACGAAGGCGGCCTCGCGGTGGTGATGGACCGCTGCACCCGGATCGAGCATGCGCGGATCGGGAGCGCTTGAGGCGGGCGGCCGGGCGAGCGCCGATCCCCCGCGACCCGTTGTCACTCCGGGTGGCAGAACCGCGGGCCAGCACGCGTGGAACGCGGCGCTGCGCGCACTTCGGAGGACCGATCACGAGGGAAAGGGGCTGCCGCTGCCACTGGTAGTGGCACGCGCTCTTCGCGCTCCTCATCGCGGCGCGCGCAGCCCGCCGTGGGGGTCCCCCTGCCGAAAGGTCCGCAGGCCCTCAGCGGACGGCGAAGCCGGCGAAGACGAGGAGGAAGCCGACGATCGCGAGCGCCGCCCCGACCTGGGCCTGGCGGCGGAGGAGCGCCATCGCCACGTCCGCGCCGCTCGGGCCGGCGCCGGCCGCGCGGCCGCGGTTCCCACCGCGCCAGGACTCATAGCGCTCGACGTTGGCCTGCTGCTCCTGCAGGGCGCGGTAGCGGCGCCAGGGCCCGCGGGCGCGCAGGTAGCCGAGCGCCAGCAGGACGATCCCGAGGGCCCAGAAGAGGAGGTTCAGGGGGCCCATCTCAGCCGGTCGTCCCGCCGTCGTCGAGACCCCCGCGTAACAGCTCGGCGACGAGCGCCGCGTTCGCGCGACCGCGCGTCGCCCGCATCACCTGCCCCACCAGGAAGCCGAGCGCCTGCTGCCTGCCGGCCCGGTAGTCGGCGACGGCGGCCGCGTTCGCGGCGATCACGTCCTCGACCGCCGCCGCGAGGGCGTCGCGGTCGGAGATCTGCGTCAGGCCGAGGTCGGTCACGATCGCCTCGACCGGCTCGCCCGCGGTGAAGTGACGCTCGAAGACCTGCTTGGCGCTGGTGCCCGAGAGCGACCCGTCGGCGACCAGCCCGATCAGGCGGGCCAGCTCCTCCGGTCGGACACGGGCAGCCGCCCCGGCCGACTCGGCCAGCTCGACCTCCTCGCCGGTCGCCTGCTTGGCCAGCCGCAGGTACTCGCCGCTCACCCAGTTGGCGACCAGCTTCGGCGTGACGCCAGCCAGGCCCAGCCCCCCGGCGGCCGCAAGCGTCTCCTCGAAGAGCGCGGTCGCCCCGGCGTCGGCGACGATGACGCGCGCGTCATACGGCGACAGGCCGAGCCCGGCCGTGTAGCGCCCCCGCCGGGCGGCCGGCAGCTCGGGAAGCCGGCCGCGGATCTCCTCGAGCCAGGCCGGGTCGGCGCGGAGCGGCGGCAGGTCGGGCTCGGGGAAGTAGCGGTAGTCGTCCGACCCCTCCTTGATCCGCATCGTGTAGGTGACGCCGCGGTCGTCGTCCCAGCCGCGCGTCTCCTGGACGAGCGGCTCCCCGGCGTCGAGGACCCGCTCCTGGCGCTCGACCTCGTAGGCGATCGCCCGCTCGACCGAGCGGAAGGAGTTCATGTTCTTGACTTCGGCGCGCGTCCCGAACGCCGCCTCGCCGACCGGCCGGATCGAGACGTTCGCCTCGACGCGCATCTGGCCCTGCTCCATCTCCGCGTCGGACGCGCCGATCGCCCGCAGCAGGAGGCGCAGTTCCTCGGCGTAGCGGCGCGCCTGCTCGGGGGTCCGCAGGTCGGGCTCGGTCACGATCTCCATCAGCGGCATACCGGAGCGGTTGAAGTCGACCAGGCTGACCCGCCGGCCGCCCGGGTCGGCGGCGTGGACGAGCCGCGCCGTGTCCTCCTCGAGGTGGGCCCGGCGGATCCCGACGGTCACCGGGCCTTCGCTCGTCTCGAAGGCGAGCCGGCCGTTCCGCGTGAGGGGCAGCTCGTACTGGCTGATCTGGTAGCCCTTGGGCAGGTCCGGGTAGAAGTAGTTCTTGCGGTCCCAGCGGGTGACCGGCACGATCTCGGCCTCGAGCGCCATCCCGGTCTCCAGCACCAGCTCGACGGCGCGCCGGTTGGCGACCGGCAGCGTCCCCGGTAGACCCAGGCAGATCGGGCAGGTCCGGCTGTTCGGCGGCGCGCCCTCGATGTCGGTCGGACAGCGACAGAACATCTTGGAGGCGGTCTTCAGCTGGACGTGGATCTCGATGCCGATAACCGTCTCGTAGCGGGCCGACATGGGCGTCGCGGCGGCGCTCGTCATGGCGGCACGCCTTCGTCGACGCGGGCTACAGCGTCCCGAGGAACCGCTCGATGCGGACGAGCGCCTCCTCGAGCTGCTCGTAGGCGGTCGCGTAGCAGGCCCGCACGTGGCCCTCGCCCGACGGCCCGAAGGCGTCGCCCGGCACGACCGCCACCTTCTCCTCGAAGAGGAGCCGCTCCGTGAACTCGGCGCTGGAGAGCCCCGTCCCGGCGATGGACGGGAAGGCGTAGAAGGCGCCGCGCGGCTCGAAGGTCGGCAGGCCGATCCGGTTGAGCCCCTCGACGAACATGCGGCGCCGTCGATCGTACTCGGCGACCATCCGTTGCACGTCGATCTCGGCCCCCTTGAGGGCGACGACCGCGGCGTCCTGGGCGGTCGTCGGCGCGCTCATGATCCCGTACTGGTGGACCTTGACGATCCCCTCCAGGATCTCTCGCGGCGCGCAGGCGTAACCGACGCGCCAGCCGGTCATGGCGTACGCCTTGGAGAAGCCGCCGACGAGGACGGTCCGCTCGCGCGCCCCCGGCAGCGCGGAGAAGGCGACGTGGCGATGCTCGCCGTAGACGAGTCGGTCGTAGATCTCGTCGCTGACGACGAGCAGCTCGTGGCGGAGCGCGATGTCGGCGATGGCGCGCAGCTTCTCCTCGGGCAGGACGGCGCCGGTCGGGTTGCACGGGTAGCCCAGGAAGATCGCCTTCGTCCGTGCCGTGATCGCCGCCTCCACCCGCGCCGGGTCGACCTCGAAGTCGTCGTCGAGGTGCGTCTGGACGAGGAGCGGGACGCCGCCGTTGAAGACGATCGCCGGCACGTAGGCGACGTAGGAGGGCTCGTGGAGGATCACCTCGTCGCCCGGGTCGACGATGGCCGCCATCGTGGCGGCGACCGCCTCGGACGCCCCGACGGTGACCAGCACCTCGCTCGCCGGGTCGTAGCCGACGCCGTAGAGGCGCTCCAGGTTGGCCGCCAGCGCCCGGCGCAGCTCGAGCGTCCCGAAGTTGGACGTGTAGTGGGTGCGCCCGGAGCGAAGCGAGCGGACGCCCTCCTCGATGATCTGCGGCGGGGTGGTGAAGTCCGGCTCGCCGACGCCGAGCGAGATGACGTCCTGCATCGTGGCGATGATGTCGAAGAAGCGCCGGATGCCGGAAGGGGGGACCGCCCGCACGCGCCGGGAGAGGACGCGGGCCCCGGGGCCGTAGCGGACCCCCTCCTCGGTGGGAGCGCCTGCCGTGGCGCCGCCGGTCGGCGGCGTCGTCTCGGTCGTCATCGCCGCACCAGTCTAGCCGTCCGTTCGGCCGGGGTCGGCGTCGCCGGGTCGTCCAGCTTCGGCAGGTCGGTCGGCTCCAGGCGCCGCCAGTCGGCCGTCGCGGTGATCGCTTCGTAGGCGCGCCCGAGGCGGAAGAGGCGGCCCTCGTCGAAGGCGCGGCCGATGAACTGGAGCCCGACCGGCAGCCCCTCGGAGAGCCCGCACGGGACCGAGAGCCCGCACAGGCCGGCGACGTTGACCGGCAGCGTGCAGGCGTCCGAGAGGTACATGGCGACCGGGTCGGCCAGCCGCGCCCCGAGCGGGAAGGCGACCGTCGGGCTCGTCGGCGCCACCAGCGCGTCGACCGGCGGCTGGCCGTCGGCCCCGGCGAAGGCGCGGTCGAAATCGCCCTTGATCAGCGTCCGCACCTTGAGCGCCTTGACGTAGTAGGCGTCGTAGTAGCCGGCCGACAGGGCGTAGGTGCCGAGCATGATCCGCCGCTTCGCCTCCGCCCCGAAGCCGCTCCCCCGCGTGGCGAGGTAGTTGGCCAGCACATCGCCGTCGCGGACGGCGTGCCCGTAACGGATCCCGTCATAGCGGGCCAGGTTCGCGGACGCCTCGGCCGGGGCGATGATGTAGTAGGTCGCCAGCCCGTAGTCGGTGTGCGGCAGTGACACGTCGACGATCTCCGCGCCGGCGGACTCGAGCGCGCGGACGGCCGATCGGACGGCCGCCTCGACGCCCGGCTCCATCCCCTTCACGAAGTACTCCCGCGGCAGGCCGAGCCGGACGCCGCGCAGGAGGGCGGCCGCCTCGTCGTCCGGGTCGGGCAGCTCGGCCGGGTAGTCGGGCACCGGCAGCGGGGCGGAGGTCGCGTCCCGCTCGTCGTGACCGGCGACCGCCTGGAGGAGCGCCGCGGCGTCGCGGACGTCCCGCCCGAACGGGCCGACCTGGTCGAGCGAGCTGGCGAAGGCGACGATCCCGTAGCGGCTGACGCGGCCGTAGGTGGGGCGCAGGCCGACGGTCCCGGTGAGCGAGGCGGGCTGGCGGATCGAGCCGCCGGTGTCGGTGCCGATCGCGACCGGGGCGTGGAAGGCGGCGACCGCGGCCGCCGAGCCGCCGCTCGACCCGCCCGGCACGCGGTCGAGGTCCCACGGGTTCGAGGTGGGGCCCCAGGCCGAGTGCTCGGTGGAGGAGCCCATGGCGAACTCGTCCATGTTCGTCTTGCCCAGCACGACCGCGCCCGCTTCATCGAGCCGCTCGGCGATGTGCGCGTCGTAGGGGCCGACGAAACCTTCCAGGATCCGGCTCCCGGCGGTGGAGGGGCGACCGCGCGTCACGACGAGGTCCTTGAGGGCGACCGGGATGCCCAGGAGCGGGGGGAGCCCGGCGGGGGCGACCTTCTCCCCGGCCGACGCGGCCGCGTGGGCGCCGGCCAGGCGGAGGTCGGCCGCCTCGGCCGCCGCCAGTGCCCGCTCGTCGTCGAAGGAGGCCCAGGCGTTGAGGGCGCGGTCCTGGGCGTGGGCGAGGGCGAGATGCGCCTCGGCCAGCTCACGCGCGGTGAAGTGACCGGCGCGCAGGCGGGCCGCCATCTCGCGGACGTGGAGCCGGGTGAGGGCCCGCAGCTCGGCGGCAGAAGCCATCGCGCGGACGCCCCTACTCGTCGAGGCCGGCGATGATCGGCGGCACGACCACGTGGTCGCCAGCCCGTTCCGGGGCGCCGGCGAGCGCCTCGTCGACGGGGAGGCACGGCCCGGGGAGGTCGTCGCGGAGGATGTTCTCCAGTTCGATCGTCTGCGCCGTCGGCGCGATCGCCTCGGTGTCGAGCTCGGCGAGGACGCGGTACTGCTCGAGGATGTGGTTGAGCTGCCCCTCGAGGCGCGTCAGCTCGTCGTCGCCCAGGCCCAGCCGGGCGAGATGGGCGACATGTGCGACGTCGGCATGGGAGAGCGCGGCCACGCCAAGAGGATAGCGGGCGTGGGACGCCCCTGACGGCGCTGTGATCGCCCGGCGAGGGCCGGGTGATCTCAGCCGGTCGCCGGGAGCGGCCGGTAGGCGCGCTTCCGCCGCGTCGAGGATCGCGTGAGACGCGCCTCGACCGTGCGGACCCGCTCGGCGAACGCCTCGGCGGTCAGGTACATCGGCTGGAAGAGCGCCTCGGCGCTGCCCACGACCGGCCCGAAGGGGACGAAGCCCAGGTGCCGGTAGAGCTTCATCTGGCGGACCGTGCACGACGCCACGGCAAGGTCCCACCCGCGTTCGCGGCAGTAGTCCCACATCAGCCGGGCGAGCCCCCAGAAGACGACCCCGCGGCGCTCGCCCGGCTCCACCGCCAGGAGCCGGATCTCGCAGACGGTGCGGCCGGGCGGCAGGTGGGTGTCGAGGTCGAGGAGCTTCGCGTCGAGCGAGAAGGGCCGGTCGGCGCGGGCGGCCATCATGCCGATCAGGCGGTCCCCGCGCAGGCAGACGAGGTAGGTGTTCTGCCGGTCGAAGCGGTCCACCAGCCGCCGCTCCGGGTTGGGCTCGTGCTGGGGGATCTCCTCCACGAAGGTGCGGTAGTTGAGCCGATGGATCTGCTCGACCTCGTCGGTCGTCGTGGCGACCTTGAACCTGAGCCCCGATCCACCGCCCATCCGCTTCCCGCCTCCTATCCCGGCCGCCACGCACGGAGCTCGTCGCGGACGTTGTCGCCGTGCGCCACGAGCACCAGTACCACGAGGGCAAGGATACCCGCCACCACCTCGATCGGCCGGCCCAGCGCGAGCGCCACGAGCGGCGCGGCGAACGTCGCCAGGAGAGCCGGCGTCATCCGGCGGGTAGCGGCCAGCACCACGCCGGCGAGGAGCGCGCCGGCGACGAGGACCGGCGGGTCGAGGACGAGCAGGCCCCCGACCGCCGGAGCGATCCCCTTGCCGCCCCGGAAGCGAAGCTGGACCGGCCAGCAGTGGCCGAGGGTCACCCCGACCAGCGCGGCGGACGCCTCGGCGGCGCCGTAGCCGAGCGCCAGCGGGAGGACGACCGCGCCCGCCGACTTGGCGAGGTCTCCGAGGCCGGTGATCGCGAACCCTGGTTTCCCCAGGACGCGGGCCACGTTGCGCCCGCCGGTCGCCCCGCTGCCGATGGTGCGGATGTCCCGTCCCGTCCGGAGACGGACCAGGTAGTAGCCGGTGGCGACGCAGCCGAGCAAGTAGCCGGCGAGAGCGAAGGCGAGCGCGGCCATCGGCGGAGCATACCGGCACGGCCCTTCGGTGACGTGACACCGGCGCAGGCGCCGCGTACCTAGCCGATCGCCACCAGGGCCGCCCCGGCGACGATCGACACCGCGCCTCCGAGGCGAAGCCAGGCGCCGCTCCGCTCCCCAAGGCGGAAGACACCCCAGCCGGCGGCCAGGACGATCGCCGACTCGCGGAACGGCGCGACGGTCGCCAGCGGCGCCAGCGAGAGGGCGAGCAGGACGGCCAGGTAGGTGCCGACCATCAGCAGCCCGAGCACCATGGCGCGCTGCCAACCTGGTCCGGCCGACGCGTCGGCCGGGTGCGGCGGGTCGGCCGGAGCGACACGTGCCGCGGCGCTCGAGCCGGGGCGGATCGCCTCGAAGGCGCGCCAGAAGCGGTCGCTCAGGGCGTGACGGTCCTCCAGCCAGATCCAGCCCCACAGGAAGCCGGCACCCGCCACCCAGAGCGCCCAGCCGTAGAGCCAGGGGGGCCCGAGCCGGACGCCGAGGCGGTCGAAGACCGAGTAGACGGCGATGGAGACGCCGCAGAGGATCGCCCAGACGACCGCCGGGCCGCCGGCGACCGGCCGACGCACCGCCCAGATCCCGGCGAGGAGGCAGGCGACCCCGACCGCCGCCAGCGGGCTGAGCCGCTCGCCAACGAGGAAGACCCCGGCGAGGACCGCCAGCAGCGGTGCCGTCCCGCGCGCCAGCGGATAGACGGTGGAGAGATCGCCGCGCCGGTAGGCGGCCGACAGCAGGGCGAAGTAGACGAGTTCCATGAAGCCCGACAGGCCGGCCAGCAGCCAGCCCTCCGGCGGGAGGCCGGGTCGCCCGGTCAGCCACCACGCGGCGGCGGCGAGCGGGGTCACGATCAGCATCGCCGAGCCGACCGCCCGGGCCGCCATCCGCAGCGGGTCGACCGATGTCTTCAGCAGGACGTTCCAGGCGGCGTGGAGGAGGGCAGCGATAAGGAGGATGGCGATGACGGGCGGGGACATTCGCCGCAGTGTATCGGTCGCGGGTCGACGCGACCGTCCGGGTCAGGCCGTCTCTCCCGCCAGCAGCCGCCTGAGCCCGTCCTCGTCGACGACCGGCACCCCGAGCTCCTGCGCCTTCTGGAGCTTCGAGCCAGCCGACTCGCCGGCGACGACGTAGTCGGTCTTCCGTGAGACGCTGCCGGCAGGGTGGCCGCCGGCAGCACGGACTGCCTCCTCCGCCTCCTGGCGGCTGAAGCCGGCGAGCGTGCCGGTGACGACGACGGTCCTGCCCGCCAGCGGACCGGCGCCGGCGGCTACCGCCCGCCGCGGCGGCGCCTCGGCCTCCACGCCCGCATCGAGGAGCGCCGTCAGCGCTCCACCGGTGACCGGCTCGCCGAAGAAGCGCGCGATCGATGCCGCCACGACGACGCCCACGCCCGGAACCCCTTCGTACTCCTCGGGTGCGGCGGCACGCAGGAAGTCGGCAGCGCGCCGGCTCCACTCGGCCGCGCTTTCACCCTCGGCCGGCGGCACCTGCTCGGCCAGCCACCCGGCCAGGTCGATCGCCGTCTGCTCCCCGACGTGGCGGATGCCGAGCGCGTTGAGGACCCGCGCCAGGGGCCGCCGGCGGGCCCGCTCGATCGCCGCAACGAGGTTCTCGGCGCTCTTGCGGGCGAAGCGCTCGAGCCCCTCGGCCTGCTCGACGGTGAGCCGGAAGAGATCGGCCGGCGTCTTCACCAACCCCCGCTCGAGGAGCTGGACGATCACCGCCGGCCCGGCGCCCTCGATGTCCATGGCGCTCCGCGAGACGAAGTGGAGGAGCCCGTGCGCGACCTGGGCCGGGCAGAACGGGTTGGTGCAGCGATGGCGCACCTCGCCCTCGTCGCGAACGACCGGCGCGTCGCAGACGGGGCAGCGCTCCGGCATCTCGAAGGGACGCTCGGCTCCCGTCCGCCGCTCGGGCAGGACGCGGACGACCTCGGGGATGACATCGCCGGCCTTGTGCAGGACGACCCGGTCGCCGACCCGGACGTCCTTGCGACGCACCTCGTCGAGGTTGTGGAGCGTGGCGCGGGAGACGGTCGAGCCGGCGACCTTCACCGGGGCGAGGTGGGCGACCGGCGTGAGCGTCCCGGTGCGCCCCACGTAGGGGACGATCTCCTCGACCGTCGTCTCGACCTCCTCGGGGGGGTACTTGTAGGCGACCGCCCAGCGGGGCGAACGAGCTACCGTGCCGAGGCGGGCCTGGAGGTCGAAGCGGTCGACCTTGACGACGACGCCGTCGGTCTCGTGGGGGAGCTCGTGGCGCGCCTCGCGCCAGCGCTCGGCGAAGGCGACGACGCCCTCGATGTCGAGACCGGTCTCGCCTGCCGGCTCGACCGGG
>MGMJ01000065.1:18844-25027 GCA_001794945.1 Chloroflexi bacterium GWC2_73_18
CCTCGATCAACTGGTAGGTCCAGGCCGACAGGCGGCGGCTGGCGGTGACCGCCGGGTCGAGTTGGCGGAGGGAGCCGGCGGCGCTGTTGCGCGGGTTGGCATAGAGGGGAAGCTCGCGCTCCTCGCGCTCGGCGTTGAGGGCGGCGAAGGCGTCCTTGGGCATGTAGACCTCGCCGCGCACCTCGAGCGTCGCCGGCTCGGGGAGCCGCCCCGGGAGGGACCGGATCGTCCGCAGGTTCGCGGTCACGTCCTCCCCGGTCGTGCCGTCGCCACGCGTCGCGCCCAGGGCGAACCGGCCGCGCTCGTAGTGCAGGGCCACGGCCAGGCCATCGATCTTGAGCTCGGCGACGTAGCTGAGCCCCGGGGCGGGCTCGGGCGCCGGGGGGAGGCCCAGACCCCGCCGGACGCGGGCGTCGAAGGCGCGCAGCTCGTCCTGGTCGAAGGCGTTGGCCAGCGAGAGCATGGGGCGGCTGTGCGGCACCTCTCCGAACCGCGCGGCCGGCCGGCCCCCGACCCGCTGGGTCGGCGAGTCGGGGGTGCGCAACTGCGGGTGCGCCTCTTCCAGGGCGACGAGCTCGCGCATCAGCGCGTCGTACTCCGCGTCGCTCAGCTCCGGCGCGTCCTCGACGTGGTAGAGGCGATCGGCGCGCTCGATCGCCGCTCGCAGCTCGGCGTGACGCGCCGCGGCGTCCGGATCCGCCGAAGCGGCCGACTCGGCGGCTGGCACCCGCGGCGCGGGATCGCTCACCCGATTCGCTCCAGCCGGGCCAGGCTGGCCAGCAGGATCTTGACGCCCCGCTCGCGGAAGGCCACCGTCACCTCTTCGTCGGCCCGGGTCAGCTTCGAGGTGACGACGACCCCGTCGCCGAAGGCAGGGTGCCGGACACGGTCCCCGTCGCGGAAGAGGCGCTCGCCGGGGACGGCCGCTCGCAGCGGGACGGGACGGCCCACGGCGCCCTCGGCCAAGGGGCGCAGCGGCGCGCCGTCGGACGAGGGCGTGAAACCGGCCAGCGGCGGCTCGCCGGTCCGGTTGCGGTTCGCCGGCCCGCGCCCGCCGCCGTAGTAGGCGGCCCGGCGTGCGGCCAGGTCGCGCGTCGGCCGGAAGCCGCCGGCCGCGGGGCGTCCGGCCCGGGAGGCGGGCCCGCGACCGCCCCGGCTCCGGAAGATGAGATCGAGGTCGAGCGGGCCGGGGGCGTGCTCGTCCGTCCAGGCGTCCACGCCGGCCGTACCCTCCTCCACACCTTCCCCCGTCTCCGCGACGTCGAGCGCGAGGCCGACGCAGAGCTCGGACGGAAGTTCACCGAGGAAACGCGACGGGGCACTCATCCCGCCGCCCAGCCCCCAGCTCGCCCGGCGCCAGGCGTACGTCAGGAAGAGGCGCTCCTTGGCCCGCGTGATGCCGACGTAGGCGAGCCGGCGCTCCTCCTCGAGGTCGCGCCGGTCGTCCAGCGAACGCGAATGGGGCAGCAGCCCTTCCTCGAGGCCGGTGATGAAGACGCCCCGGAACTCCAGGCCCTTGGCCGCGTGGAGGGTGATCAACGTCGTCGCGTCGGCGCCCGCCTCGTAGCTGTCCTGGTCGGCGACGAGGGCCGTCTCCTCCAGCAGCCGATCGACCGCGTCCTCTGGCTCGAGGCCTTCGTACCGGCCGACCACGGCACGCAGCTCGAGCAGGTTCTGCCAGCGCTCCTCGCCCTCCTCGGAGCCGTCGGCGAGCATGGCGCGGTAGCCGCTCTCCTCGAGGATCGCGTCGAGCAATTCGGGGAGCGGCAGGATCCCGACCCGCGTCCGCAGCCGCTCGACCAGGGCGACGAAGCCCGCGAGCGCCGTCCGGGTCCGCGACGCCATCGCCGCGTCGGCCGCCACGGCGCCGATCGCCGCCCATGGGCTCGCTCCCTCCGCCGCGGCTCGGCGCCGGATCTCGGCCAGGGTCTTCTCCCCGATGCCGCGCGAGGGCACGTTGACGATCCGCTCGAAAGCGACCGCGTCGTGGTCGTTGCGCAGGACGCGCAGGTAGGCGAGCGCGTCCTTGATCTCGCGCCGCTCGTAGAAGCGGGTCCCACCGACGAGCTGGTAGCCGAGCCCGTAGCGGAGAAACGCCTCCTCCAGGGCGCGGCTCTGGGCGTTGGTGCGGTACATCACGGCGATGTCGCGCAGCTGCCACGGCGCTCCGTCCGGCCGGTCGTGGGCGCGCCGGGTCAGCAGCGAGCCACGGCCGCGCGCGAGCCCCTCGACCTGGCGCGCCACCCACTCCGCCTCCTCCTCCTCGTTGTAGGCCTCGAAGACCTGGATCGGGATGCCGCCGGAGCGGTCGGTCCAGAGCTGCTTCTCCTTGCGGTCCTCGTTGCGGCTGACGACGGCGTGGGCGGCGTCGAGGATCAGCTGGGTGGAGCGGTAGTTGCGCTCGAGCTTGACGACGGTGGCCTCCGGGTAGTCGCGCTCGAAGTCGAGGATGTTGCGCAGGTCAGCGCCCCGCCAGGAGTAGATCGACTGGTCGTCGTCGCCGACGACCGCGACGTTGCGGTGCCGTGCCGCCAGCAGCTTGATCCAGAGGTACTGCGCCCGGTTGGTGTCCTGGTATTCGTCGACGTGGAGGTAGCGCCACTTCTCCTGGTAGGCGTGCAGGACGTCGGGGGCGCGCTCGAAGAGGCTAACCGACTCGTTGAGCAGGTCGTCGAAGTCGAGCGCGTTCGCCTCGCGGAGGCCGGCCTGGTAGCGCGCGTAGATGCGGGCGCCGACCTGCTCGCGGTAGGTTCGGGCGTGCTCGGCCGCTTCGGCCGGCGTGAGGAGGTCGTTCTTGAGGCGCCCGATCGCCGCCAGCGCCATCGCCGGGCGCCACTCCGGGCTCGGCAGGTCAAGCTCCCGCAGGACCTGCTTCACCAGGGTCGTCTGATCGTCGGTGTCGTAGATGGTGAAGCGGCGGTCGATGCCGATGGCCGCGCCGTCGCGCCGCAGGACCCGGGCGCAGAGGGCGTGGAAAGTCCCCATGGCGACGTCCCGCCCCGCCTCGCCGACGAGCGAAAGGATCCGCTCGCGCATCTCGTGGGCCGCCTTGTTGGTGAAGGTGACGGCCAGGATCTGCCAGGGCCGGACCGCCTTGACGCCGACCAGGTAGGCGACGCGGTGGGCCAGGACGCGCGTCTTGCCGCTCCCCGCTCCGGCCAGGATCAGGAGCGGCCCTTCCGTGGTCCGGACGGCGCGCGCCTGCTCCGCGTTGAGGCGCGCCAAGATCGCCGCCTCGAGCGCCTGCACGCCACCGGCCGTTCGTGCGGCGAGATCGCCCGCCAGCGGGCCCTCCGGCGCCGGTCGGGCGGCCGGCTCGGAAGGGTGCGGTGGCTCGTCACCAGGCGGTCCGGGTTCGCCCGGAGGACGCGCCCCGGGAGTCGCCGCGCGCTTCCTGCCGGCACGCGGACGCGGGTCGGGCGCCTCCTCCCAACCGGCCGCCTCGTCCGGCCCGAGCGACCCGGCGCCGTCGTCGACCAGCAGGTCGAGGCCGCTGAACCAGTCGTCCGGGGCGTCCCGATGGAGGGTCCGGTCGGGGGAGGGATCGAGCACAAGGTCATTCTACCGGCGGCCACTTGACCCGCCCTTCACGTATCCTGCGTCCCGTGACCGACGATCCCCTCAAGCGGGGCCTGACCGCGGTCTGGGACGTCTCGGCCGCGGGATACGACCGGCTTGACGGCCACGGCCTCCTGCTCGAGGACGAGGAGCGCGCCTGGCGACGCCTCGTGGCGGCGATCCTGGGCGACCCGCGGCACGCGGCGGTGCCGGTACAGCGTGTCCTGGACGTCGGCACCGGCACGGGCTTCCTGGCGATCTTCGCCGCCGAGCTCGGCCACGAGGTGACCGGCCTCGACCTCTCCGAGTCGATGCTCGCGCTCGCTGCCCGGAAGGCACGCGAACTGCACCTGGCGATCGACCTGCACCTCGGCGATGCCGAAGTGCCGCCGTTTGCCACCGGTTCCTTCGACGTCGTCGTCTCACGCCATCTCCTCTGGACGCTCCCCCACCCTGGTGAGGCGGTCGCACGGTGGGCCGAGCTGGTCCGCCCCGGCGGCCTGGTCGCCGTGATCGACGGCTACTCGCCCCGGCTCGACCCGTTCCGGGCCGTGCTCGCCCGGGGAGCGCGCCGCCTCGGTCGTGCGATCGAGCGGCGGAGGGGCGCACCGCCCGACCACGACTACACGGTGGAGCAGTACGCGGCACTCCCCCTGGCCAGGCAGGGCGATGCGCGCGGCGCCGAGCGCCTGCTCCGCGGGGCCGGCCTGGAGCGGGTGGCAACCCGCCTGCTCCGCGAGGTCGACACCGCCGAAGCGCGCCACGCGACCCGCCTGCAGCAGCTGGCCTACCCGTACCGCCACTACCTCTCGACCGGCCGGCGACCGGCCGATCCGGTCGGGTAGCGGCCGGCGACCGATGGCTCCCGGCCGGGCGATCGACCGCTACCGGGCCGGGCTGCGCGCGCTGGCCGACCCGATCGACTACCTCCTCGAGCGCTCTGGTCTCCCCGGCCCGCGGGGGAACCTCGAGCTCGCCCAGGCGGCCGCCGAGGAGGGGGACGAGGCGTTCTTCCAGCGCCTCGCCGCGTTGACGCCGGCCTCGGCGCCGACCGGCTCGGCCCGCGAGTTCCTTCCGGTGTGCGGGGTCCTCGGGCTGGGGCGGCTCGCCGCCGAGGGACGCGACGATCTCCTCGCCGACCTGCGCCGCTTCGCCTCGGACCCGCGCTGGCGCCTCCGCGAGGCGGTCGCCATGGGGCTCCAGCGCGTCGGCGATGCCGGCATGTCCCGGCTCCTCGACGAGATGGAGCGCTGGAGCGGTGGCTCGTTCCTCGAGCAGCGGGCGGTCGCCGCGGCCCTCTGCGAGCCGCGGCTGCTGCGCCGCGAGGAGGACGTCCGCCGCGTCCTGGCGATCCTCGACCGGATCACCGGCTCGCTGGTGTCCGCGCCGGACCGGCGCGATCCGGCGTTCCGGGTCCTGCGCCAGGGGCTCGCTTACTGCTGGAGCGTGGCGGTGGCGGCCGCCCCGGCGATCGGCATGCCGGTCATGGAGCGCTGGCTGGCGAGCGGCGATCCCGATGTCCGCTGGCTGATGCGCGAGAACCTCAAGAAGGCTCGCCTGCGGCGCGGCGCCCCCGAATGGGTCACCGCGTGGCGGGCCCGCATCGGCGGCTGACGCAGCTGGACCCGGCCGTTCCCGTCCCGCGGGCGAGCCGGGTCAGGGACCGGACGGTCGCTCGCCCACGCCCCCGCCGCCCGGAGCGGTCGGTTGCCCCGAGACCGGCGGCCCCCAGCCGGGGGGCTGGGCGGTCGCGGTCGGGGCGGGAGCCGCGACCTGCTCGACCTGGACCTCGATCCCTCCCACCCATCGGGCCGCGAGGTTGTAGATGAGGCAGGCGAGGGCGGTGACGATCCAGCCGCCGATCGCGTTGAAGACGGTCAGGATGACCAGGCCGACGGTCCCGGCCGCGAGGAACCCGAAGTCGACCGCCGCCGGGGTGGCGGAGTAGAGGGCCAAGAGCAGCAGGATCGGCACGAAGAAGATCGCCATCGCGATCACGTACATGAGCGCCACCACGTTCGCCGTGCGGATGACCGAGAACCGGCGGATGTCGACCATGTGTTCCCCTCATGTGCTGCGCATCCCGACCGTGGAGCGGTCGTGCCGCGAGCGAACTGTGCCCGACGTCCGTCACGTCGGCGTCAGGACGCGTGACGGCCGATCGTCGTTCACAGAACACCAGATGCGCGTCGGTCGGGCCCTCCGGCACCAGTGAGCGGCGGGGGACCCCCGATCTCGTCGACCACCGCTCGCACCCGGCCGCGCCATCGCACGCGACCGGAGCCTCCGCCGTGCGCGCGGCGGTCCCCGACCTGGATCAGCCGGCTCGGCGGGCGATCGGGCTTCCCAGCCCGCCATTTGGTGCGCACAGGGCAACGATCGCTTCGGGACGACGATCCGCCCGGGACCTCGATCGCCACGCGGCGGCACCCACCGGAGAATCACGAGGCCCCGGCGTCGCCGCCGGGGCCTCGCTGCTGCCAGTCGTCCGGAGACGGCTCTGGGAGCTAGAAGTCCATGTCGCCGCCGTGGCCGTGGCCACCGCCGGGCGCAGTTGCCTTCTCCTTCTCGGGGAGCTCGGTGACGAGGGTTTCGGTGGTGAGCACCATGGCCGCGATGGAGGCC
>MGMJ01000066.1 GCA_001794945.1 Chloroflexi bacterium GWC2_73_18
GCGGGGAGCGCGGCGCCCGCACGGGGTACCCTCGCCGGGGCGCCACGGCGTCCCCGCGCGCCGCCCGCGGGGCGCCCTCCGTTCCGTCGAACGAGTCACCGTCGTAATCGTGACGAAGAGACGGCGAGTGGGCGGCCGACGATCCGGCGATCCACGGCGACGGGGGACGGGGCTCGCTCTCGTCCGGCCGCGTCAGCACGGACGCTGGGACACACGCACCGGGGAGCATCTTGACGCCGCCAGGGTCGCTTTGGTACCGTGTCTGCAATCGGTTGCACAGACGGACCACGCGCGAGTGCGCGAGGAGGACGCGCGGTGCCAGGACCCGGGCTCGATCTGATCGGCGAGGAGGAGATCGCCGAGGTCGTCGAGGTGCTCCGCAGCCGCCACGTGAGCCGCTATGGTGCCCACGACGACCCGACCTTCGGCGCCAGGGTGCGCCGTTTCGAGGAGGAGGTGGCGAGCCGGGTCGGCGTCCGCCACGCGATCGCCCTCAACGCGGGCTCGTCCGCCATCTGGGTCGCCCTGGCCGGGCTGGGCATCGGTCCCGGGGACGAGGTGATCGTGCCCGGCTTCACCTACGTGTCGAGCATCTCGGCGATCATCTACGCGCGGGCGATCCCGGTCCTGGCCGAGGTCGACGAGACGTTCAACCTTGACCCGGTTGACGTCGAGGCGCGCATCACGCCGCGCACGCGCGCCATCCTGGCCGTCCACATGCTCGGCAACCCGGCCCGGCTCGACGAGCTCCGCGCGGTCGCCGACCGCCACGGCCTGGCGCTCATCGAGGATTGCGCCCAGGCGTTCGGTGCCACCTACCGGGGCCGCTGGGTCGGCGGATACGGCGTCGCCGGCATCTACAGCTTCAACGAGTTCAAGACGATCACCTGCGGGGACGGCGGCATGCTGGTCACCGACGACGAGACGCTCTACCGGCGCTGCTTCGCCATGCACGACCAGGGCCACAGCCCCTTCCGGCTGGATGTCGAGATCGGCCAGCGCCCGTTCCTGGGGCTCAACTTCCGTATGATCGAGCTGGCTGGCGCCGTCCTCCTCGCCCAGCTGCGCAAGCTCGACCGGATCCGCGATCACCTGCGCGCCAACAAGGCGATCGTCGAAGAGACGATCGGCGATCTGCCGGGGCTCGGCTTCCGCCTCCTGCCCGACCCCGACGGCGATCTCGCCACTCACCTCGTCGTCGTCTTCCCCGACGAAGAGGTCGCCCGGCACGTCACCGCCGAGCTCCCCTCCATCACCCTCGCAGCATCGGGCTGGCACGTCTACGCCAACATGGAGAACCTCATCGATCGGCGCACCATCACCGGCAAGGGCTGCCCCTTCGACTGCCGCTGCTTCGACGACCAGGAGCGCCGCTACGCGCCCGGGATGCTGCCGCGGACGGACGCCCTGCTGGCGCGCTCGATGAGCTTCGGGATCGGCGTCTCCGACCCGAACCTGGCGCCCTACGGACTCCGCATGCGCGATGGCCCGGAGGTCGCTCGCCAGCGCGCGGCGCGCTTCCGCGACGTCGCCGCGCGACACCTGGCGGGCTAGGTCGCCCCGGCCGGTCCGGTGCCGCCAGCCCCTCACCGCCGCGTCACCCTCGGCGAGGTCGCCCGTGCCGCCGGCGTCTCGGCGGCGACCGGGTCGCGGGCGCTCGCCGGCGACCCGCGCATCAGCGGCCCGACGCGCGAGCGCGTCCGTCGCGCCGCCGAGCGGCTCGGCTACGTGCCGAACGCGGCCGCCCGCAGCCTCCGCCGCCAGGCGACGCGGACGTTGGGGCTGCTCCTGGTCGACCTGGCCGACCCGGTCCACGGCCTCATCGCCGCCGGCTTCGAGGAGGCGGCGGCGGCCCGCGGCTTCACGGTCATCTTCGTCGCCGGCTTCAACGACCCGGCCCGTGAGCGCCGCGCCCTCCAGCTCTTCGCCGAGCACCGGACCGATGGCGTCGCCCTCGTCTCGAGCATCCTCGACCCGGCCGAGGCGCTCACCCTGATCCGGTCGGACCGCGTCGTCCTTGCCCAGGCGGACCACCCGAGCCTGGCCGGCTACGGCAACGACCGACCGGTCGGCTCGATCCGCAGCGACGATGCCGCCGGCGCCGGCGCCACCGTACGGCACCTGCTGGACGCCGGCTACCGGGAGATCGGCTACGTGGGCGCCGGACCGACCGCCTCCAACGCCACGCGCCGGGACGCGGTGCTTCGGGCGCTGCGCGACTCCGCCGCTCGTCCCCGGCGCGCCTTCGCGGCGGGTCGGGACGGCTGGCGCGATGGCCTGGCGGTCGCGCGCCGGATCGCGCGGGATCTCCCCGAGGCGCTCATCTGCTACGACGACAAGCTCGCCCTCGCGCTGATGGATGGGCTGCGGGCCTGTGGCCTCGACGTACCCCGCGACGTCGGCATCGCCGGTTACGATGACATCCCCTTCGCTGCGTGCTCCAACCCTCGACTGACGACGGTCGCCAGCCCCTCGGCCGAGATCGGGCGGCTCGCCGTGCGCATGCTCGTCGGCGCGATCGAGGGCGGGGAGCTGCCGCCGTCCGTCGTCCTGCCGGTCGAGCTGGTCGTCCGCGAGAGCACGCCCGGCCCCGGTTCAATCGATTACACTCAGCCGCGCGGTGGAGAGGTCTCGCCTCGTCGGGTGACCAGCCTGGAGCCGGTCGGTGTCGCGCCGGGGGGCGGCCGGTGACTGGGATCGGGGCCGGGCGGCTCGCCATCGAGCTGATCGAGGCGACCAAGCGCTACGGTGAGACGATCGCCCTGGACGGCGTCTCGCTGGGCATCGAGCCGGGCGAATTCTTCTGCCTGCTCGGCCCCTCCGGCTGCGGCAAGACGACGACCCTCAACCTGATCGGCGGCTTCATCCCGCTCACCGCGGGCGAGCTGCGCATCGAGGGACGCCGCGTCAACGACCTGCCGCCGCACCGGCGCAACGTCAACACCGTCTTCCAGAACTACGCGCTCTTCCCCCACATGACCGTCGCCCAGAACGTCGCCTTCGGCCTCCGGATGGCCCGGCTGGATGGGCGGGAGACTGAGCGTCGCGTCGCCGAGTACCTCGACCTGGTCGGCCTCAGCGCCCTCCGCGCGCGCTCTCCGGCCCAGCTCTCCGGCGGCCAGCAGCAGCGTGTCGCCCTGGCCCGCGCCCTGGCCAGGCGCCCGGCCGTCCTCCTCCTCGACGAGCCGCTCGGCGCACTCGACCTCAAGCTGCGCAAGCAGATGCAGGTCGAGCTGTCGCGCATCCAGCGCCAGGTCGGCACGACCTTCGTCTTCGTCACCCACGACCAGGAGGAGGCGCTCTCCATGGCCACGCGGATCGCCGTCATGTCCGACGGACGGGTCGTGCAGAGCGGGACGCCGCGCGAGATCTACTACCGTCCGGTGGACCGTTTCGTCGCCGACTTCATCGGCGAGTCGAACTTCCTGGAGGGCCACCTCGCCGCGGACGGCGGCGCCCGCCGCGTCCGCTTCCGCGACGGCGGCGCCGTGATCGTGCCGTCCGAGCTCCCGGTCGGCCTGGCTCGCGCCGGCGCGGTGACGCTCATGGTGCGCCCCGAGTGCGTCTCGGTCGGCACGACCGCCCCGGAGGGTCAATGGGCGACGCTCACCGGGCGGGTCATCAACGTCGCCTTCCTGGGGAACCACACCCGCGTCACGGTCCAGACGGCCGCCGGCGCGGTCGTCACGCTGCGGCCCCATTCCGAAGGCTCGAGGTCCGCGGCCCTCGATGGGCTGCTCGATCAGGAGGTGTGCGTTTGGTGGTCTCCCCAGGAATCGACCGTCGTCGCCAGTGATACCGGAGGAGGAGCAGATGGATCTCTTGCGTAAGCCCTATTCGCGGCGGCAGTTCCTGCAGGTCACGGCGGGCGTCTCGGCCGGCGCCATCGCCGCCGCCTGCCAGGCGGGGGCCAGCCCCACGCCGGGCCCCACGGCCAAGCCCGAGGGCACCTTCAACTGGATGACCTGGAGCGACCACTACATCGCGGAGCAGCTCGACGAGATCAAGAAGACCGCCAAGATCAGCACCAACATCACCGAGCTGGCCGACAACGCCGACGGCTTCGCCAAGCTCAAGGAGGTGAAGGGCCAGCTCGACGTGATCTCGGGCGATGCCCTGTGGGTGCCCAAGTACTTCGAGGAGGGCCTCATCGACGCCTGGGACATCAACAGCCTCGAGGTGGCGAAGCAGCTCTACTCGATCGCCCGCGAGTTCACCATCTGGACCAAGCCGGAGGGCTACCTGGGCTATCCGTTCGGCTGGTCGCCGATCCTCATCACCTACAACCCCAAGTACGTCTCGCCGGCGCCGGATTCCTGGCAGGCCCTGCTTGATCCGAAGTACAAGGGCAAGATCGTGACCGAGAACCAGCCGGTCGAGGTGGTCGCCTACATGGCCAAGGCGGCCGGCATCAAGGACCCCTACAACATGAGCGAGGCCGAGCTGGCGCAGGCCAAGGAGCTGCTCCTCCGGCTCAAGCCCAACGTCCTCAAGCTGGCCCAGCAGAACACCGACACGGTCGCCGCGCTCGTCAGCGAGGAGGCCTGGATCGCCACGAGTAACCTGGGCACCGAGGACCGCGTCAAGGATGGCGGCGGGCCAGAGGTCATCTCCTTCATCCCCAAGGAGGGGACGATCGGCTGGATGGACGCCGAGATGATCGTCAAGGAGGGCAAGAACAAGGCCCTCATCAGGCCCTTCCTCGAGCTGGCCGAGCAGGCCGAGTGGATCGCCCAGAACTTCATCGACTACGGGCGGCCGCTCTTCAACGAGAAGGCCTACCAGATCCTGGTCGACAAGGGCGAGAAGGAGCGGGCGGACCGCTACTTCTACAACAAGCCCGAGACCGTGCAGACGATGACGCTCAAGGGCCCGGGCCTCTCCACCCAGGGCGCCATCAACGTCTTCAACGAGGTCTTCGGAGCCTAGCCGCCCGGAGTACGAGTGCCACCGAACAGCGCCGGCGGGGCCATCGTGGTCCCGCCGGCAACGGGGCTCGCCGTTCGTGCCAAGGTGGGGCTGGTGCGCGCCTGGCCGTTCCTGCCGGCCGGCCTGATGCTGGCCTTGCTCTTCCTGGTGCCCATGGCCGTGATGGTCGTCTTCTCGCTCTGGCGGACGACCCCGGACTTCGATATCGTCCCCGACTGGACGCTCGACAACTACGCCTACTTCTTCAACACGCCGACCTACGTCCGCACCCTCCTCAAGACCCTGATCATGGCCGCGGCGGTCACCGCGGCGGGGATCGCCGCCGCCTTCCCGTTCGCCTACTTCCTGGTCCGCTACGTCAGCCCGCGCTGGCAACGCGCCGTCCTCCTGGCGGTGATCGTGCCGTTCTGGACCAGCTACCTGCTGCGCGCCTACGCCTGGCAGGCGATCCTGGGTCCGAAGGGAGCGCTCAACCAGTTACTGACCGGGATCGGGGTCACGGACGAGCCCTCGCGCCTGTTCATCTACGACAACCCGGGCGTCTGGCTCGTCCTCGTCTATGTCTACTTCCCGTTCGCCGCCCTGGCCATCTACGCCTCGCTCGAGAAGTTCGACTTCACCCAGTTGAACGCCGCGCAGGACCTCGGCGCGCGACCGGACCAGGCGCTCCTCCACATCCTGCTGCCGCAGGTGCGGCCCGGCCTCATCACCGCCTGCATCTTCGTCTTCATCCCGATCCTCGGTGAGTTCCTGACGCCGGCGCTCGTCGGCGGAACGGAGGGGTTGCTGATCGCCAACCTGATCGTCAACTTCTTCCGCGGCCTGCAGTACACCACGATGGCCGCCTTCTGCTTCATCATCGCCGCCCTGGTGACGGTGCTCCTGGTCATCTTCCGCCGCTACCTGCAGGTCGAAGACGTGGTGGCGCGCACCTAGCCCATGGACCCGATCCAGACGATGCCGGTCAGCCCCTACGCGCGCCTCGTGCGTGCCGTGCTGCGCACCTGGGCGCTGGTGGTGCTCGCCTTCCTCTACCTGCCGATCGCCTTCCTCGTCCTCTTCTCGTTCGAGGAATCGCGCACCCCCGGGCTGCCGATCACCGGCCTGACGCTCCACTGGTACGAGAAGATGATCTCCAACGGGATCCTCCTCGGGGCCGTCTGGAACTCGATCCTGGTCGCCGTGGCGGCGACGACCCTCGCCACCATCATCGGCACGATGGCCGCCTTCCCGCTCGTCCGAGGCGGGATCCGTTTCCCCAACGTCGCCCGCATCCTCTTCACCCTGCCGATCATGCTGCCGGGCGCCCTGATCGGCGTTGCCCTACTCCTCTTCTTCCGCCGCGTGCTCGACGCGGAGCTCTCCTTCTGGACCGTCATCGCGGGTCATCTCGTCTTCACCACGCCATACATCGTGCTGATCGTGGGGGCTCGTCTCCAGGGCTTCGACCGGATGCTCGAGTGGGCGGCGGCCGACCTGGGCGCCAGCCCGGCGCGGGTACTGCGCCACATCGTGCTGCCCCTCATCGCCCCGGCGATCATGGCCGGCGCGCTGATCAGCGTCACGCTCTCGATCGACGAGTTCGTGATCACCTTCTTCACGGTGGGTCCGCAGCTGACGCTGCCGATCTACATCTACACGCAGATCAAGTTCGGGGTCACCCCGGAGGTGAACGCGGTGGCGACGGTGCTCCTGGTGGGGACGATGGCGGTGCTCGGACTCTCCTGGTTGATGGCCGGTCAGGCGCGACGCATCTCCGGCCTCATCGGCAGCCGCGGCGGCGCGGGGCGTTGACGGCGATGCGCGCGGCGGTCTTCCACGGCAACGGCGTCCTGCGGGTCGAGGAACACCCCGACCCGGTCGTCGAACGGCCGGACGACGTCATCGTCGAGGTCGAGGCGTGCGGCGTCTGCGGCTCGGACCTGCAGATCCTCAACGTTCCGCCCGGCCACCCGTCGACGCCACCGGTGGTGCTCGGCCACGAGTTCGTCGGCCGTGTCGCCGCGGTCGGGGACGCCGCCGGCGTGCGCGTCGGCGCCCGCGTCGTCGTCGACCCCGATCCCAAGTGCGGCGCCTGCCACTTCTGCCGCACCGGGCGGCCGGCTGCCTGCACGAACATCCTGGCCCTCGGCGTCCACCGCGACGGAGCGCTCGCCCGCTACACGAAGGCGCCGGCCGCCTCGGTCTACCCGCTGTCCGAGGGGGTGGAGGCGACGGCCGCCGCCCTCATCGAGCCGCTCGCCTGCGTCGTCAACGGGACCAACCGCGCCGCGGCGCGGCCGGGCGAGTCGGCCATCGTCTTCGGCGCCGGGGCGATCGGCTGCCTCTTCATCGCCGTCCTCAAGGCAGCCGGCGCCGCCCCGCTGATCGCGGTCGAGCCGTCGGAGGCGCGCCGGCCGGTCGCGACCGCCGTGGGGGCCGAAATCGTCCTGTCGCCCGACGAGTTCGCCGTCCGCCGCGAGGAGCTGTTCCCGCTCGGCGCGGACATCGTCGTCGACGCGGTCGGCACCCGGCTCGCCGCCGCCATCGACTGCGCGGCGATGGGCGCCCGCATCGTCCTCTTCGGCATGAACGCGAACGCGCTGCCGCCGATCCGGCAGTACGCCATCACCGAGCGGAGCCTCTCCATCTTCGGTTCCTACATCTCGAACTTCACCTTCCCGTCGGCGATCCGCCTGGTGGAGCAGGGGAGCCTGCCCCTGGCGCCGATCGTGACCCACGTGCTGGGTCTCGAGGCGGTGCACGAGGGGCTGGTCCTGCTGCGCAGCGGCGAGGCGACCAAGGTGGTCATCACCCCGTGAGGTCCACATGAGCAGCCGCTTCCTGGTCCGGCCGCACGACGGCGGCCGCGACGCCCTGGGGCGACCCGTCGACGTCGACGTCGAGGCCGCCGCCGCGGGCTGGCGCTTCCTCTCCTTCTCGGCCCGGGCGGTCACGCCGGACGCGCCGCTGCGGGGCACGACCGGGACCCGCGAGGCGCTCGTGGTGACGCTCTCCGGCGGGTTGCGTGTCGAGGCCGACGGCGCCACCTACCTCCTCGAGGGACGCGCCTCCGTCTTCGCCGGGATGCCCTGGGCGCTCTACCTGCCCCGCAAGACGCGCTACGCGATCGCCCCCCTTGGGCCCGTGAGCACCCTGGCGATCGGGATGGCCGAGGCGCGCCGCCGCCTCGAGCCGCGGCTGATCGCGCCGGATGACGTGGAGACGGAGATCCGCGGCGCCGGCAACGCTACGCGCCAGATCAACCACCTGGTGATGCCCGACTTCCCGGCCGACCGTCTCCTCGCCGTCGAGGTCTACACGCCGGCCGGCGGCTGGTCGAGCTACCCGCCGCACAAGCACGACGAGCACGACCCGCCGCGCGAGGCGATCCTCGAGGAGATCTACTTCTACCAGGTGGCGCGGCCCGAGGGCTTCGGGATCCAGCGCCTCTACCGGCGCGACGGGAGCCTCGACGAGGCGGTCACGGTCCGCCACGGCGACCTCTGCCTCGTGCCGTACGGCTATCACCCGTTCGTGGCCGGGCACGGCTTCGACTGCTACTACCTCAACGCCCTCGCCTGCGAGGGCGACTGGCGCACCATGGCCGCCAGCTTCGACCCGGACCTCGACTGGACGCGGGTCGCCTGGGAGGGGATGGCGCCCGATCCGCGGCTGCCGATGGTGCGTCGCCGGGAGGCCGCAGCATGAACGAGAGCCCGATGCGCGTGGCGAACGCGCCCGTCTCCTTCGGGGTCAACGAGATCCTGCCCGACGACGCCTGGATGCCGGAGCCCGACCAGATCCTCGACATGATGGTTCGCATCGGCTACGAGGGCACCGAGCTCGGGCCGCCCGGCTACCTGGGTACCGCCGAACAGCTCCGCGAGCGGCTCTCCACTCGCGGGCTGGCGCTGGTCGGCTCCTTCCTGCCGCTCCACTTCAGCCGCGCCGAGCGCGCCGAGGAGGAGCGCGTCTGGCTGCGCGAGCAGCTGCGACTGATCACCGAGGGAGCGCCCGACGGATCGCGGCCGCTGGCCATCCTCTGCGACGGCTTCGGCGAGCCGGAGCGGTTCGCCTTCGCCGGGCGGATCCCCGAGCATCCCGAGGCGTGGCTCCCGGCGGAGCGCTTCCGGGTGCTCATGGATAACCTCCACCGGGCCGCCGAGATCTGTCGCGCGGCCGGCCTGGAGGCCGTCCTCCACTTCCATGCCGGCACCTACATCGAGTCGGACGCCGAGATCCGGCGGGTCGTCGAGGCGATGGACCCGGCGCTCCTGGGGCTCGTCCTGGACACCGGTCATGCCGCCTTCGGCGGCGCCGATCCGACCAGCCTCGCGAACGATTACCACGAGCTGATCCGCCACGTCCACGTCAAGGACTGCGACCTCGGCGTCATGGCGGCGGTGAAGCGCGAGGGGAAGGGGCTCGAGGAGGCGCTCGACCGCGGCGTCTTCACCGAGCTGGGCCGGGGCGACTCCGGCATCGACCGCGTCATCGAGGCGCTGAAGGTCCACGGTTACCACGGCTGGCTCGTGGTCGAGCAGGACCGCTGGCTGCGCCGCGACGACACGCTGGAGGCGCTCTTCGATGCGCAGCTGGTCAACCGCGAATACCTGCGGACCCTGGGCATCTAGCCGCGTGCTGCACGGCGGCTCGACGATCGTCGGCGTCATCACCTGGCTGATGATGTTCGAACCTTCCTGATGTCGGCGTACACTTCGCGCTCGTGAGCGGTCAGACGCTGCCGCCGGCGATCGAGACGGTCGCCCTGCGCAAGACCTTCGGGCCGATCCATGCGGTCGGTGGCGTCGACATCGCGCTCGCTCCCGGCCGGATCTACGGCCTCATCGGCCCCAACGGCTCGGGCAAGACGACGCTGATCCGGCTCCTCGTCGGCCTCGCCCGCGCCACCAGCGGGGAGGCTCGTGTCCTCGGGACGCGGATGCCCTCGCGCCCGCTCCTCTCGCGGGTCGGCTACATGACCCAGAGCGACGGGATCTATCCCGAGCTCTCGGTCTGGGAGAACCTCCGCTTCTTCGCGGGCCTCTACGGACGGGCGGACCGGGCGCGTCTCCTCGCCGCGCTCGCGCTGGTCGAGCTGGACGACCGTCGCGGGACGCCGGCGCTCGAGCTCTCCGGCGGGATGCGCCGCCGCCTCTCGCTCGCCTGCGCCCTCGTCCACGAGCCGACGGTCGTCTTCCTCGACGAGCCGACGGTGGGGATCGACCCGGCCCTGCGCGTCCAGTTCTGGGCCCATTTCCGGCGTCTCACCGGCGGCGGAGCCACGCTCCTGGTGGCCAGCCACGTGATGGACGAGGCAGACCGCTGCGACGAGCTCCTCTTCATCCGCGACGGCCGCGTCCTGGCCCGCGGTTCCGCTGACGAGCTTCGCCGTCGGGCCGGGACCGACCGTCTGGAGGACGCCTTCCTCCACTTCGCCGGCGTCACGGGCGCGGCGGCCGCCTCGTGAGCGCCCGGCGGCTCTGGTCGATCACCCGGCGGATCATCGACGGGTTCCGCCGGGACCACCGCACCCTCGCGCTCATCTTCATCGTGCCCGTCGCCGTCACGGCGCTCCTCGGCTGGGTCCTCCGCGACCAGCAGATCGCGCCGACCCGCGTCGCCATCGTCGACCTCGATGTGGCCGCCGGCGGACGGCTCGCCTCGGCGATCAGCGACGCCGCCATGGGGGCGGGTCTTACCGTCGTCGACGACGGGATCGTCGACCAGGTGACGGCGCGCGCCGCGCTGGCGGACGACCGGATCGACGCCGCTCTTGTCGTCCCCTCGGGCTTCGTCGCCGACCTGCTCGCCGGTGGCTCGCCGCGGCTTCGCCTCATCACCCAGGGCGCCAACGCCATCGCCGAGGGCGGCCACGTCGCCGGGCTGCAGCGCGCCGTCAGCCGGGCGATCCTCTCGCTGGCGCCCGGCGGGCCGCGAGGCGAGATCGGGATCGAGCGCGAGACCGTCTTCGGCACGCCCGACGCGGACGTGCTCGACGTCATGGCGCCGGTCTTCATCGGCTACTTCGCCTACTTCTTCGTCTTCGTCCTGACCGGCATCAGTTTCCTGCGCGAGCGGGTCGGCGGCACGCTCGAGCGCCTCCTCGCCACGCCGGTCACCAAGCCGGAGATCGTGCTCGGCTACTCCCTCGGCTTCGGCATCTTCGCCACCTTCGAGGTCGTCATCCTCATCGTCTTCTCGCTGATGCGGCTCGAGGTGCCGGCGATCGGGCCGCTGCCGGCTTTCGTGGTCGGACTCGACGTCCCGACGGCCGGGAGCCCGCTGCTGGCGTTCCTGATCGCCCTGCTGCTCGCCCTGGGCGCCGTCAACCTGGGGATCTTCCTCTCGACCTTTGCCCGGACCGAGCTGCAGATCCTCCAGTTCATCCCGATCGTGATCGTCCCCCAGGGCCTTCTCGCGGGGATCTTCTGGCCGGTCGAGACGCTCCCCGACGTCCTCCAGCCGATCGCCCGCCTCCTGCCGCTCACCTACGCCGTCGACGGTCTCCGCGACGTCATGATCCGCGGCTACGACCTGGGCGCCGGGAGCGTCCAGCTGGACATCGCGGTGCTGGCGACGATCGCCGCCTTCTTCGTCGCCCTCGCCGCCGGCACGATCCGCCGCGAGGTCGCCTAGCCGGACGGCGCCGGCGCGATCCCCTCCAGCGCGTCGAGGAAGATCGCCGACCAGAGCATCCCCTCGTCGGCATGGTAGAGGCCGTACCGCCCACGGAAGGGCCGCCCGGATCCGTCGAGGACCTCCCAGAAGGTGCCCTCGCGCTCGACCAGGACGACGTACGCGCCGGCGTCGCGAGCGGCGGCGGCCGGATCGACCCGCGCCTCGAGCTGCAGGTAGATCGCTCCGAGCGAGGTCCACACGCTGGTGCCCTGGTAGTCGGGGAGCAGCAGGCGCGTCGGCCACGCCTCGATCGCGGCCTCGCGACGCGCGACGTACCGGAGCGGAAGCGGCCGATCGAGGCCCGCCCTGCGCAGGACGCCGAGCGCCGCGCCCAGCATCGCCACGTCGTCGACGACGCCGGTCCAGAACGGCCACACGTTCGCCTCGCCCGAGACGACGCCGGGCCCCTCCGGGGCGTCGGCGAAGTGATCTCCGCGCCAGTACGCCTCGACCAGCCGGGCCGAGGGGTCGCCGTTGCCCAACGGGCGAGGCAGGAGGTCGAGGAGGCGCGCCTCCCGCGCCAGGAGGGCGACCATGACGGCGGCATGGCAGGTCCCGCGCCGACGCACCGTGTCGCGGTGGCCGGAGAAGTCGCGGTCGGTCCTCGCCAGGCCGGTGCGTCGGTCGACGGCCACCTCGGCGAACCAGCGCACCTCATCGCGCAGCCAGCCGCCGTGACGGGCGACGAGGTCGCCCGCGCCGCAGAGCCGGAGCGCCCAGAGGAAGAGCGGCAGCGAGTCGATGCCGTACGCGTAGACGTCCGCCGGCCGACGGCCCCCGAAGACCGTCGTCGTGATGTGGTGGCGACGCGCCTTCCACGTCTCGAGAGCCCAGGCCAGCGAGGCGACGACCCGCTCGCCCTGTCCGAGTCGCACCAGGGCGCCCGCGCTGAAGCCGAGGTCGCGAGTCCAGAACTGGCGGAAGTGGCCGCCGCTCGCGGCGAGGTACTCGCCGTTCCAGCACCGCTCGATGACCGCCGCGCAGATGGCCCGCGCATCGCCTGGCCAGCGGCGCGGCCCGATCCAGCGGCGCCGAAGGCTGCGGGCTGCCCCGACCGGGTAGCTCGCCACGATCGCCGGGTTGAGCCAGGCGCGTGCGCCCATCGTCATTCCCGCCCCGAATCATGGCACGGGCGCCTGCGCCCGGTCGGGAGGGCCGGGGCGTGCGGTAGGATGACCGCGTGAACTACGAGCTCTACATGGGCGAGGCCCTGGCCGAGGCGCGCAACGGCGCCGAGCGCGGCGAGCGCCCGGTCGCCGCGGTCGCGGTCATCGACGACGCCATGGTGGCCCGCGCCCACGACCAGGTGGGCGCGAGCGGGGACCCGACGGCGCACGCCGTCATCGTCGCCCTGCGCGAGACCGCCCGGAAGCTCGGGACCGCTCACCTCGCGGATGTCACCATCTTCACCACCTTCGAGCCGTGCGCCATGTGCGTGGGAGCGCTGCTCGAGAGCGACGTCGAGCGTCTCGTCTTCGCCCTGCCCGACCCCCGCGCGGGCGCTGCCGGCACGGCCGTGCAGCTGGCTCGTTCGGTGGCGCTGCCGCGCCAGCTCCAGGTCGTGAGCGGGATCCGCAGCGACGAGGCCGCCGAGCTCTTCCGCTCCGCCGAGCGAGCCGCGGCGGCCGGCCGAACGCCTCGCCCGGTCGCCCGCTGAGGCCCGCCCGCGGCTCTCGGGGCGCGGGTGTGCCGCCGTCCCAGCCTGCTATCCTCTCGCGCGGAGAGGTGTCCGAGTGGTTGATGGTGCCGCTCTCGAAAAGCGGTGAGCGAAAGCTCCGTGGGTTCGAATCCCACCCTCTCCGCCAGTCCGGCGGACGGTGCCGCCCGGCCCGATCGGCTGCGAGGCCACGTCTCGGGCCGGCCCGATCCGCTCCGGGTCGCCTCGCGGAGAGGTCGCCTAGAGGCCTAGGGCGCCGCACTGGAAATGCGGTATGGGGAAACCCATCGCGGGTTCGAATCCCGCCCTCTCCGCCACCCTCGTACCCGTCCCTGCCGGAGCGGAAGCGGTATCATCCGCAGGCCGTGCTAGGCGGGGAACTAGCGGTGCCCTGTACCTGCAATCCGCTCCAGCAGGGCTGAATCCCCTCCCGAGGCCTCGGTGCTCGGAAGCTGCCGGTCCGCGAGGCGTTGAGGGCCGGGTCCCGCGCGTCGTCGACTCGTGAACCCCGTCAGGTCCGGAAGGAAGCAGCGGTAAACGATGGGCGGCGAGCGCCGCGGCAAGGCCTGGTCCGAGCCGGACGTGCCGGCAAGCACGGGCGCCCCAGGTCGACGGAGGGTGCACGGCATAGTCTGGGGGAGCGCCGGCCGGCGCGCCGCAGCGAGGAGGCCCGTGCCACAGGAGAGCCCGCCCGTCCCCGAGCATCGTGCGCTCTACCGCCGCTGGCGCGCCCAGCGGTTCGTCGAGATCGTCGGGCAGGAGGCGGTCGTCGAGACGCTGCGCAACGCGGTCCGGCTCGGCCGCGTCGGGCATGCCTACCTCTTCGTCGGTCCCCGCGGCACGGGCAAGACCTCGATGGCGCGGATCCTGGCCAAGGCGATCAACTGCACCGACCTGCGCGACGGCGAGCCGTGCGACGTCTGTCCCTCCTGCGTCGCCATCCGCGAGGGGCGCGCCCTCGACCTGCTCGAGATCGACGCCGCCTCGAACCGCGGCATCGACCAGATCCGGGAGCTGCGTGAGAAGGTCCGCTACGCCCCGACCGACCTGCGCCGCAAGATCTACATCCTCGACGAGGCCCATCAGGTCACGCGCGATGGCTGGGCGGCGCTGCTCAAGACACTGGAGGAACCGCCCGGCCACGTCGTCTTCATCTTCGCCTCGACCGACCCGCACGAGATCCCGGCCACGATCCTCTCGCGCGTCCAGCGTTTCGACTTCCGCCGTCTCCGCCAGGCCGAGATCGTCGGCAAGCTCCAACGGATCCTCGCCGAGAGCGGCCGCGCGGCCGAGCCCGAGGCGATCGCGCTGGTGGCCGACCTCGCAGCCGGCGGCATGCGCGACGCGGAGAGCATGCTCGACCAGCTCCTCTCGACCGCCGACGGCCGGCTGACGGCCGAGCGCGTCGGCGACCTGCTCGGGCTCGCCGATGCGGCCTCGGTCGACGCCTTCCTGGCCGCCCTCGTGTACGGCCGAGCGCTGGCCGGGATCGCCGTGCTCGACACCCTCGAGGAACACGGGCGCGACCTGCGCACCTTCACCGAGCAGGTGATCGAGCGGCTGCGCCGTGTCATCGCCGCGCAGCTGGCCGGACGCGCGGAGGGAGTGCCACCGGCCCTCGCCACGACCGACGCCGGCGAGCTGGCCCGCGCGGCGCGTCGCCTGATCGGACTCGACCTCCAGCGCGCCCGCTCGGGCGGGCCGCGTTTCGCGCTGGAGCTGGCGTTGCTCGCCCCGCTCGTTGAGCTGCCGGCCGCCCCCGTCGCCGTTTCCGGCCTCTCCGCCGGGGCTACGCCGGGTCTCGCCCGCGTCCCCGGCGCGTCGGCGGCCGGGGCGGAGCGCGCCGAGCCCTCGGCCGTGCGTCCGGAGAAGGCCCCTTCGCCGCCAGCCCCCCGGGCCGACGCGCACGCATCCGTGCCCGTACCGCCGTCCGCCTCGGAGGCGCTCGCGGCACCGGCGGACCTCGATCTCGCGCGGCTGCGCGAGCGTTGGGCGGAGATCGTCGTCGTCATCGGCCACAACCCGGCGGCTCGCCCGCTGATCGAGGCGTGCCGCCCGCTCTCCATCGAGGGACGCACCGTGATCCTCGGCTTTCCGGAGGACAAGGGTTTCCTCGCCGCCGCGCTCGAGCGGCGCCGCGGTACCCTCGAGAAGGGCATCAGTCAGGTGCTCGGCGCCAGCTTCGGCGTTCGTTGCGTCGCCACCAATGTCGAGGCCTTCCCGGTGGACGAACTCGACGAGGAGGCCGCCACCCTGCTCGAGCAGGCGCGGCGGATCTTCGGCGGTGAGGCGGCCGGCGTCGGCGATGTGAGCTGAGCCGAGAGGAGGACGGCGTCATGGGGATGGGCAACCTCGCGCGCATGGCCCAGCAGATGCAGGCTGAGATGGCGCGCGTCCAGGCCGAGCTCGAGGCGACGACGATCGAGGGGTCGGCCGGTGGGGGCGCCGTGCGGGCGACGGTGACCGGCAAGCAGGATCTCGTCTCGGTGACGATCGACCCCGAGGTGCTCGACGGTGGAGACGTGGAGCTCGTCCAGGACCTCGTCGTTGCCGCCGTCAACGACGCGCTGCGTGCGGCGCGCGCCCTCGCCGAGCAGAAGGTGGCGTCGATCACCGGCGGCCTCCGCCTGCCCGGCCTCGGCTGAGCCGCGGCAGCAGGCCCGAGTCCGATGCCCATCCTCGTCGAACCGGTCGCCCGCCTCGTCGAAGCCTTCTCCCGGCTGCCCGGCATCGGCCCCAAGACGGCGCAACGGCTCACCTACCACCTGCTGCGCGCACCGGAGGCCGAGGCGCGCAGCCTCGCCGCCGCGCTGATCGCGGTCAAGGAGGAGGTCGTCCTCTGCGAGCGCTGCCACAACATCAGTGACACGCCGCTCTGCGCCATCTGCCGCGACCCGTCCCGCGACCAGACCCGCGTCTGCGTCGTCGAGGAGCCGCTCGACCTCGTCGCCCTGGAACGGACCGGCGAGTTCCGCGGGCTCTACCACGTGCTGCACGGGGCGATCTCCCCGATCGACGGGATCGGCCCCGACCGGCTCCGCATCCGCGAGCTCCTCGATCGTGCCGTGGCGGCCCGCGACGCCGGCGGGTCGTGGGAAGAGGTGATCCTCGCCACCAACCCGACCCTGGAGGGCGAGGCCACGGCCATGTACCTCGGGGAGCGGCTCGACGGGATCGTGGGGAGCGTCACGCGGATCGCGCGCGGCATCCCGGTCGGCGGCGACCTCGAGTATGCCGATGACGTGACGCTCGTCCGGGCCCTCCAGGGAAGGCGGGAACTGTGAGTGACCTGCGGAACGAGATCCTGCTCCGCCTGGGGAAGGTCCTCCTCGGCGCGGCGGCGGGCGCGCTCTTCTATGCTGCCGCGCTGGCCCTCGGCGCGACCGGTGGCCCCGAGCTGGCGCTCCTCAGCTGGCTCTCCGGGGCTGCGTTGATCCTGGTCCTCCAGAGCCCGCCCCTCTGACGACCGGACCAACGATCAACGGGCCCAACAGCCCTCGTCTGGGGCTCGAACGGCCCTTGCCCCCGGGATGCGCAGGGCCTATACGGGACCGGCAGGTGGTGATGCACGGGGGTGGCCCCTCGACCCGTGGAGGCAAGGTGGGAAGGCCTCCAGCCACCCCGAGGAGAACCTGGTCCGGCCCATGAGCCCTCGTACCCCCGTGTCCGAACCACGCAAGGAGGTAACCATGCGCAGGCGACCCGTTGTCCTCGCGTCGGTGGGCCTCGTGCTCCTGCTGGGCCTCGGCGGTACCCTCCTCTTCGGAACCGCATGGCCACGATCTCCGGCTCGCGCCGCAGATCCGGCCGTGAGCGACCTCGCCGTCCAGGGGACGGCGTGGGTGGCCGAGACGCCTGGCCAGCTCGCAGTGTTCCGGCACTACGGATGGGGCACGGCGGTCCGCCGGAAGTCGACGGGCGCGTCGGACCAGTGGGTGCACATCCCCTTCGCGATGTTCACCTTCCTGGAGGACCGGGGCCAGAAGATCAAGTTCGTGGAGTTCTGCGCCCAGTCCACCAACGGCGCGGCCACCAAGCCGACCAGGATCGACCTGTGGGGGAACAAGAGCGGCTTCCTCTCGCAGGCGATCGCCTGGCCCGCCACCAACGCCTACCGCTGCTCCCAGGTCACGCTGACCCCGGTCTGGAAGGAGTCCTTCGGCATCAGCGTGCGTCTGCACTTCGCCAATGCCACCGACACGATCACCCTGTTCAAGGCGTGGGTGCAGACGACGGACTGACGGGACAGAGCGGCCCGAAGGGCCCCGGGGCGGGACTGCCGCGGGACTCGGCCGCGGGCTCCCACCCGCGACGGGGGCGGCGAAGCGCTCATCGGCGAGCCGGGCGTGCCCGGCTGGCGCTCCCAGGCTCCATCGCCGGCGCCATCCCCCGGCTCGTCGAGGAGAGCCCGCTCGGCGTTTGACAGCGGGCGGGAGGCGGGCTACGATGCGCCGCCGCGGTCAGTGCCGCGACGGGGGGACGACGCTCGGCCGGCACCAGGGACCGCGGTTGACACCCGGAAGCGCTCGCCTCAGAATGGGAGTGTTGCGCCGGGCGCCCGGTGGGACCTGGAGCGCTGCACCTTAACAAGTGAAGAGTGGCAGGTAATCCGGTAAGGCGAGCGGGCAAACCCCGATCAGTCGACTGGCCGAGAGGCCAGTCTCTATTGTCGGAGAGTTTGATCCTGGCTCAGGATTAACGCTGGCGGCGTGCATGAGACATGCAAGTCGAACGGACGATCAGGGCTTGCTCTGGTCGTTAGTGGCGGACGGCTGAGTAACGCGTAGGTGACCTGCCCCGAAGTGGGGAACAACTGCCCGAAAGGGTGGCTAATACCGCATATGGTCGGTCGTTCATTCGCCCGATCAAAGCCGAAAGGCGCTTCGGGAGGGGCTTGCGTCCGATTAGCTCGTTGGTGGGGTAACGGCTCACCAAGGCGACGATCGGTAGGTGGTCTGAGAGGACGATCACCCAGACTGGGACTGAGACACGGCCCAGACTCCTACGGGAGGCAGCAGTCGGGAATTTTGCGCAATGGGCGAAAGCCTGACGCAGCAACGCCGCGTGAGGGATGAAGGCCTTCGGGTCGTAAACCTCTTTTCTCAGGGACGATGATGACGGTACCTGAGGAAGAAGCCACGGCAAACTACGTGCCAGCAGCCGCGGTAATACGTAGGTGGCGAGCGTTGTCCGGATTTACTGGGCGTAAAGAGCGCGCAGGCGGTCGTTCAAGTCGAATGTGAAAGCCCCCGGCTCAACTGGGGAGGGTCATTCGATACTGATCGACTCGAAGGCGGGAGAGGGAAGCGGAATTCCCGGTGTAGTGGTGAAATGCGTAGATATCGGGAGGAACACCAGTGGCGAAGGCGGCTTCCTGGCCCGTTCTTGACGCTGAGGCGCGAAAGCTAGGGGAGCAAACGGGATTAGATACCCCGGTAGTCCTAGCCGTAAACGATGGACACTAGGTGTTGGTGGTATCAACCCCGCCAG
>MGMJ01000067.1 GCA_001794945.1 Chloroflexi bacterium GWC2_73_18
GAGACGACCTGGCACGCCTACGGCGTCCACTTGCGCGACTACGACCTCGCCTCCGTCGCCGAGATGACCGGCTCGCCCGCCGAGCTGATCGAGCGCCTGGCGGACGACATCGCCACGATCAAGCCGGCCTCCGCTCACATCGGCGAGGGCGTGAACCACTGGTTCCATGCCACGCTGGCCAACCGCGCCATCTACCTGCCCTTCATGCTGACCGGCAACATCGGCCGGCCCGGCGGCGGCGTCTACACCTGGGCGGGCAACTACAAGAGCGCCCTCTTCCAGGGGCACCCCGAGAGCGGGCCCGGCTTCAAGGGCTGGATCGCCGAGGACCCCTTCGAGCCGAACCTCGACGAGGCCGTGTCGGGCGCGACGGTCGTGGCCCACTCCTACGCCTACGGTGAGGAGCCGGCCTACTGGAACCACGGCGACCGACCCCTGGTCGTCGAGACCCCGAAGCACGGGCGCCGGGTCTTCACCGGCAAGACCCACATGCCCACGCCGACCCGCGCCCTCTGGTTCACCAACGTGAACCTCTTCAACAACGCCAAGCATCACTACGAGATGCTCAAGAACGTGAACCCGCACATCGACCTGATCGCGGTCACCGACATCGAGATGAACTCGTCGGTCGAGTACGCGGACATCGCCTTCCCCGCGACCTCCTGGCTCGAGTCGCAGACGCACGAGGTGACCGCCTCGTGTTCCAACCCGTTCCTCCAGGTCTGGGGCCGCAACAAGGACGGGGTCAAGCCGCTCTACGAGGCGAAGGACGACGCCCACGTCCTGGCCGACCAGGCCAGGGCGCTCTCCGAGGAGACCGGCGACAAGCGCTTCGCCGACTACTGGCACTTCATCCTGGAGGGCAAGGAGGACGTCTACATCCAGCGGCTCCTTGACGCCTCGATCACGACCAGCGGCTACCGCCTCGACGAGATCCTGGCCGGGAAGTACGGCGAGCCGGGCGTGGCGCTGATGCTCTTCCGCACCTACCCGCGCGTCCCCTTCCACGAGCAGATCACCGACAACGTCCCGTTCTTCACCGACACCGGCCGGCTCAACAGCTACTGCGACATCCCCGAGGCGCTCGAGTACGGCGAGAACTTCGTCGTCCACCGCGAATCGCCGGAGGCGACCCCCTACCTGCCCAACGTGATCGTCTCCTCCAACCCGCTCATCCGGCCCGAGGATTACGGGATCCCGGAGGATCATGCCGGCTGGGACGAGCGCACCGTGCGCAACGTCCGCCGGCCGTGGAGCGAGGTGAAGCGGTCGAAGAACCCGCTCTGGGAGGCCGGCTACCGCTTCTACGCGCTCACCCCCAAGACCCGCCACCGCGTCCACTCGAGCTGGAGCACGAGCGACTGGACGCTCATCTGGGACTCCAACTTCGGCGACCCGTACCGTGCCGACCCGCGCTCCCCCTGGGTCGGCGAGCACCAGATGCATCTCAATCCCACGACGGCGCGCGAGCTGGGGATCGAGGACGGCGACTACGTCTACATCGACGCCAATCCGGCCGACCGTCCCTACATCGGCTGGAAGCCGGACGACCCGTTCTACAAGGTGGCCCGGCTGATGCTGCGGGCGAAGTACAACCCGGCCTACCCGCGCGGCATCGTCATGCTCAAGCACGGCCCGTTCCAGGCGACCGAGCGCTCGGTACGGGCGCACGAGACGCGCCCGGACGGGCGCGCCCTCTCGGAGGGGACCGGCTACCAGGCCAACCTGCGCTACGGCAGCCAGCAGTCGATCACCCGCGACTGGTCGATGCCGATGCACCAGACCGACAACCTCTTCCACAAGGCCAAGGACAGCGCCGCCTTCATCTTCGGGTACGAGAACGACAACCACGCCCTCAACACGGTCCCCAAGGAGACGCTCGTCAAGGTGACGAAGGCCGAGCCGGGCGGCATGGGCGGCCAGGGCCGCTGGTCGGGCGCCACCGACGGGATGTCGCCGGGCGGCGAGGACGACGTGATGCGCCGCTACCTGGCCGGCGGGCTCGCGCCGAAGCGCGCGCCATGAGCCGCCTCCCGCTCCCCATGCTCGGCCCCCGCGGGGCCGGCAAGGACGCCGAGCCCGACGACCCGCTCGAGCTGGTCGGCGTCCCGGTGCCGGTGGACGAGGTGGTCTTCGACGAGATGGCACGCACCTTCGCCGAGGAGTACGTGCGCGACGGATGGAGTGACGCGCGCCTGATGCAGCTCTTCCGCTCCCCCTTCTATGCCGGTCTCCACGTCATCTACCGGCGCCGCGGCGAGGCCTGGGTCCGCGCCCTCCTCGCCGAAACACGGGTGCGCTGGGGGCGTCCCGACCCGGCCGCGGAGGCGCGCTGATGCCCGACGTCCGCAACTGGCAGCTCGGCCGGACGATGGCCTATCCGTACGCCGAACACCACCCGGAGCACCAGTTCGCCTTCGTCTTCAACATCAACCGCTGCCTCGCCTGCCAGACCTGCTCGATGGCCTGCAAGAGCACCTGGACCTTCTCCGAGGGCCAGGAGTACATGTGGTGGAACAACGTCGAGACGAAGCCCTACGGCGGCTACCCCCGCCACTGGGACGTCAAGGTCCTCGACCTGCTCGACCAGGCCCACCGGCAGGCCGGCGTGGAGCCGGCCTGGCAGGCCGGGACCGACGATCGCGAGGCGCCCTACGGCTCGTACGAGGGGATGACGATCTTCGAAGCGGCGGCGGCCGAGAAACCGCCGGCCCGCCGGGCGATCGGCTACCTGCCGACGGAAGAGGAGTGGCGGGCGCCGAACATCTTCGAGGACGTCGCAGTGCAGGGGCGCCCGGCGGCGGGCAGCCTCGGCCTGGAGAGCGGCGGCGCGCAGCTGCCCGAGCACATCGCTTGGTTCTTCTACCTGCAGCGCCTGTGCAACCACTGCACCTACCCGGCCTGCCTCGCCGCCTGCCCGCGGAAGGCGATCTACAAACGGCCCGAGGACGGGATCGTCCTGATCGACCAGGCGCGCTGCCGCGGCTACCGCAAGTGCGTGGAGGCGTGCCCCTACAAGAAGTCGATGTACCGCCCCACGACCCGCGTCAGCGAGAAGTGCGTCGCCTGCTACCCGCGCATCGAGGGCAAGGACCCGCTCAGCGACGGCGTGCCGATGGAGACGCGCTGCATGTCCTCGTGCCCCGGCAAGATCCGCCTGCAGGGGCTCGCCCCGGTCGCCGCCGACGGCAGCTGGGCCGACGACCCGCAGAACCCGATCACCTTCCTGGTCCGCGACGAGCAGGTGGCGCTGCCGCTCTATCCGCAGCTCGGGACCGAGCCGAACGGTTTCTACATCCCGCCGCGCTGGGCGCCGCGCGACTTCCTGCGCCAGATGTTCGGGCCGGGCGTCGATCGGGCCCTCGAGCGCTATCGGGCCCCCTCGCGGGAGCTGCTGGCCGTCCTCCAGCTCTTCCGCGCGTCGCAGCAGATCATCTTCCGCTTCGAGATCGAGGAGGGACCCCGGGTCTTCGAGACCGAGATCGACGGGAAGCCCTGGGCCATGTACAACGACACCGTGATCGGCTTCGATCAGCAGGGCCGCGAGGCGGTCCGCCTGACGGTCGAGGAGCCGATCCACCAGCGCCCGGCGCCGCGGCCGAACTCGATCTGATGGGCACCGTCGCCGAGGCCCCCGCCCGCGACGCGCTCGACCGGGCCCTGGCGCGCTCGGACGCGTACCGGCTGCTCGCCGCCGGCTTCCGCGATCCCGACGGGCCCCAGGCGGCCGAGCTGGAAGCGGAGGCGCTCGCCTCGGCGATCGAGTCGCTCGCCATCGCCCTCTCGGAGACGGAGCGCCGCGGGCTGGCGCGCGCGGCCGGCCGCGCGGAGCGTGCCCGCGAGCACCGGCTGCTCTTCGGCCACACGGTGGCGCACGGGTGTCCGCCGTACGAGACCGAGTACGGGCGGCGCCACATCTTCGGCCAGGCCCAGGAGCTCGGCGACATCAGCGGCTTCTACGAGGCGTTCGGGCTGACCGGCGTCCACGGTGGCGAGCGTGCCGACCATGTCGCCTGCGAGCTCGAGTTCCTCGCCATCGTCGCGCTCAAGGAAGCCTACGCGCTGGCCCGCGGCGACGAGACGATGGCGGAGGTCTGCCGCGTCGCCGCGGCCGCCTTCATGCGAGACCACCTCGGCCGCTGGGCGCCGGCCTTCGCCGGCCTCATCCAGCAGAGGGCGCCGGCCTGCGGCTACGCCGCCCTCGCCGCCCTCGCCGCGCGTGTCGTCGCCGGCCACGCCGCCGAGCTGGCCGTCGCGCCCGAGCGCCTCGGTCCGGCCGATCTGCGCCCCGTCGAGGAGGAGCCGGACGGTCTCGACTTCGCCTGCGGCGTCGACGAGGCCGACCCGGCCATCCCGCGATGAGCGCCATGATCGGCACCGTCTTCCGGATCGACTCGAGCCTCCGCGAAGGGGTCGTCTGGCGGACGCTCAACCGCCTGGCCGTGGCCGGGCGACCCGAGCCGCTGGAGCGGCACCACGAGCGCGCCGGCGCGCTGTACGACATCGACGACCCGGGCGCCCGCGAGGTCGCCTTCGCGCGACTGGCCCAGATGGAGTTCGTGGCGCTCGACCTGCTCGCCCCGCTGGAAGAAGCGCTGGCCGAGCGGCCGGCGCTTGCCACGCGGTTCGGCGCGGTGCTCGTCGGGGAGGCCCTGGGCCGCGCACAGGAGGGCGTCACCTGCGACGGCGAGCGCAACCTGCTCGGGTTCCGCGTGCTGCCGTCGCGATTCGACGACGGGGCCGCCCTCCATGGCTGGTGCCGCCACGCGCTCGGCCACGCCGAGGACACGCTCGACCCCACCTTCGATTTCGTGCCCGGCTGGGACGCCGTTCCCGGCGCGGGCGGCGTCGCCGGCCGGCTCCACGCGCTCTGGGACGTCTCGGTCGACGGCCGGGCCCATTCAGCTGGGAACCCCGTGCCCGGAGCGGACCCGAGACGCCACGAAGCGGCCATCGCGGCGATGCTCCCACCCGCCCACGCACCGGCGGCGACGGCCGTCGTGGAGCGGCTCTGGAGCGGGCCGCGGCCCACCTTCCGCCGCCTCTTCGACTGGGCCGAGCACGTCGAGCGGCTGGCCGACGCCGTCGGGTACCGGATCGAGGTCGAGGCAGGCTCGCCGCTGCCGCCCGGCCGCTGCCCGCTCTGCACCTTCCCGAGCGAGGATCTGCGCGTGCCGGGCCGGGAACCCGCGGCGCGGGTCGCCGCCGAGTACCCGGACTGGCGACCGGCGCAGGGACTGTGCGGGCGCTGCACCGATCGCTACCTCCTCGCCATCTCCGCCGGAGGCCGGGCATGAGCTTCGTCGCTGACCGCCGGACGCGTGCCCTGGGGCTCATCGCCGTCGCCGTCGCCCTCCTTCTCGCCCTCGCCGGCGTACCGGCCACGAGCGCCCAGGGCACGACGATCAACGCCCTCTACTCCTCGGACGCGGTCCCCGCCGACGACCCGTTCTCCCCACGCTGGGATCTCGTCCGCGCGGTGGCCGTCCCGCTCTCCGGGCAGGTGACGACCCAGCCGATGCTGCCGGTCGCCAACGTCACCGGTGTGGACGTTCGGGCGATGACCGACGGCGACCGCCTGGCGATCATGCTCGAGTGGCAGGACACCACCCGGAACGAGAGCGTGCTGACGGCCGACGCCTTCGCCGACCAGGCCGCCGTCCAGTTCGGGCTCGGCGAAGGCGCCTCGATCTGCATGGGGGCGCAGGCCGGCGCGCTCAACATCTGGCACTGGAAGGCCGACTGGGCGGCCGATCTCGCGAGCAT
>MGMJ01000068.1 GCA_001794945.1 Chloroflexi bacterium GWC2_73_18
GGCTGGCGCAGTCCGAGGGCCGACCAGGTGACCCAGTGGCTGTTCACGTCGTAACGCTCGAGGTAATGCGTGCCCGGGACCAGGTAGTCGGCGAAGCGCGCCGTCTCACTCTCGTGCGTGTCGACGACGACGAACGTCTCGAGCTTCGCGAGCGCCTCGGCGATCTTCGAGGAGCCCGGCCCCGACATGACCAGGTTCTGGAAGACGCAGACCCCGGCTTTCGGCTGGTAGGGCCCGGAGCCGTCGAGGAGGCGCTGGAAGCCGCGGCCGTAGACGCCGCTGCTGTGGCCGAAGGGCAGGTCCTTCAACCCGTCGAAGCGCTCGGCGGTGACGGGTGTCTCGGGTTCGGCCTGGCTCCACTTGCTGCCCCGCTTGTCGGGGATGATCATGCCGCCGGGTCGGTCGAGGGTGCCGGCGAGGGCGTTGAGGAGCGCGATCGCGCGGCCGCCCTGCACGCCGTTGGTGTGCTGGCCGGGTCCGGACCAGACGTCGGCGAGCGCCGGTCGCGTCGTGGCGAACTCGCGGGCGAGCCGCTCGATCGTGCGCGCCGGGACCGTGGTGATCCCCTCCGCCCACTCCGGTGTGTTGTCGGCCACCAACTGGCGGTACTCGTCGAAGCCGGCCGTCCAGTTCGCCACGAAGTCGTGGTCATAGAGCTCGTCGCGGATGATGACGTGGGCCATCGCCAGCGCCAGCGCCCCGTCGGTCGCCGGCCGGATGCGCACCCACTCGTGCGCCTTGGCGGCCGTGTCGGAGAGGTAGGGGTCGACCACCACCATGCGGGCCCCGCGCTCGATGCCGGCGGTGATGATGCGCGCCAGGTGGATCCACTTGAGTGCCGAGGTCGGGTTCCAGCCGAAGAGGAGGATGTACTTCGACTCGACGAAGTCGGCGAGCGGGCGCTCGTCGCCCATCGCCATTTTGAACGACGCCTTCCGCTCCACGTCGCACAGGTTCGAGTGGTTCGAGTAGTTCGGTGTCCCGAAGAGCGCGCAGAAGTCCTGCTGCGGGTGGGTGAAGGAATGGTCCTCGCTCCACCAGAGGAGCTCCTCCGGGTGGCCGGACTCGCGGAGCGGGCGGAACCGGTCGGCGATCTCGGTGATCGCCTGGTCCCAGCCGATCTCGACCCAGCCGGGGTCCTCGTCGCGACCCTTCTTCGGGTTGGTCCGCTTCATCGGCCGCTGGACGCGGTCGGGGTCGTAGAGTCCGGCGATGCCGGCGTTCCCCTTGGGGCAGATCGCGGCGCCCTGGCGAACGCCGATCGCCGGGTCGTAGTCGGCGAAGAAGTCGCTCGAGATGTTCGAGTAGTTGTTGGGGTTCCAGGGGTTCGGCTCGATCTTGACCGCCTTCCCCTCGACGACGTGGACGAGGATGCCGCACTGGCCTCCGCAGGCGTTGCAGCACGAGGCGATCCACTCCCCGGCGTCACGTCCGTAGCGCCGCGCGCGATCGGATGACGCGGGCCGCAGCAGGACCTGGGGTCGCAGGCCGACCGTGACGCCGGCCAGCGTCGTGGCCGCCGCGGCGCCGCCGACGGCGAGGGCGGTGGTCACGAATCGGCGGCGATTCGTCAGGACCCCCACACCAGCCGGTCGCGGCTGGAGGGGCGCGGGGAGCACCCGCTCCATCAGGGTCTGGTGCTGTGGCAGCGGTGCCGGCAGATGGTGGCTGAGCGGCAGGAAGACCTCCCCCAGGCCGAACAGGGTGAGGCCCAGGCCGCCGACCCCGAAGCTCATCAGCCACTCCGACAGGCTGGGGAAGTATTCGCTGGTGACGCGCGGGTCGTCGACCGCCCGGGTCAGCCCGGCGATCTCCTCGGCCGAGAGCCCCGGGATGACGATATTGAGCCGGACGCCGATGAAACCGACGACGACGGCCGCGCAGGCGGCGGTCACCCAGCGCGGGTCGCGGCGGAGCGGCGAGGCGAGGAGGACGACCGGGACGGCGAAGCCGATCCCCAGCTGGATTCCCCAGAAGACCCACCAGTAGGGGCCGCTCAGGGCGAGCTGGAGACTGCGGACGTAGTCGGGGACGTTGCCGTAGAGCCCCACCAGGATCTCGGAGGACTGGAAGAGCGCATCGAGAAGGAGGAGGCCGAGGACCACCCGACCGAGGCTCAGGATCATCTCCCTGTGGGCCCGCCAGCCCTCCTGGAAGATGGCGCTGGCGACCGTCAGCAGCGCGCCACCCGAGGCGAGCGCCGAGATAAGGAAGATGAGCGGGTAGAGCCCCGAATGCCAGTAGGGCCGAGAGGCGAGGACGCCGAAGAGGGCGCCGACGCCGCCGTGGAACATGATCGCCAACGGCACACCGATCGCCGCCACGATCCGGACGATCCGCATGTCGCGAACGAGGCTCGCGTCCGAGCCGTCCCGGGAGCCCAGGCTCAGGATCGTCGAGAGCGTCCCCCGCCAGCCGGGCAGCGTCCGCGCCACGGCCAGGTCGCGGCGCATCAGGAGCCAGAACTCGACGACGAGGAGAATGAAGTAGGCGGTGTAGAGCCAGATCATCCAGGCCATCGGGGAGAGGAAGTTCGGGTAGACGAAGACGTAGATGAACCGCTCCATGTGGCCGATGTCCATCCAGATCGTGAAGAGGGCCAGCAGGAGCGACACGATGGCGGTGAAGACGGCCAGCCGGCCGATCGGCTCAAAGCGCGACACCCCGAAGACGTAGACAAGCGAGGAGAGGAGGAAGGCGCCGGCCGAGAGGCCGATGAAGTAGATGTACTGGGCGACCCAGAGGCCCCACGGCACGATCGAGCCGTAGGCCGCCTGCTCGTGCCCCGACGTGAGGCGTACGTAGGCCGCGATCGCCAGCGGGACAAGCCCCAGGAGGCCGACGACCCAGAACGCGCGCTTGAGCGTCATCGTCTCCTCCCTCAGGGCAGGTAGTAGACCGAGGGCTCGGTCCCCAGCTCCTCCTTGAGGCGGATCGCGTTCCGCTCGCGAAGGAGGATGGAGACCTCGCTCTCGGGATCGTCGAGGTCGCCGAAGTGGATGGCGTGGCCGGGACAGGTCTTGGCGCAGGCCGGCCAACGTCCCGCAGCCCGGTCGTACTCGCCGTTCTCGTCCTGGAGATGGAGGCAGAAGGTGCACTTGCGGACGTTGCCGACCGGCGAGCCGTCGGGCGTCCGCACCCGGTACTGCTTGTATTCGGGGGAGACCGTATCGCCGGCCGCCGGCAGGAACTCGTAGTCGTCGCCGAAGTCGAACCAGCGCGCCCCGTAGGGGCAGGCGGCGATGCAGTAGCGGCAGCCGATGCAGCGGTCGTAGTCGACCACCACGATCCCGTCGCTCGGGCGTTTGAAGGTCGCCCCCACCGGGCAGACCGAGACGCAGGGTGGGTGCTCGCAGTGGAAGCACGGCTTGGTGATGAAGACCGGCCGGTCGTTGCCGCCTCCCGGCAGCGGCTCTCGCGTCACCACCGTGTAGTAGACGCCCGGGGGCGTCTGGTTCTCGAGCTTGCAGGCGATGACGCAGGCCTCACAGCCGACGCACCGCCGCAGGTCGATCACCATCCCCCAGTGGTGCCTGCGCTCGGGCTCGGTCGCCTCGGCGATCGCCGCCCGGGCCATAACCGCCGTCACCGCCGCGCCGACGGCCGCCTGCCTGAGCAGGTCGCGGCGGGAGATCTCGCTCAGGTCCATCCGCTCACCTCGCCATGCCGTCGTAGGTACATGTGTCGGAGCCTGCCGCTCTGCTGTGCGCTGCCCGGAGTGCCGGATGTACCGATGGATACGTGCCGACCTATGCCAAACGGTACATGCGGCCCAAGTCCACCGGCCGGCCTGGCCGCTCCCTGCCAATCGTGCCGCGCCGCCGGGTGGCCGCCATCGCGGACGCCTCGCGAATCCCGTCGCGGAATACCGCGGAAGCGGCTGCGGTTTCCACGCGTGGGGCGCCGGGACGGGCGGTGTAGATTCCGGTTCCGTACAGGGAGCGGCCGTGGAACGACTCCGGGTCCTGCTGGCCGAGGACCACGCCGTGGTCCGCGAGGGGACGCGCGAGATCCTCGAGCGCGACGAGACGATCTCCGTCGTCGGGGAGGCTGCGGACGGTGCCGCGGCCGTCGACCTGGCGAGGGAGCTGGCGCCGGACCTCGTCCTGCTCGACCTTGGGTTGCCCGTCCTCAACGGCATCGAGGTGACGCGACGGATCCGGGGGCGCGAGGGGGCCCCCCGGGTCCTGATGCTGAGCGCCTACGACGACGAGGACTACGTCCTCGCCGCCGTCGACGCGGGCGCCAGCGGCTACCTGCTCAAGACGGCATCGTCGCGGGACGTGATCGCCGCCATCCATGCGGTGGCGAGCGGCGAGGTCGTCCTTCACGCCACGGTGGCGCGCCGGCTCCTGGCACGGGCCGGCGCCGGCGGGCGACCCCACCAGCCGCTCTCCGAGCGCGAGATGAGCGTCCTGCGACTGGCGGCCCGGGGCAGCCACAACAAGGAGATCGCGGGGATCCTCTCCCTGAGCACGCGCACCGTCGAGGGGCACTTCACCAGCATCTTCAACAAGCTGGGGGTCTCGTCGCGCACCGAGGCGATCGTCCACGCCGCCTCGCGGGGCTGGCTCGTCCTCGAACGCGAACCCCCCGTCACCTGAGCGTTTGGTGTGAACGTCGCCGCGCTGCTGCGCCGGAGGGCCCGGGACACGCCCACCCCGCCGGGCGCCGCGGAGCCCCTGCGGGCCTGGGCGCCCCCGGTGCGGCGCGCCGAGTTCTGGGCGGTCCAGGGCCTGGTGGCGTTGATCGCCGGCGGCCACGCGGTCATCGAGCTGACCGGCGCCCTGGGCGAGCGGGGTCCCATCTACCTCTTCCCGGTCTCGCTCTTCTTCGTCCCGGTCGTCTTCGCGGCGGTCAACTTCGGGCTGCGCGGCTCGCTCCCCACCGCGCTCTGGTGCGCGCTCCTGACCGTGCCGAACCTGGGCCTCCTCCACCACGGTGAGGAGCGGATCGGCGAGCTCTGGGAGATCGGCGTCGTCGTCGCCGTCGGCATCTTCGTGGGCCACCGGGTCGACCGTGAGACCCGCGCCCGCGAGGAGGCCGAGCGGCGCGAGCTGGCGCGGCAGGCCTCGGAGGAGCGCTACCGCGGCCTCTTCGACAACGCCGCCGAGGCGATCCTGCTCCTCGATCCCCGGGGCGCGGTCGAGGAGGCGAACGCCGCCGCGGGCGAGCTGATCGGGCTGCCGTCCGCGAGCCTGAGAGGCCGCCGTATCGACGAGCTCCTGGGCGCGGAGCTGATGGCCGCCTTCGTCGAGCGCCGCTCGTCACAGGTGGTCGGCCCGTTGGTGACGCCGAGCCGGGACGGACCCCTATGGATCGAGCCGGCCTGGACGCCGTTCGAAGAGTCGACGACGGGCACCCCTCGCGTCCAGGCGATCCTCCGCGACGTGACGCTCCAGCAGGAACGCCAGCAGGGGCTGGAGAGCTATGCGCGACGCACGGTCGCGACCAGGGAGGAGGAGCGCCGGCGCATCGCCCGTGACCTCCACGATGGACCGCTTCAGTCGATCATCCTCCTCTGGCGCAAGCTGGACAGTCTCGACCGACCCGCCACGCCCGAGGCGCGGGAGACCGTCGCGGAGGCGCGCGCCCTCGCCGAGCGGATCGCCGATGAGCTGCGACGCTTCAGCCGCGACATGCGTCCATCGGTCCTCGACGATCTCGGGCTGGCCGCCGCCCTCAAGTCGGAGGCGACCGCGCTCGAGCAGCGATCCGGGATCGGCGTCCGATTCGTCGCGGGTGGCTCTGCCCGGCGTCTTCCGCCGGACCTCGAACTGTCGCTGCTCCGGATCACCCAGGAGGCGCTGCGGAACGTGGAGCGGCACGCGGCGGCGACCCGGGTCGTGATCCGGCTCTCCTATCGGGCCGCCGGCGTCCGGCTGACGATCAGCGATGACGGTCGGGGTCTCGGGCGGCTCCCGCCGGCATCGGAGCTGCTCGCGAACGGGAAGCTGGGGCTCGTCGGTATGCAGGAGCGAGCCCGCCTCGCGGGGGCCAGTCTCTCGATCGATGGCGGTCCACGGGGCGGCACCACGGTCGAGGTGGTCGCCGGCGCCTGAGCGCCGGATCGCAGGATCCGATCGGCCGATGTGGCCGCGGTCTCAGGCCGGCTCGACGCGAACCTTCGTGTCGTAGAAGCTGACGCTCCCCCCCACCGGGTCGAGCAGGCACGTGGTGTGCCGAAGCGCCGGGTCGGTCCACATGGCCGCGTTCGCGTGGATCCCGGTCGCACGCCGCGGGTCGCCCTTCACGACCTCGCCGTCGACGACGATGTCCTCGGCCCCCGTCGCCCAGTGCCCGAAGCCGAGCACGAAGCTGACGACGCCCGGCCGCATCGTCTGCGTGAGCTTCAGCGCGCCGACGATCGGCTTCTTCCGGCCGTTCTTCAGGTCCCAAACGCCCTCCGGGTTGGTCGCCGATACGATCCTCACCTGCTGGCCATCTCGCAGCCCCAGGCGATCGGCGTCGGCCGGGTTCATCAGCACGGCGTTTTCCGGCATGATCGGTTGGAGCCAGTAGTTGCCGATCGTCCGGCTCTTCGTCTGGGTGATCGTCCGGTGGGTGATGAGCTGGAGGTCGTAGCCCTCGGACTGCGCGGACAGGTCGTTTCCGGCGAAGTCTCGGAGCGGGACGTAGGTGGCGACCCCGGGCAGCGCTTCGCCGGTCCCGGAGTGCTTCACCCCGGCGGTCTTCTCCTGGTAGAGGCAGAGGAGCTTGCCGTAGACATGCTTGAGGCGGTCGCCGTCGAAACCCTTGGCGTGCTCCTCGAACCGCCCCCCGCGGTTGAGGACGTAGACGACCCGCGGCCACAGCTCCTCGCCCACGATCTCGCGCCAGGTCGCCTCGTCGAAGACGGAGGCGGGCAGGTGGGCGCGTGAGCGCGTGAAGATCTCGAGCTCGCGGGCGTCGGCGGCGGGCACCGCGTCCTCGAGGTCCGGCTTCTCGCCGGCAGCGAGGTTCGCCACCGCCCGCAGGTAGAAGTCCTCGGGCCGTCGCAGGTCGAGCCCCTCGCCCAGCGCGTCGGGCCCGAAGGCCTTGAGGTCCAGCTTCTCGGCCAGGCCCATGAGCAGGGCCTCGAAACTGACCGGCATCTCCTCCCCGTAGACCGTGGCTGTCTCGGGGATGGGCGCGGCGGTCGGCTGGCGCACCGGCTGGACCTTGTTGGGCATGTTCGGGTGCGAGCCGTGGAACTCCCAGCGCTCGAGCCAGGTGAGATCCGGGAAGACGTAGTCCGCGTACATCGACGTCGTGCCGACGGTGACGTCGCTGACGAAGAAGAGGGGGAGTTTCGCGACGTCGGCCAGGACGTCGATGTTGGTGTGACCGGCCGGCAGCGCATAGACGGGCGTGCCCATGTAGAGGAAGAGCGCCTTGACGGGGTAGGGGTACGCCTCGCCGATGCTCGGCACGATCTCCTCGTACACGTCGCTCGAGAGCGGATACCAGTTTCGCTTCGCCGGGTAGCCGTCGAAGAGCGTCGTCTTCTCGTAGGCGAGATCGTGGCGGATCGAGCTGATGCCGAAGGCCGTGACCTTGCCGGGCACCTTGGTGAGATCGAGGACGCCGCCCTTCGTCCCGTCGTAGCCGTAGGTGGTGGCCTTGACCATGCCGCCCTTCCAGTCGAAGTTCCCGAGCAGCATGTTCACGCTCATCCACGCGAGCACGTTGTAGAAGCCGTTGGTGTGCTGCGCGGGGCCGCGGTGGATGTCGACGCCCGCCTGCTTCCCGTGTCGCGCCAGCTCGCGGGCGACGTGCACGACGTCGCGTTCGGCCACGCCGGCGAGTTCGCACCACTCCGCGATCGTGCGCTGCTCGGCCGACTCGCGGAGGAGCTGGAGTCCGGACTTCACCTGGACGCCCGCGATCGCGGTGTCGACGAAGAGGTCACCCTCGACCGGGGTCGTGTCGTCGTTCGGCTCGAAGGCGACCGGGCGTCCGTCCCGCCAGACGAGGAAGAACTTCTCCTCGTACTCGATCGTCTTCGTGGCGTCCTTGGGGTCGGGGATGCTCCGCATCTCCGCCGGCACGATGCCGAGATCGGAGGCGCGGACGAACTTCCCGGGCTTCCCATCCTTGATCTCGACCAGCCACGATCCGGTCGCCCAGGACGTCTCCCCGTTCGCCGCTGCCGCAGCCCTGTTCGCCGCGCGCAGGAACGTCGCGTCGTAGCCCTCGTTCTCGATCAGCCAGCGGATGATGGCGAGCGCGAGCGGCGCGTCCTCGCCGGGCCTGAGCGGCAGCCAGGTCTCGGCCTTGCTGGCGAGCTTGGAGAACCGCGGGTCGGCGACCGCGATCCGCGTGCGCCCCGAGGCGAGGTTCTCGGTGAGGCGGACGGTCCGGTTGGTGGGACCGTAGTTCGCCTCGAAGAGGTTCGCGCCGACGAACAGGATGTAGCGTGCGTTCTCCGTGTCGGCCTGCCAGTAGAACTTCTGGCCGCCGGTGAACTTGCCGGCCTCGTACTGCTCGCTGATCGCCTTGCAGGTGAAGTAGAGCGAGCCCTGGCAGACGGTCGTGTGGCCGTGGAGGTTCGTGGTGCCGAAACCGGACCCGAAGCGCCTCATGAAGTCGCTGCGGCCGCCCTTCATGCGGCCCCAGGCCATGACGAACTGGTTGTTCCTCGGGCCGAGATCGGGGTGCTCCGGATCGATCAGCGCACCGAGGTTGGCGGCATGGGTCACCGTGAAGGCCTCGACCAGCGCGCGTTTCTTCTCCGGATCCTTCTCGTCGAGCAGCTTCTTCACGTCGTCCGCCATCGCCTTCGCGACGGTGTCGTCCGTGAGGGCCCTGATCGAGCGAAGGCCCTCGACCTCCCGGTCCTCCTCCCCCGGGACGTCCGCGAACAGCCGGCCGCCCTCGACGATCTCGGCGACCGCCTGGTCGAACGGGATGCTCCGCCACTTGTTCTCGCCCCGCTTGCCGGCCCGCTTCAGGACCTTCCGGATCCGGTACGGGTCGTAGACGGTCTGCACCGCGGCCTGGCCCTTGGGGCAGATCGCGCTGTCGATGCGAGCGGCCTCGTCAAGCGACGTCGACATCGGCAGGTGCGGGAAGAGCGACCAGGGGCTGTACGGGCTGCCGTCGATCTTCGCCGCGAGCCCCTCCTGGATCTTGACCTTGACGCCGCACCCGGTGTTGCAGTTCTGGCACACGGTGTAGAGGGTGTGCTCGGGATCGCCGAACTCGTAGGGGGCATCGGCCCGCCCGCCGCCGAGGATCGCGTTCTGGGTCGCCGCCGCGGCCTTCTCCCCCGCCAGCGCCGCGGCGAGCATGCCGCCCCCGAGGAAGGCGCCGTGCTTGAGGAGCCGGCGCCGGGACAGGTCGACTCGCGGTTCGTTCATGCTGCCGTTGCCTCCCGGGTCGCGCCGCCTCGCGACAGGATCACGATGCCGAGGACGACCAGCGCCACGCCCAGCGCGCTGAGAAAGACCGCGACCAGGTACTCGTTCAGGGTGGCCTCGTAGAAGAGGCTGAGGCGCGGGTGCGTGAACGCCTCCCGCAGGCCTCTAAGCTCCTGGACCGACTGGCCCGGGATGAGGATGTTGAGGCGGGCGCTGATGAACGTGACCGCCACGAGGAACGCACCTGTGCCGATGACCGGCATCGTCCGACCGACGGTCATGAGCAGGAGGGCCAGCAGACCGCCGCCGAGGTGAACGAGCCAGAACGTCCACCAGAACGGCCCGAAGAGCACGAGCTCGAGCGATTCCCGCGCGGCCGACGCCGGCGCCCAAAGGGCGACGCTGTACTCGGCGAACTCGAGGACGAAATAGGCGACCACTCCGCCGATCGTGACGTGGCGTAGCACTCGGAGCGGCTGCCCGGTCGCGGGGGTGCCCTCCGGAGCGAGGAACGTGTGGACCAGCAGGAGGACGGCCGAGCCGGCGGTCACCGCCGAGGCGAGGAAGAGCATCGGCAGTAGCGATGTCGTCCAGAACGGCTTGGCATCGACGACGCCGAAGACCGCGCCGCTCTGGCTCGGGAAGGCGATCGCCATGAGCAGCGCCGGGAAGATGAGCGGGACGAGCCAGCCCGACCGGTCGTTCAGTGCCGACGGGCCGCGCTTGTTGAAGGTGAGGAGGAAGAGCAGCCCCATCGCGGCGAAGAAGAAGACGTACATCCACGAGTTGAAGGCGAGCATCGAGGCGAAGCTCGGGTCGATCAGGATCCGGTAGGCGCGCCACTGCTGCCCGAGATCCATCCAGATGGCGAGCAGGCCGACCGCGAGCGCCACCACGGAGACCCAGAGCGTTACCCGGAAGTGCTCGCGAAGGCCGGGGACGCCGGCGAGGTAGCCGACCGCGCCCACCGCGAACACGCCGCCGGCGATGCCGACGCCGTGGAAGTAGAGGGCGACCCAGAGGCCCCAGGGGACGTAACTGCCGTAACCGGCGAGGCGCTCGCCGGTGAGGAACTTCTCGACGACCCCGATCGCGCCGACCGCGAGCGCCAGCAGGGAGAGGGCGGCCAGGACGGCGAGGGTGCGCTGCTTCGTCATCGTTCGGCCCTCACACCAGGTAGCTCACGCGCGGCTTCGTCCCGTGCTCCTCGAGGAGCCGGATCTGGTTCGGCTCGCGCGCCTTCTCGGAGACGAGGCTGTCGGGGTCGTTGGCGTCGCCGAAGTACGTCGCCCGGCCGATGCAGGTGGTCACGCACTGCGGGAGCATCCCCTCCTCGAGCCGGTGCAGGCAGAACTGGCACTTGCGCGCGTTGCCCACGGGCGAGCCGTGGTTGGCGCGATCCCAGGACTTTCCGTACTCGTGGTTCGGCAGCTCCTCGTACGGCTGCGGCGCCGGCGTGCCGTCCGAATAGTCGAGGCCGAAATCGCTCGTCCGCGCCCCGTACGGGCAGGCGACGACGCAGTACCGGCAGCCGATGCACCGGTCGTAGTCGACCGCGACCACGCCGTCCGGGCGTTTCCAGGTCGCGTTCACCGGGCAGACGGGAACGCACGGCGGCTCGTCGCACTGCATGCACGGGCGGGGGAAGTACCGGAGCTGGACGTTGGGGTACTCGCCGAACTCCTCCTGGACGACCGGCCGGTAGACGACGCCGGGCGGGAGCTTGTTCTCGGCGATGCACGCGATCGTGCAGGCATGGCAGCCGACGCACTTGCGCGTGTCGATCACCATCGTCCAGCGCCGTTCCTCGACCGGCTTCGCCATCGCCCGCCGGAGGTCCGCCTGCATCCGGATCAGGGGGTCGACATCGCCGTCGAGCGGCACTGTCGTCGGTTCAGGGAACTGGCGGGCCGTCGCTGGTCCGGTCGCGTCGTGCTTTCGTGGGGCGATCCGGGCGGTCGTGACGGACGCGACGGACGCGGTGACGCCGACAGCCGCGAGCGCCGCACCACGGACGAGATCCCTGCGGCTCAGGCGCTGGCCGGAGCCCTCGTTGAGGCGGGTCGCTTCATCCGGCATGGCGGACCTCTTGTCTCGGCCCCTTCAGGGGTCGGAGCGGCGACTGGATGACCGGTGGGCTAATGCGTCGCCGGCCCGCCTCTGGCGGACCCGCGCGTCGTCAACAGGTGCTGAGTCGCTTTGGATGGTCGCGGTGGCGCCACGGGGGCGGCCAGTGCCATGCGGACCGCGACCGGTGGTCATCGCACGGGCCGAAGGGCACACCCCGGTGGTGCACCGCGCCTGGCCGCTGATCCCGCTCAGGAGCAGCGGCTCGGGCAGACGGGCGCCTCACTCCTCATCGACGGCCAGCGCGGCGGTTCCCGGCACCGACGTCCACCCCGGCTGCGGCGGGCCGAACCAGCGCCCGCGAAGGCGCATCGCGGACCAGACGAGAAAGAGCATGACCGGGACCTCGATGAGCGGCCCCACGACGGTCGCGAGTGCGACCGTCGGGGTGAAGGCCGTGATCGCGATGGCGATCGCGATCTCGAAGTCGCGACCGGTCGAGTTGAAGGCGACCGCGACGGCGTCCTCGTACCGGAACCGCAGCCGCGAGCCGATGAGCAGCACGGCGAAGAACATCGTCGCGAAGAAGAACGCCATCGGGATGGCCATCTCCGCGACGATCGCCGGCCGTTCGAGGATGAGATCGCCCTTGAGCGCGAACATCACGATCAGGGTGAAGAGGAGCCCCAGGATCGAGACCGCGTTCAGGGCCGGCTTGAGCGCCTCCATCGCCGCCTCGCCGCCGCGACGCACGACGGCCATCCGCGTCAGCACCCCGGCCAGGAGCGGAAGCCCGAGGTAGAGGACGACGCTCTCGGCGACGACGCTCACGTCGAAGCGCACGTTGCCGATCAGGACTCGCGCGTACACGGGGATGAGGAGCATCTGCACCACCGAGTTGAGCGCCACGAAGACGAGCGCCATCGGCGTGTTGCCCTTCGCGAGGAACGTGAAGATGATGACCATCGCGATGCACGGGGCGAGGCCGTAGAGGACCAGCCCCGTGTGAAGCTCGGGGTCCGCAACGAACAGGTTCGCCAGCCCGAGCATGAGGAACGGCGCGACCGCGTAGTTGAAGAGCAGGACGAGCGCGAGCTGGCGCGGTGACCGAACCGCGGCACCGACCTCGCCGAGGCGGACGTTCGTCATCGCCGGGTACATCATCGCGAAGAGGCCGACCGGGACACCGAGCGAGATCGCGTTCGGCACCGTCGGCCGGAAGGTGCCAGCGGCGATCGCCTTGAGCGCGTCGATCGGCGGCGTCAGCGCGAAGTCGGAGATCCGGAGCGCATTCCCGACTCCGACGCCTATCGCCATGCTTACCACCACGAAGATCGGCAGCAGCCGGAAGTCCTCGAGACGCAGGAGGAGTCGGCCCATCGCTACGACCGGCCGGTCGTGGCGGACGCCCGTGTCGATCTCGAGATCGGAGGTCGTGCCAGCGTCACGAGCGCAACGCTGACACTGACGCCGCCGGGGGACCGAGGGCCGAACGTCCCGGCACGCCGTGCCGACCGTCGCATTCATCGACCGGGTTCGATATGATGGGGTGGTGACGAAGCGATCGCTCGACCCCGACGTCCGCCTCCTCCAGGCGCTCGCCGACCCGACGCGGCTGGCGATCGTCCGCCAGCTTGCCGCGGACGACAAGGTCTGCGCCTGCGACTTCACCGCCTGTTGCGACGTCTCGCAGCCGACCGTCTCGCACCACCTCAAGGTGCTCCGCGAGGCCGGTGTCGTCCGCTCCGAGCGGCGGGGGACCTGGATCCACTACTCGCTCGAGCCGGCCGCCGCCCGGCGCCTCAGCGAGCTCGCCCGCGCGTTCTCCGGTGGGAGGCGTCTCCCCGTCGGCGGGTTCGGCGGGCGGCGCACCACGGCGGCCTCCCCGCTGGCCGGCGCCGGCACGTAGGCGGCACGGCCTTGAGCGTGGCGTGCCTGCGCGTCGCGACATTCAACATCCTCAACTTCGCCGACCGCTGGGATGAGCGGCTCCCGCTCCTGCTCGCCGAGGCGGCGGCGCTCAGCCCCGACCTCTTCGCGCTCCAGGAGGTCGTCTACCCGATGCAGCAGGATCGCCTCATCGCCGCTGCCGGCCCGGCCCACTACCGGGTCCTCCGCGGCCATGCCCAGCGCCCCGAGTTCGGCAACAGCCTCCTCGTGCGGGAGCCACTGGCGGCCGACCTGCTCGGGCGGGTCGAGCTGGGCCTCGGGCGCGCGGCCCATGGCGCCAGGGTCGCCCTCCCCGAGGGAGCGAGCCTGTTCGTCGCGGTCACCCACCTCCACCACCCGTCCGGCGCCGAGGCCGAGCGGGACGCCCAGGTTTCGACCCTGGTCGGCTGGCTCGACAGCGCCCCGGCCACCAACGGGCAGCTGGTCATGGGCGACTTCAACGCCGATCCGCTCGAGCCGGCCTGCGCCCGCATGCGCGCCGCCGGCTTCCGCTCGGCCTTCGCCGAGGCGAACGGCGCCGATCCGCCGGTGACCTGGCCCTCCGGGCTGGTCGCGCCGGCGATGGACACGGAGGGGATCCCCGAGTGCCTCGACTACATCTGGGTCCGCGGCGCGATCGCCGTACGCTCCTGCCGCCTCGTCTTCGACCGTCCCGCGGCCGGCGATCCGACGCTCTACCCCTCCGACCACTTCGGCCTGCTCGCCGAGCTCGAGGTCGGCTGAGCCTCGACCAGTTCGCGCACCCGCCCCGCGATCTCGTCGCGGATGCGGCGGAAGACGGCCAGCCGCTCCTCCTCGGCCCCCCCCGCGGCGGCCGGGTCCTCCAGGCTCCAGTGGAGCATCGCGCGCGCGCCGGGGAAGACCGGGCAGGCCTCGCGCGCCTGGTCGCAGACGGTGACGACGTGGTCGACGGGGCGCCCCAGGAACTCCTCGACGGACTTCGACCGCGCCGCCGACCAGTCGATCCCGATCTCGGCGAGGACGCGGACCGTGAGCGGATTCACCCCCTTGGGATGGGTGCCCGCGCTCGCCGCCTCGAAGCGGCCGCCGCCGAGCTGGTCGAGCAACGCTTCCGCCATCTGGCTGCGCGCCGAGTTGCCGGTGCAGACGAAGAGGACGCGGACCGCCATGGCCGCGGGGGTGGGGGGAGCGGCCGTCACGCCGAGGAGCGTACAGGCGATCTCGTACTTCGAGCGCGCCTCGGGGCGGAGCCACGCGTACCGCGTCAGCTCCGCCGCGAGCCGTTCGAGCACCGCCTCGTCGCCGTCACGCAGCTCCGCCTCGAGCTGGGCGAAGCGGGCGGCTCGGCTTCCGTGGAGGACCTCGACCCGGTCGACGCTGAGCGCGATCTCCGCCCCCTCCCCCGTCAACGTCCGCTCGCGACGGCGTTGCCGAACGGTGAACCGCTCGGCGAGCGACCGGTCGCCGATGCGTTCGAGAAGGAAGTCGTGCGCCGGGCCGGGCGGCCAGCATCGCGGGTCGGTCTCCTCGCCGGCCCGACCGCTCAGCTCCTCGCGGCGGTGGAGCGCACCCCGTCTCTCGGCGGCCATGCTCTTGACGTCGAGGTCCACTTCCGACCCGGCCCGGCGCAGGCGAGCGACGTAGCCGGCCGCGGCAAGCGCGCCGTCGGGCGTGTCGAGGTAGCGATCGGTCACGCGCACGTCGCGGACCGGTCCTGCCGCGAACGGGCCGATCCTGGAGGCGCGGAGGAGCCGGGCGGCCGGCGCGCCCGGTTCGATCGCGTACTTCAGCTCGGTCTCGTGCGGCCCGCGGCTCAGCGGTCGGCCTCGTAGCGGCGCTCGCCGGTCCGCGGATCGAACCAGACCCGCATCCGCTCGCCGCTCGTCGGGTCGAGGAAGACCTCGCCCGTCTGCTCGAAGCCGGCCGGGCCGCGTTCCTCCTGGGCACGCGAGCGGTAACGCGTCACCTCGAGCGCCACCACCACGAGGATGATGCCGCCCGCGATGAGGGCCCCGAGCCCGCCTGCCGTTTCCCCGACGGCGATGGCGCCGAGCCCGGCAGCGAAGAGGACGAAACCGATGAGCCCGGCGAGCACGCGAATCACCCCGGCCAAGGAGATGCCGTCCATTCCCGGGATCCGCCTACCGCGGCTGCTCGTAGCCCGACGGCCCGGGCTCGATCACCACGGCCGTGCCGTAGGCGACGATCTCCGACATGACCCCGCTCAGCTCGGAGCTGTCGAAGCGCATCGAGAGCACGGCGTTGGCGCCCATCGCCGCGGCGTTGGCGACCATCCGGTCGATCGCCTGCCGCCGCGTGTCCTCGAGCAGCTGCGTGTACTCCTTGATCTCGCCGCCGATGATCGAACGGAGGCCCGCGGCGATGTTGCCGGAGAGGCCGCGGCTGCGCACGACCAGGCCGAAGCACTGGCCCTTGGTCTCCGCCACCCGATGGCCGGCGATGAAGTTCGTGGTGGAGATCAGCATCGTCATGCTCCTTTCCGGCGCGGCGTCCGCGCCACCCTCGCGGCGTCGCCCATCAGCGGCGCCCACCCTCGGCCGCCGCCGCCCGCCGCGCCACGTCCTCGGGGCAGGGGCAGGCCTCGCGCAGCCGCTCAAAGGGGTAGATCCCGGTGTGGTGGCCGTCGGCCCAGGTGGGGCAGAGGGCGTAGGAGCCGACCAGGACGGCGTCGACCAGGCGCGTCTGCTCCGGCGTCAGCGTGGGGTTGGAGTCGAGCCAGCCGGGCATCCCGGCCTCTCCCCGGCAGGAGGCGCAGGGGCAGAGCCAGCGCAGCGTCGGCGCGTCGTAGACGGTCCGGTGGCCGTCGGGCCACTCGATCTCGAGCGTCCCGGCGCCGCGGTCGGCATGGATCCGCGTCGGGAAGAGGTACTCCCCGCCGGCGGTGTAGCTCGAACTCACAGCCGGATTGTAGTTGGCTCCGCGGCGCACCCTGGATCACCCTCGATGCCGACTTCGCCGCCGAGGGCTTGGAGGTGCTGCCCGCGGGGTAGTCCGCGCGGTCGGTGCGGTCAGGGCAGGCGTGTGACCGTGCAATCGCCTCGCCCGAAGGTCCACGGCGCCGCGTCCCGGACGAGGGAGCACGCCAGGCGGAGCCAGCCCCCGGTGCTGAAGCTGTCCTGTGTCTGGTCGACGTAGACGACGATCGGGCCCGACCCGGCGAAACGCCAGACCTCCGTGACGGGGTCGCCCTCGACCGTGACGAGGCGAACGACGAACTCGGCCGCCCTGCCCGCGAGGACCGAGTCGAGGAAGCAGCGCCGACCGACCTCGTCGACCGGCCCGATCAGCCCGCCGCCGTCCTGCCCACAGTACGGGTAGGGTGCCCGATGGGCGACCTCGGGCGGCGGCATCTCCCCGACGTCCGGCCGCGCAGCGGGCGGTGAGGTGACGACGGGCGGGGGCGGCGGCTCGAAGGGGAGCGGCTCGGGCGGATAGGCGATGATGGCGCCGTACTCGTCGAGCGCCACCCTGACGACAGGGAGCGGCCGAGCCGGCCAGGAGAAGACGACGTGCCCGGCGTCCGGCGTGACCGGGCATGGCACGCCGGGCGGGCAGACCGGCCCGTAGGCGAAGTCGGCGCGCAGGACGGCCCGAGCCTTGGCGCCGAGTGCGCGCAGCGCCTCCTCGATTGCGCCACCGCAGCGGATCGTGTCGTCGAACTCCCCATCGGGTGGCGCCTCGCAGATGCGGGTGAGCGCGTCCGGGTCGGCCAGCAGGGGCCAGTCCGATGGGATCGGCGTCACCGTGGCGGTCGGCTCCGGCGACGCCGACAGAGTCGGCTTCGCGCTCGTTGGCGTCGCGGTGGGAGTGGGAACCGGCGACGCGGTCGCGGAAACCACCGGTGACGGGACCGGCCCGGCGCAGGCGGCGAACACGGTCGCGAGGAGCACCGGCAGCGCCCGCCGGCCGGCCTTCGTGCGCCACGTCCCGGTCGTCATGGACGGCTACCCGGCCCCGCCCAGGTTGGGGAGCTCCTGGCGGAGCGTGAGGACCGGCGCGAAGAGGTCGCCGACGGCCGCAATCCGCTCGAGCGCGTCGAGGATCGTCCAGCGGTCGGGGCGCAGGTCGGGGTCGTTCTCCAGCTCGTCCCAGGTGACCGGCATGGAGACCGCGGCGCGCGCCGTCGGCCGGACGCTGTAGGAGATGGCGAGCGTCTTGTTGACCGCGTTCTGGGTGTAGTCGATGCGCGTCTTCCCGGTCCGCCGCGCGACCTCCCAGTCCCAGGTGACCAGGTCCGGAAGGGCGGCACTGATGAGCCGGCCGACCTCCTGGGCGAAGGCGCGCGACCGCTCGAAGGTGTGGCCGGGCGCCAGCGGCAGGTAGACCTGGACGCCCGTCTGGCCGCTCACCTTGGGGAAGCCCTGGAGCCCGAGGTGCTCGAGCGTCGTCCGCAGCGCGAGCGCCAGCTGGACCACCTCCTCGAAGCCGGCGCCCTCGGCCGGGTCGAAGTCGAAGAGGCACCAGTCGGGCTGGTCGGGCGCGTGGATCCGGCTCGTCCAGGGATGCAGGTCGATGGCGGCCAGGTTGGCGAGCCAGACGAGCGTCGGCAGCGTGTCGCAGACGACGTAGTCGTGGGGCCGGTCGTGGCGCCCCTCGTAGTGCCAGGCGCGGACCCACGGCGGGGCGTGGGTGGGGACCTGCTTCTGCCAGAAGCCCGGGTCGCCGACGCCGTCCGGGCGCGGGTTGGTGTTGACCGCGCGGTCGCGCAGGTAGGGGAGGAGCCACGGCCCGACCGAGACGTAGTAGCGCACGAGGTCGCGCTTCGTCAGCCCGACCGCCGGGAAGAGGACCTTGTCGAGGTTGGTGAGGCGGAGCCGGCGCCCCTGGAGCTCCCAGGTCCCTTCCCGGCGGATCCCCTCGAGGGCCTCCATCTCGGTCGGGGTGGCGACGTCGCGCGGGTCGATGGCGGCCGAGGCGGCCCTTGGCGTGGCGAGTGGGGCGACCGGCGCGGGCGGCTCGGCCGGCGCGGAGGGGCGGATGGCGGCCGGGCGCCTCCGGACCGCCGTCGTCGCTCGCGCCGGCGCCTCGCGACGGCACTCGGAGGGAGGGACGTCGTCCCGGAGGCCGAGGAAGACCGGGGCGCGCAGGTGCGGCTCGCCGTCCTCGCCGGTCACCCAGGAGGCGAAGCGGACCTCGGCGACCCGTTCGGGGAGCACCCACGTGGCGACCTCGTTGGTCTTCGGCTCGACGGCGAACGGCGACCGATCGGTGACGAGCGGATCGAGCGCAACGGAGACCTCGGCGAGCGACGCATCGTCGAAGCCGCTCCCCACGTGCCCGGCGTAACGAAGGCGATCGGTGCCCTCGCGGTCGCGCTCGTAGAGGCCCACGACCAGCGCGCCGAAACCGGCGCGCGCCCCCTTGGGGCGGGTGAAGCCGCCGACGACGAACTCCTGCTGCTGGAGCGCCTTCACCTTGAGCCAGTCGGGGGAACGCCGGCCGGGCTGGTAGGTGGAGGTGGCGCGCTTCATGACGACCCCCTCGATCCCGAGCTCGCGCATCGCCGCGAAGACGTCCGGCGCGTCGCCGACCGTGTGTTCGCTGAGGCGGATCGTCTCGTGGGGCGCCAGGATCGAGGCGAGGAGGCGCTTCCGATCGACGAGCGGGACCGCGCCTAGGTCGCGTCCGTCGAGGTGGACCAGGTCGAAGAGGAGGTAGGCGAGGGTGCCGGGC
>MGMJ01000069.1:0-902 GCA_001794945.1 Chloroflexi bacterium GWC2_73_18
AGCCACTCGCTCTGTCCGCTGAGCTACAGGCGCGCGACGGTGAGTATACGGCCCCTCAGCCGGCCGGCCGGCGCTCGCGGTAGACGAGGTCGAGGTCACCCGGGGAGTGACCGAGGCGCGTCAGCAGGAGCGCCGCCTCGGCCCGGTGCTGCGTGGCGTGGGTGACGGCGTGGACGCAGGTGATCCAGAGCGGGGCGACCCAGTCGAGGCCCTGTGAGTCGCGCCAGCGGAAGTCGGCGGCCAGGTCCGCCTCGCTCCGTGCCGCCAGCCAGGCATCCCGGGCGCCGGCCAGCGCGCCGGCCGCCGCGCGCACCGCCGCAAGGTCGGGATGGGCGCTCGCGCGAGCCTCCCGGGTGTGGATCGGCGGCGCGCTGCGGCCCCTGCCCTCCCACCGCGCCAGCCAGAGGAGGCTCCCGCCGACCGCGTGCGCCAGGATGTCGCGGATCCCTCCCTCGGGCCCGAGCTCGTCCTCCAGCTCGGCCGGCGACGTCTCGACGGCCGTCGCGAGCAGGCGCCCGAAAGCCCAGTCGTCCCAGGCAAGGAGTCGCCGCAGTTCCTCCTTCGTCATGGTGGCGCCCCGCGACGGCGGGCTTCAGCGCTCCGCGGGCGTGTGGCGAACGACCCACCAGGCGGCCGGCAGGAGCCCGGCCGCGGCGAGGAGCTTGAGGAGGTCGCCGGGGAGGAAAGGCCAGAGACCGTACTCCAGGGCGGTCGCTGGTGGAGCGCCGAGGGCGACCGCGAGCCAGGGCACGCCGACGGCGAAGATGACCAGCTCGCCGAGCGCCATCGCCGCCACCGCGCCGCCGACCCGGCGGTCCCAGCCCAGCTCGGCCAGGCGCCCCACCAGCGCACTGGCGAGCACGAAGCCGACCAGGTAGCCACCGGTCGTACCGAGGGTGAGG
>MGMJ01000069.1:920-1782 GCA_001794945.1 Chloroflexi bacterium GWC2_73_18
GGCCGACCGCGCCGAGGGCGAGGTATAGGAGGCTCGCCGCCACGCCGCGCCGGAAGCCGAGCGCCGCGCCGGAGAGGAGGACGCCGAACGTCTGCAGCGTCACCGGGACGTGCGGGTCGGTCGGCAGGTAGAAGCTGAGCCGCGCCCCCACCACGATCAGGGCGGTGCCGAGCAGGATCAGCACGACGTGGCGGACGCGCGACGAGAGGCGCTCCCCGATGCGCACCGGGACAAGGAAGTCGCCGATCGTGATCCCGCGCTCGAAAGGCGGGACGCGCACGAGCCGCGGCGCGATCGTCATCGGAGGGCGAAGCGTAGCAGAAAGCTCAGCCGACGAAGGCGAGGGCACCGGGCAACAGCCGCGCGGCGAAGGGCTCGCGCCCCAGCAGCTCGCCGTCGGCCTGGACGTAGACCGGCCCGCCGTCGTCGACGACGCGGGCGTCGAGGCGGGCCGTCCGTCGCACGCTGACGCGGGGGCTGCGCAGGTGGTCGCCGGAGCGGATCCGCCAGGAGAAGGTGAGCAGCTCCAGGCGGCCCGGTTCGCCGACGATCATGACGTCGAAGAGGCCGTCGGCCGGGTCGGCATCGGGGGCGACGAGCATGCCACCGCCGGCGAAGCGCCCCAGCGCCAGCTCCACCGTGGCGATCCGCCGTGTCTCAGTCATCCCATCGTCCCAGGTCAGCTCGAGCGCCCGGTGTCGCCAGTCGATGATGGTGACGACCCCGGCGACGGTGTAGAGCCAGGCCCCCAGCGCCGGCGGGAAGCGCGTCGTCCGCTGGGCCACGTACGTGCTGAAGCCGAACCCCGCCTCGTTGACGAAACGGCGCACGGCCGCCCCGTCGGGCCGGCTCGGTGGCTCGA
>MGMJ01000069.1:1789-5980 GCA_001794945.1 Chloroflexi bacterium GWC2_73_18
GCCGCACCGCCGCCGGATCGCCGTCGAGCGCGGCCGCGAAACGGGCGACGAGCACCTCCGGACGCGCATCGAGCGCAAGGCCGCGGGCGTAGTCGCTCCCGCGTCCGGCCGGCACGAGGCCGACCATGACCCCGTCCGGGGCGCGATCGGCATCCCCGAGCACCCCGTTGACCAGCTCGTGGAGCGTGCCGTCACCGCCGACCGCGACGACCAGCCGGACGCCGTCGGCGACGGCGGCGCCCGCCAGCTCGGCCGCCTCACCGGCCCGGGTGGTGAGGACGACGTCGTGGGCCAGCCCGGCCCGGGCCAGCGCCTCCGCCATCGGCGGCCAGCGCCGCCGGAAGGCGCCACGACCTGCGCCGGGATGGGCGATGAAGCGAAGCGGGGCGCTCAACCGGCCAGCCGGTCGCTGATCTCGAAACGGAGCCGGCCCAGGTTCAGCTCGTCCAGCTCGACCGCCAGGTGGTGCTCTCCCGGCTCGAGGACGGTGCCAGCGACGCGCAGCGTGATGGCGTCGCCCCGCCGGAAACGCACCGGCCGGCGCCGGCTGACGTCGGCCGCCAGGATCGGCGACGAACCATCGTCCGGGAAGGCCGCGACCGCGGCGCGATCGATCGGCCGGCCGTCGACGCTGAGGCGGCCGATCCCGACCAGCATCCCGTCGCCGAACGCGCTACGGGCCCGCAGCTCGAAGCCCTCGCCGGCGTTGCGCAGGCTCCCCGCCACGTAGAACTGGCGGACGAGGAAACCGGGAACGTTCACGCCGCGCCTCCCCTCACTGGTGCCGCACGGCCCGCACGATCGTCGTGCCCGCCGCCACCCGGGCCGGATAGTACGCGGCCAGCATGGCCGTCGCCACGCCGAGCACGAGTGCGGCGCCGATGACCGGCCAGGGGAGGTCGAGCGGCGGCTGGAAGGCGGCGGTCCGCGACAGGAGGAGGGTGGTGACACCGATGGCGACGCCCGCCACGATCCCGAGCACGGCGCCGGCCAGGCCGAGGATCCCCGCCTCGACGACGACCATCCGCCAGACGCCCCGGCGCGTCATGCCGGTCGCCCGCAGGATGCCGATCTCGCGGACCCGCTCGTAGACGTTCATGGTGAGGGTGTTGACGATGCCGAGCGTGGCCACGACGAGCGCCGCCAGGGCGAGCGCATCGAAGAGACCGAAGATCCGGCCGAGCTGGTCGTCAAGGGCGGCGGCGACCTGCTCGACGGTGAAGACCTGCATGGCGTAGAGTCCCGCGACGTCGGCCATGGCCGCCCGCACGGTCGCCGGCGCTGCGCCCGCGCTGGTGCGCACGGCGAAGAGCGTCGCGTCGCGCAGCCCGAAGAGGTCGCGCGCGTCGCGCCAGCCGACGAACACCGCCTCGCCCGCCCTGCCGGGGAACGAGCGGGCGACGATCCCGGCCACCTCCAGCTCGCTTTCCCCGGCTCCCGTGCGGACCCGGACCCGCGTCCCCATGGCGAGTCCGAGCCGTGTCGCCTCGGACTCCGGGACGACGATCGCCCCGCCCCGCTCGAGCGCCCCGAGCGCGGCACCGCGGTCGCCGGCGATGAAGTCGAGTGCGCCGGCCTCATCGTAGGCCCCCGGTTCGATGGCGACGGCGTCGACCCCGCGCCCCTCCATGTCGATGTCGAAGGGGCGAAGCGGCGTGACGCGGGCGACGCCGTCGACCGCGGCCAGGTCGTCGGCGAAGTCGAGCGGCACCGGGGCGACGGCACGTACCACGAGATCACCGGGGACCACCGACTCGAGCCAGGCCAGGCCGGCCCGCCGCGCGCCCTGGGCGAGCGTGCCGATCGCCACGATCATGGCCAGGCCGACCATCAGCGCGCCGAGCGTCAAGGTGGCGCGCCCACGATCGCGCACGAGCGTTCCCCGCGCCAGGCGCGCCTCGACCCGGAACAACGCGCCGAAGGGGAGGCCGGCGATGCGCCCGAGCGGCCCCAGGAAGAGGGGCGAGGCGATCGCCACCGCCACGAGCAGGGCGAAGACGACGTACGGGCGCGCCAGGCCGCCGGCGGGTTGATCACCGCCGGTGGCGATCGGCCACAGGGTGATGCCGACGATGGCCACGACGACGTCGATCGCGATCAGCCAACGCAGGCGCGGATCGAAGCCGCTGCGCTGCGGCGAGCGCGAGCGGAGGGCCTCGATCGGCGTGATGCCGGCGGCACGACGGGCCGGCCGGAGCGCGGCCGCGACCGTCACGAAGAGGCCGAGGCCGACCGCCAGGACCGCGCCGGCCGGGGGGATCGGCAGGGCGTCGAGCGGGACCGAGCCGGTGCTCCGCACCCAGGTCGCCATCGCCTGGGCCAGCCCCACCCCGCCCAGCAACCCGGCGGCGCAGCCGAGGATCCCGAGCAGCAGCGCCTCCAGCAGGAAGAGCCCGGTGATCTGCCCGCTCGTCGCCCCGGCCGCGCGCAGGAGCCCGATCTCGTGGATCCGTTCGGCGACGGACATGGAGAGCGTGTTGTAGATGAGGAAACCGCCCACGAAGAGCGCGATGGCGGCCAGGAGCAGCGTCGTGGAGCGGAAGTCGGCGGCCGAGGCGCGCATCGCCGCGGCGACGTCGGAGGTCCGCTCGAGCAGGTACGGCTCGTAGCGGAGGCTCTGCTCCAGCGCCTGCTCGGCCGTCTCGACGGTCGTACCGTCGGTGAGGCGGAGGTCGATCCGGCTGGACGCGTCGCCCAGGGCGAAGAGCGAGCGCGCCGTGCCGAGCAGGACGAAGGCGACCTGCCCGTCGTGGGCCCGCGCCGGCCCACTCGCCGCCAGGAGCCCGATGACGCGGAGCGTCGCCTCCCCGCCGGCCCCGGGGAAGGTCACCTCGGTTCCAACGCCGATCCCGCGCTCGCGCGCCCACTCGTCGGGCAGCAGGACGCTCTCCGCCGTGTCGCGCCCGAGGAAGACCCCCGCGGTGAGGCGGTAGTCGTGGACCTGGACATCGAGCTCGGGATCGATGCCGGTCACCACGAGGAGGCCGAGGTCGGGCCGGTCCGGCACCTGGGCGAAGGTGACGTGCTCGACGACCGGCGACGCGACGGCGACGCCCTCGCTGGCGCGGACGGCCGCCAGAGTCGCCGCCGAGAGGCCGCCCTCCTCGAAGGCCACGACGCGCAGGTCGGCCCTGCCGACCTGGTCGCGGGCCGCCCGTTCGATCGACTCGTCGACGCCGCGGTCGGTCGCCAGGGCGGCGAAGACGACCGCCACCCCGAGGGCGATGCCGGCCGCTGTCAGGAGGCTGCGCAGCCTCCTAGAGGCCAAGCTGCGCCAGGCGATCGATGAGAGGCTTCGCACCGTGCTCCTCGCGCCGCCCAAGGACGATCTCTTCGAGGATCCGTCCGTCCTGGACGAAGAAGACGCGGTCGGCATAGGCGGCCGCCTTGGCGTCGTGGGTCACCAGGACGATCGTCTGCTCCCGCTGCACGCAACTGCGGAAGAGGTGCTCGAGCACCTCGGTACCGCTGGTGAAGTCGAGGTTGCCGGTCGGCTCGTCGGCGAAGACGACCGCCGGACGCATGACCAGGGCGCGGGCCAGGGCGACGCGCTGCTGCTCGCCCCCGGAGAGCTCGTCCGGCCGGTGGCGCTCCTTGCCGGTCAGCTCGAGCCACTCCAGCACGGCAGCGATCTCCGCGGCGTTCTCGGCCGAGCGGGGGTCGCGCCCGGCGACGAGAAAGGGCAGCCCGACGTTCTCCGCGACCGTGAGCGTGGGGATCAGGTTGAAGAACTGGAAGACGAAGCCGGTCTTGTCGCGACGGAGACGCGTCAGGTCGTCGTCGGAGAGGTGGGAGATCGCCTGGCCGTCGAGGATCACCTCGCCGGAGGATGGCCGGTCGAGGCCGCCGAGCAGGTGGAGGAGGGTGCTCTTGCCCGAGCCCGAGGGGCCCATGAAAGCGACGAACTCGCCCCCCGCGACCTCGAGCGTGACGCCCCGCAGCGCCTGGACCTCGCTGTTGCCGAGACGGTACGTCTTGGCCAGCTCCCGAGCGCCGACGATCTCCACCATCGCGGGCAGTCTAGCGGCTGGTCCGCGCCGCGCAAGCGGCTCGGACATGTCGCTCGCTCAGAAGCCGAAGAAGAAGCCGAGCACGTCGCTGATGATCGAGTCGATGAGACCTCGCTCGGGGGCGGTCTCCACCACCCGGAGAGACTCACCGGCCTGTGACGGCGAGGCGGCCGGCGACGCT
>MGMJ01000070.1 GCA_001794945.1 Chloroflexi bacterium GWC2_73_18
GGATGTCCGCCGTGCGCATCATCGTCACCCAGGCTCACCCCCAGGTGCCCCGCCGTACCGCCGCCGCCGGCCCTGGTGGCACGGGAGACGTCGGATTTCATCTACAGCCCCTGAGTCACCGCCCGCGGGTGGCCGACCCAACGGTTCAGGGCCCGACCGATGCCTCGACGATCGCGCCGGCCTGCCCTTGCCCATGCCAGGTCAGCCCGGCCGCGGGGACGGTCACCCACACCTCGAAGGCGGGCGCGGGCGACGGCAGCCAGCTCACCTCCACCAGCCACTCGGCCGAGACGTAGAGCCAGTGCTCGGGACGACCGAGGGCCGTGCTCCGGTTGACGTCGACGCGGCGCCAGTCGTAGACCGCGTACGCGTCGGCGCCGGGGATGGAGGAGGCGAGCTCGGCGACCACCTGCCCGACGACCGGGTCGGAGGCGAGCGAGGCAGGCGCCGGGGAGCGGGCGACCGCGTCGGCGATGACGCGGGCGGCCTCGTCGGGCACCTTCGCGTCCTGGTTGCGCCAGAACGCCTGTGCCCCGCGGATCGCCTCGGGGAGATCGGCGCAGACGAGCCCCAGGACGACGCGCGAGCCGGCCGGCCCGACGAAGTGGGCGTGGAAGCGGTCGGGACAACGCACCCGCGGGGTCAGCTCGACCGGTCGGTCGAGGGCGGCCATCACGGCCCCGACGTCGGCCGGAGACGTGATCGCGGCGCGGAAGAGGTAGCCGCCCTCGGTCATCTCGTAGAGCTCGATCCGCTTCGTGTCGGCGAGGCCCGCCTCGCGGACGATGTTCACCGTTCCGGGGACGATCGATGCCGGCGTCGCGCTCGGGCTGGCCGCCGGTCCGCAGGCGGCGAGGAGCGTGGCGAGAAGGATCGCGGCCGGTGATCTCCTCATGGCACGCGGACGCTACGCCACGGTCGCCCGGTTCCGACAGTGCCGGAGGTCGCATGCGCTCCGGATGGGAGACGGCTCGACGGGTGCCGCGAGCCGTCAGGGCACCCGGGCCGCCAGCTCTACGGCGTGATCGCGAGCACCTCGCCGCCGCCCACCGAGATGCTCAGGTTGGTGACGTAGATCCTCCCGCCGCGGGTGATCGCCACGTCGCCCGGCAGCGTCAGGCGGCCGGGGACCAGCTCGGTCTTCGTGCCGCCCTTCACCTTCCAGAGCGCCCCGATGACGTCGCCCCCGATGAAGGCGTTGAGGACACCGCTCTTCACCATCTCGACGACGTACAGGCTCCCGTCCGGCCCGAAGTCCAGCCCGGTGATCGACGTGAAGCCGTCCATGTAGAGGGTGCAGGGGCCGCTGGTCGCCGCCGGGTCGCAGGTGACGCCGCGCGCGGACGGCGCGATGCGCCAGATCCGGGAGGTGCCCGGGGTGAACGGGAAGCCCTTGAGCTCCCCGACGTACCAGTAGCCGTCCGGCCCGACCGCCACCGACGTCGGCACGGCCTCGGCCGGGAGCTCGATGTCGTTCGGGATGCCGAAGAAGGGCGGCAGGAAGGCGGTCGAGATCATCTGGTTCGGGAAGCGCGCCACGGTCACGATCCGGCCGGTCGGCCCGACGAGCAGCAGGTCGTTGTTGCCGGCGTCGGTGACGAGGGTCCGCGCGCCGTCGAGAACAGCGATGCCGTAGGGGTTCGAGTCGTACGGGTTCGGCACCGGGTCGATGTCCGTCGGGTCCGGGTCTGTGTTCTGGTAGGCCTGGACGTCGCCAAGGATCCGGCCCAGCGGCGGGCTGAGTCGCCGGACGGTATTGAAGCGGGGATCGACGGCCTGCGGGCCACCGCCGATGACGGCGACCGCATTGCCGCGTGCGTCAAGCGCCACGTTGACCGGCCCGGTCACCTCGCCCTCGTCGGAGATGGCCGACGGCAGCCCGCCGACGTAGGTGCGGACGGAGCCGTGATCGATCACCACGATGCGGCCGCTCGTCCCGAAGCCGCCGGCGTCGCCGCCGTGGCCCGCCGCGGCGACGAAGACGCGCCCGTCGGCCCCGACGTCGATCCCGCGCGGATTGTCGAGACCGCTGGCCACCACCGAAACCGTCGGACCGGCCGCAGTCGCCGGCGAGGCGATGATGGCGAGCGAGAGGAACGCGCTGGACAGCGCGATCGGCAGCGGGGCGCGTCGACGAACGGACATGGGGAAGCTCTCCTCGAGACGATGGCGGGGTGGGTTCGCCATTGGCTCGACGCGGCCCCGGCGATCCAGACCAGGCGGACCGCGCGTCATCGCCTCCCGCAGAGCGGCCATTGTGGCACCGACCGGCGACATGGCGCAACCGCGCGGCCCTGCTTGGCGTTGCCTGCTGTCACCACCGCGCGATCGGCCGGCATCGGTCAGCCTGCCGTCCTTCTGCGCCATCGGCTACACCTCCCCGACGTTGTTCACCCGTCCTGCTGCGCTGGCAAGCGGACCGTGAAGCGCGCGCCGCCCTCGGGCCGGTTGGCGACGTCGATCCGTCCGCGGTGCTGCCGGACGATCCAGGCGGCGATGGCGAGACCCAGACCCGTTCCGCCGGACGGCGCGCCGGGCGCCCGCCAGAAGCGATCGAAGATGCGGGGCATGTCCTCGGGGCGGATGCCGGCGCCCTCGTCCTCCACGACGAGCGACGCGAACGTCGCCTCCGAGCGCACCGCGACCCGAACCTGGCCGCCCGGCGAGCTGTGGTGGATGGCGTTGTCGACCAGGATCATGACCAGCTGCCGCAGGCGTGCCTGGTCGCCGTCCACCGTGGCCGGCTCCGGATCGACGACGACCTGGACGCCCTTCTCGGCGGCGGGTTTGGACAGCGAAGACGCGCCGTCGCCGGCGACGTCGCCCAGGTCGACCGGCAGGCGGGCGAGCGGGATCGCGCCGGAGTCGGAACGGGCGAGGAGCAGCAGATCGTCGACGAGCGCGGCGAGGCGGTCGACCTCCGCGGTGATGTCGCCGAGGGCCTCGCCCACGGCCTCGACCGGCTCCGCGCGGTGGCGATCGAGGTGGTCCACCGAGGTGCGGATCACGGTGAGCGGCGTGCGGAGCTCGTGGCTCGCGTCGGCGGCGAACTCGCGTTGCCGGCGGAGCGCGAGGCGCTGGGCCGCCAGCGAGTCGCGGATCGGCACCAGGGCCCGCCGCGCGTAGGCGGCGCCGAAGGCGGCCGCGACGAGGAGGCTCACGAGGCCGCCTGCGACCAGGACGGCGACGAGAGCGTCGAGCGTCCGCTGCTCGGCCGTGCGGTCACCGATCACCTGGATCACGAGCGCGCCCTGCCTGGTGTCGACGCGTTCGCTGAGGATCCGCACGGGGACCCCGACGATCGTCGCGGACCGGACGTCGCGGCCGTCCTGGTGAGCCTTCGCCGCGGACCCCTGATCGGGGAGACCCTCCGGCATGGAGAACTCCGGGCGCCCGAGCGACTCGCCGTTCGGGCCGATGAGCAGCGCGAAGGTGCCGGACGACCCTCCCCCGAAGACGAACCCGATCGGCGGACCCGCCGGCTCGCCGTGCGCGCGCTCGATGAGACTGCGCAGGATCGCGGCCCGGTTCTCGAGCAGCGCCGTCCCGGTCGCCTCGAGCGAGTTCGCCACGCTGGCGTAGAGGGCGGCTGCCAGCGCCAGCAGGACGAGGAGGGTCGTACCGCCGCTCCAGGCCACGAGACGCGCGCCAACGCCACGAACGAGGCGGGCGTCGGCCGCCTCCGCCTCGCCCTCGAGGGAGTCGTCGCCGGCGGTCGGCCCGATCCCGTCAGGCATCGCCGAGCCGGTAGCCCACGCCCCGCACCGTCTCGATCCGCTTCCCGGCGGGACCGAGCTTGCCGCGCAGGTAGTGGACGTAGGCGTCGACCGCGTTGGGGGTGATGGCGACGCCGAACGGCCAGGCCTGGTCGATCAGCTGGTCGCGCGTCAGCGTCTGCCCGGGGTGGCGGAGGAAGCACTCGAGGAGCGAGAACTCGCGCGGGCTGAGGTCGATCGGCCGTCCCTCGACCGTCACCCGGCGGCGGGCCTCGTCGAGCTCGATCGGCCCGGCGGCCAACCTCGGTTCGGGGCGGCGCGGGCCCGGCACCGCTCGGCGGGACAGCGCCCGAAGGCGGGCGGAGAGTTCCTCGAAGGCGAACGGCTTGACGAGGTAGTCGTCGGCCCCCGAGTCGAGCCCGCTGACGCGATCGCCGACCGTGTCGCGGGCCGTCAGCATCAGGATGGCGACGTCGGTCCCGCGCCGGCGGATGCGGCGCGCGACCTCGATGCCGGAGATGTCGGGCAGCCCGACGTCGAGGATCACCACCTCGATGCCGGGCGCCTCGGTGGCGAGCTCGAGCCCGGTCTGGCCGTCGCTCGCGACCTCGACGACGTGACGTTCCTCTTCGAGCAACCGCTTGAGCACCCTCTGGAGGCGCTGATCGTCCTCGACGACCAGGAGATGCATCGTTCTACGGCTCTCGGCGCTCAGGGCACGACGGTCACGGCGCTCGCCGTGCCGATCGGGCCGCTCGGTGCGGCGCTCGCGCCCGGGCCGGCCCCGCGCCCGAAGCGCACGTCACCGCCGAACCGCACGATCACCTCCGTCCCGGTCTGGACGGCATCGGCGGTGGCGCTTGCGGGCCATCGTCTGCGTGCCTCCTTCTCCGGTTCGACGCCGATCATCATCGTGCCTGCTTCCGACCACGACAATGGCCCGGCGCGGCCGATCGCTCGGCCGCGCCCGTGGCGAGATGGATCGGGTCGGGTGTCAGGCTCCGCTCGAGCTCCCGCTCGGGTCGGCGCTCGGCGCCCCGTCCCCGGGGAAGCCGGGCCAACCCCAGCCGTGCATCCGGCCGTGGCCCCAGCCGTGCATCCGGCCGTGGCCCCAGCCTGGCTGACCGGCGGGAAGTCCGAACACGACCGTCGCCGAGAGCGACCCGTCGGACCCCTGCGTCCCCTCGGCCGCGACCAGCATCCCGACGGTGATGTCGGAGAGGCTCGCGTCCGTCACCCCGGAGACCTGGTAGGTCGTGCCGCTCCCGACCTTGATCGTCGCGGTGGTCGCGTCCTGGCGCTTGACGGTGATCGTGTCCCCGCTCACGGCGGTCACCTCGCCGGCGACGCGCGCAGGCTCGACGCGGACCGAGGTCGCGGTCAGCGAGTTGCCGGAACCCTCGGTGCCGGCCACCAACGCCTCGACGCCGACCTTGACGTCCGACCGGGAGCCGGCGCTCGATCCCAGGCTGTAGGCGGTCGAGCCGCTGACGGTGATCGTCCAGCTCAGGCCGTCGCGGTCCTTCAGCGCAAAGCCGGTCCCGGTCACCTCGGTGACGGTCCCCGCGACGTGGGGCACCACGACGTCGATGGCGGTGATCGAGAAGGTGCCGTCGTCGTTGCCGCTCTGGCGGAACTGGATCCGGTCGCCGACCGCGAGATCGACGAGGCCGATCGCCTGGCCGCCCCTGGTGATCGTCGTCGAGTCGGTGACGGCGATCGTGCGCGTCCAGCCGTCGGTCGTCTTCAGGGAGAGGTTCGAGCCGTTGATGGCGGTGATGGTGATCTCGCCGAAGCCGTGGCGGCCGCCCATGCCGGGGCCGTCGAAGCCGTGGCGGCCGCCCATGCCGGGGCCGCCCCAGAAGCCGCCCGGGAACTCGTCGCCGGAAGGCGAGGTCGTCGCCGCCGGGGCGGGCGACGCGCTGGCCGACGGTTCGGGCGAGGCCCCCATCGTCAGCGCGGCGCTCGCCAGCACGGCCACGAACGCGCCGATCACGAGGCCGATGCGCCAGAGCGGTGGGCCCGGCAGCCGCTCCGTGCAGGTCACCTGGGTGGGTTCGATCATCAGTTCCTCCGTTCGCGCGGGTCAACGAGCACGGGCCGTCGGGTCACGACTGCCCGTCGAACCCGAACGATGACCTGCGATTCTTAGGAAGTCCTGAGAAGCGGTCGGGGGTCGGTGAGCGGTCCCGACCCGGCCCGCACGAGACACCTCCCTCGCTCCGCGGCTAGACTCGCTCTCCTGGCGCCGGCGGGGATGGAGGTTTGCGGAAGATGCCGACGGACGACGCGGGTGGCCTGGGTAGGCGGGAGCGGCCCTGGCTCCTGAGGACGCCCAGCGGGCAGTCGGAGTACCAGGTGTACCGCGACGAGGCGCTGGACCCTCTGGCCCTGGTGTGCCGGGTCGGCACGACCGAGCTCCGCCATCACCTGCGCTGCCTGGCCGACCTGCACGCCATGCTCAAGGCACATGGCGACTGGATGCCGCTCGGGAGCGCGGACGAGCAGAAGCCGGCGGCGGCGGGGACCGTCGAGGCCTGGGCCCGCTCGCCGGACAACCCCGTCGGCGGCTGGTACGGGCTGAAGAAGGGCCTGCGCGGGCGGTTCGGCATGTACGTGCCGCCGGTGATGGAGGCGTTGCGGCTGGCCGAGGTCGAGCACAACCCGAGGAACAACCGGATGCGCGCGCTCTGACGGGCGAGCGCCTCGACCTCGCCCATCTCAGGATCCGCCGGCTCCCCTCACGGCGGTCGGGCGTTCGATCAGGGCCGAGAGGATCGAGGCCGACCGTCGTTGCGCCGCCCGGGCGGCGGCCGTGCGACCGATCGCCTCGAGCGCTGCCGCGCGGAAGCGCTCCGCGCGGGCCTGCCAGGCCGTGCGGCCCAGCTCACTCCAGGCCCGGACCGCCCGGCCGAACGCCGCCACGGCGGCCGTGGGGTCGCCGTCATGAAACGCCCGCAGCCCCTGCGTCTCGTGGCCGATCGCGATCGCCTCGCGGAAGGTGAGCCCGGCGCCGGGGCGGCTCCGCCCCGCCGGGGGCGCCGCCGCGGCGCCCGTGTCGGCGTCCGACAGCAGCGAGACCTCGGCGAGTGCCGCCTCGGCCGTGGCGAGCGGTCCGACCGCGTCGAGTGATCGGGCCAGGCGCGCGGCCCGGCGCAACTCCCGCCTGGCGGCGGCGAGCCGACCGGCCCCCAGGTGCGCCCGCCCGCGCAGGAGCGGCCCGAGCGGGACGAGCAGCCGCCAGCCGTTCGCCCGGGCGCGTCGCTCGCCGGCCGTCGCCGGCGCCGCGACCCGATCCCAGGCCCCCCGATCGAGGTGGATCGCCGCTTCGGCCAGGTCGACCTCGGCCATCTCCATCGCCACGCCGAGTTCGGCGAGCGTCCGCCGCGCCGCCGAGAGCCGCCGCAGGGCGCTCCGTGGCCGGCCGGACCGGAGGGCCGCCGGCGCCCCGGCGATGAGCGCGAGGGCCCGGAGATGGCGGGCGCCGACCGCGTCGGCGATCCCGATCAGCTGGCGGACCAGCCGATCGGCCTCGGCCGGAGGGCCGGCGACGGAGCGGACGAGCGCCTCGACGAGCACGGTGTCGACCTCGATCCAGCGGTCGCCCGCCTCGGCGGCCGGCAGCCGCGCCTCGCGGGCGGCCCGCAGGGCGTCGTCGAGATCGCCGCGGTACCAGGCGGCGTACGCCCAGGCGCGCAGGAGCGCCGCTCGGCCGCGTTCGTCTCCGGTCCGGCCGACGAGGCGTCTCGCGCGGTCGAACCAGCGCCCGAATGCGCGCCCGCCGACGACGGTCAGGATGTAGGCGAGGTCCTCGGCGACGATCGCCTGTTCCGGCCGGGCGCCGGCCCGCCGGTAGAGCGCGTAGGCTCGCCGGTAGGAGCGGACCTCCGTGGTGAAGTCGTCGAAGCGGCAGGCCTCGGCGAGCCGGTGGAACGCGCGCGCCCGGCCGAGCGTGTTGCCGGCCGACTCGAAGAACGCGAGTGCCTCCTCGATCAGCTGCCGGGCCGGGACCACGTCGCCCAGGTTCGAGCGCGCCCGTCCGAGGGCGAGGAGGGCGAAGCCGCGCGTCTCGGTCGCCCCCGACTCGGCCGCCAGCGACCGCGCACGCTCGGCGGCATCGATCGCTTCGCGGTGGCGGCCCAGCTCGGCGAGGCTCTCCGCCCGACCGATGAGGAGCTGGGCGACGACGTCGGGGTGCACGGCGTCCGGCTCGCCCTCGGCGATCCGCAGCCCGCGACCGTAGCCCGCCTCCGCCAGGCGCGGCTGGACGGCGAACACCGCGTCACTCCAACGCCGCAGGTACTCGGCGGCGAGCCCCGCGACGGCCGGGTCAGGAGTCGGCTGGGTCGGCGAGCGGCTGAGCTCCCAGGCCCGCTCGTAGTGGTGGGCGAGCTGCGCGACCGCCGCCTCGCCGATCCGTTCGCGCAGCCAGTCGGCAGCGACCCGGTGGCGACGGGCACGCTCGGACCGAGGCAGCGACTCGTAGGCCACGTCCCGGATGACCACGTGCTTGAACTCCAGCTCGACGGCGCCCCGGACCTGGCTGGCGGGGCGGCGCCGGAGGAGGTCGCGACCCTCGAACGCGCGGAGGGCAGCGCGGACGGCCGACGCGCGGCCCGGGGCCTCCGACCCATCCGCGAGCCGCACGACGAGGCCATCCCAGGTGACCGCACCGGCGATCGAGGCCTCCTGGAGCGTCCGCTTCTCCTCGGGCGGGAGCCCGTCCAGGCGGGCGACGATGAGCAGGCGCAGCGTCGCCGGGACGCGGTCGATGGCGGACGGATCGGCGACCGCCCAGGCGCGCCCGGCCCGGACCAGGGCGCCGGACTCGACGAGCATCCGGCCGCTCTCCTCCAGGAAGAGGGGATTGCCGGCGGCCCGCTCGACGAGCCGCCGGACGACGGCCGGGGGAAGGCCGCCGCCGACCGCGCCGGCGAGGATCCGCCGCGCCTCGCGCGGCCCCAGCGCACCGAGGTGGATCGCCGGCAGGCCGCGGTACCAGTCCTCGGGTTCCGGGCGGGCGAGGGCCAGGAAGAGCACCGGCTCCGGCCACGGGGCGCGGTGGAGATCCTCGAGGAGCGCCAGGAGATCGGGGTCGGCCCAGTGGGCGTCGTCGAGCATCACGACGGCGGGACGGCCCCGGGCGAGCGCCCGGATCACCGGGCGGATCGCGGACCGCGGATCGAGCGTGGCGCCGATCGCGCCGGCGCCATGGAGACCCAGGACCGTCTCGAGCTGCGCCTCCATCACGGAGCCGGCGGCGTCGCCCAGCTCGTCGCGAACGAAGCGGCGCACCCGCTGACGGGCGCGTTCGCGCGCCATGCCGGGCCGGATCCCGAGCGGCTCGCCCACCGCCTCGGCAAGGCCGGCGAGGGGCAGCCGCTGGCCGTAGGGGTGGCAGGCGCCGAAGAGGACGAGGGCACCGGGCAGGCGGGCCCGCAGCTCCTCGGCGAGGCGGGTCTTGCCGACGCCGGGCTCGTCGACGATGACCTGGACGCGAGCCCGTCCGCTCGTCCGCACCGCCTCCGCCTCGGCGGCCAGGCGGCGCAGGACGGCGACGCGGTCGACGAACGGGCCCGAGCTGGGGCGGCCGCGCCGGACCGCCGTTCCGGGCGCCCGGGCGCCCAGCGCCTCGTAGGTCGGGACCGGCTCGGGCTTGCCCCTGGCGGAGAGGACACGCCGCGGGCCGTAGCGGATCGTGTGGGCGGTGAGCGCCCGCGTGGCGTCCCCGACCAGCACCTGCCCGGCCGTGGCGAGGTCGGCCAGCCGGGCGGTCACGTTGACCGGGTCCCCCACCACGGCGAAGCCGGACGCTTCGCGCGACCCGGCGACCATGACCTCACCCGTGTTGACCCCGACGTGCAGGCCAGGGAACGCGACGCCGGTCCGCCGGGCCTTCAACTCACCGGCCCGCCGGGCGAGGGCGAGGGCCGCGCGGACCGCGCGGTCGGCATCGTCCTCGTGGGCGGTGGGAACGCCGAAGACGGCCATGAACCCGTCGCCCATGACCTGCGGCACGGTCCCGCCGTGGTCCTCGACGACCAGTCGCAGGGCCGTCATCCACGGCCGGACGACCGCGTAGACCTCCTCCGGATCAAGCGAGGCGGCGAGGGAGGTGTAGCCGGCCAGGTCGGCGAAGAGGAGCGTCACGAGCTTCCGCTCCGGCCGGACGACCGGCTCGCCGCACGTGGGGCAGCGGAAACCGGCGGCGGGAAGCGTGCCGCCGCAGGCGTGGCAAAGGACCGACTGGACCGCCGACGGCCGGGCCGCGCGGCCGGTCGATCGGCCGCATGGGCTCACATGCGGCCAGGCGCCTCGCCGCTCGCGGTCACTGGTCGCCCGGGCCGCCCGGCTCGTGGATGTCGTTGATGACGACCGCGCTGTCCGTCCAGAGCACGCCGGGGATCGGGTGGACCTGTTCGATGAGCTGTCGCTTCATCTCCTCGAGCGAATCCGCGCCGAGCTCGAGCAGGACGTCCCAGTCGCCCAGGACGAGCGCCGAGCCGAAGTAGACGCCCGCGGGCAACGAGTTGACCGCGTCGAAGACGGCAAGCGCCATGCCGTTCTGGGCGCGGATCCGGACGTACGCGCCGACCTTCTTCTTCTCGCTCCAGCGGCTCGGAGCCATCGGGCCGATCTGCAGCGCAAGCCCCACGCTCGTGCCCGGGTTCACCCTGTCGCGGACGGCGGTGAGCTTATCCCGCAGCTCGTAGAGGGCCTCGTCGCCGATCGGCGCCTCGACGAAGGCGACCGCGCCGAACGCTCCGGAGAGCACCCGGGTGGCGTACCTGACGATGCCCTCCTTCCAGAGGGCCTTCAGGTCGTCGAGTGTCTTCGAGCTCCCGGACGGGACGAAGACGTAGGCGTCCTGGTACCGCTCGTTCGCTGCCATCGCCAGCTTCCTCCTGCATCACTCCCGGCCTCCAAGACCGCGAGCAGTAGTTGACACCCGCCGACCGACGAACGCAAGGGTCCGGCCAGCCCGAAGCTGGGCTCCCGAGCGGCGGGCACTCGAGCGGAAACGTGTGGGTCATCGTGTGGCACGACACTTGCGGCCGATCGGTACCCCCCAGCCAGGGCCCGGTCAGGGAGGCCACCACTGCACCAACGGTGCACCAGAGGAGCCGGCCCCGCGCCCGCACCGCGCACCGCCCGGCTGCGCGTGTACCCGCGAAATGAGGCCCCGACCTCTGCGAACTACGGATTCCTCCCGATGCCGGCGGCCACCCCTTAGGCCCAGGCTCCTCGCTGGTGACCGGTCACGTCCGGACCACGCACCACGAGTGAGGACCGAGCCGTGAACACCTGGTATGCGATCGAGTTCTTCGCGCGCGAGCGCGGCACGGGTCTGGAGGCCGAGGCACAACGGGCCCGCGTGGCGAGGCAGGGACGCGTCCGCACCGCGGACGAACGAATCGCCGCGCCGACACTGGCGTCCCGCGTGCGCCTCGCCGTGCGGCGGCGCCTTGCGGCCCTGGTCGCCGGTGCGCTGCTGACGTCCGCCATCGTCGCCACGACGGCGGCCGGGGGGCAGGCGACCTTGTCCGACGGCCGTGTCGCGACCTCCCGCTTCCACCACGTGTCGACCGCCGAGGCCGCCGGCTACGGGCCTTCCTACGTCTGCACCGACGAGGCGGGCGAGGGCGCGATGGGCCAGCACTCCGTCAACGGCGCTCTTGTCGCCGACCTACGGGCGGAACCCGATGGTGGGTTGCCTGGGGACCGGTGACGGATAGCCGTGACAGACCCGGGTCTCAGGCGGCGGTCGGAACCCGGGACGACGTCGGAGCCGATAATGCGCGCGTGGCAGCGCGGGTCTCGAGTCCAGTGTTCATCGGCCGGCGGTCGGAGCTGGAACGCGTGGCTGCCGCTCTCCGAGATGCTGGCGATGAAGTGGCCTCGGTGCTGCTCGTGGCCGGCGAGGCCGGCGTCGGCAAGACCCGTTTCATGGAGGAGGCGATCGCCCGGGCGCGAGCATCGGGCACCTTCGCGCTCATCGGGGGCTGCGTCGAGCTCGGCGGAAGTGGCGTCCCGTTCGCGCCGATCGCGGAGGCGCTCCGCGGCCTGGCCGCGGCGGTCCCGTCGGCCGAGCTGGCTGCGCTGCTCGGCCCGGGTCGCGCGGACCTCGCGCGGCTCCTGCCCGATCTCGCCCCCGAGGGCGGCGTCGAGGAAGGCCCCGGCCTCGCCTGGGGATCGCCGCAGGGACGTCTGTTCGAGACGTTCCTCGGCCTGCTCCATCGCCTGGCACGCCGGCGCGTCTGCCTCCTCGTCGTCGAAGACATCCATTGGGCCGATCGGTCGACCCTCGAGCTGCTCGGCTACCTGGCGCGCAACCTCCGGGACGCGGCGATCGTGCTGCTCGCCAGTTACCGCAGCGACGAGCTGCATCGCCTTCATCCATTGCTGCCGTTCCTCGCCGAGCTGGAGCGTGGCAGGGCGACCGAACGGCTCGACCTGGCGCGCTTCGACCGGTCGGAGTCGGCCGACCAGGTGCGCGCCATCAGGGCTGGCCAGATCGAAGCCGGCCTCGTCGAACGGATCTACGCGCGCTCGGACGGAAACGCCTTCTACGCGGAGGAGCTCCTCGCCTCGGAAGCCCGCCCCCAGGAGCTGCCCGGCGTCCTGCGTGACGTCCTCCTTGGCCGCGTCGCCGCGCTCAGTGAGCCGACCCAGGAGCTGCTGCGGATCAGTTCCGCCGCCGGTCCCCGCGTCGCGGCTCCGCTGCTCGCGGCCGTCGCCGAACTGGAAGAGGCCGAGATCGAGCGCAGGCTGCGAGAAGCGGTCGAGCGGCACATCCTCGTCGCCCAGGGTGACGAAGAACGGTTCACCTTCCGGCACGCCCTGGTGCGGGAGGCGGTCTACCAGGAGCTCCTGCCCGGCGAGCGCACGCGCCTCCACGCTCGCTTCGCCGAGGCTCTCGCGCGCGACCGCGCCCGGGCGCGAACCGCGTCGGGGGCCGCGGAGCTCGCCCACCACTGGTACGCGGCCCGCGACCTCACGCGTGCGCTCGAGACCTCGGTCCGCGCCGCAGAGGCGGCCGAGGCCGTCTACGCGTTCTCGGACGCGCACGCGCAGTACGAGCGGGCGCTCGAGCTCTGGGATCGGGTGCCCGACGCCGCACGCCGCGTCGGGTTCGACGGTGTCGCACTGCTCGAGCGGGCGGCACGCGCCGCAGCCCCGAGCTCGGCCCCGCGTGCCGTCGCGCTGGTCGTCGACGCCCTGAAGCTGGTCGATCCCGTCGCGGAACCGGTGCGCGCCGGTATGCTCCGCGAGCGGCAGTGCCGCTACTCCTGGATCGCGGGGGATGGGGTGACCGCTCTCCAGGCGTGCCGCGAGGCCGTGCGACTCGTTCCCGCGGACCCGCCCACGCTGGCCCGCGCCCGCGTGACTGCGGGCCTCGGGCAGATCCTCATGATCGAGGGTTTCTGGGTCGAGTCGAAGCCGGTCTGCGAGGAGGCGGTCGCGGTCGCCCGGGCGATCGGCGCTCGGGACGTCGAGGGGCACGCGCTCAATTCCCTCGGGTACGACATCGCGCTCATGGGCGACGTGGCAGGCGGTCTCGCCAACCTGCGCCGTGCCCTCGAGATCGCGCTCGAGATCGGGAGCGTCGACGACGTGGGCCGAGCGTATGCGAACCTCGCCGACGCGCTGAATCAATGCGGTCGCTTCGGCGAATCCGCCGCCCTCGCGACCGAGGCGTTCGCCTACGACGAGGAGCACGGGCTCGCGCAGTTCTACGGCAGCTTCACACTCTGCGAAGGGGCCTACGGACTCTTCCGGTCGGGGCGCTGGCCCGAGGCGCTCGAGATGGTCGAGCGGGCACGGCGCTACGAAGCGCCGGGCGTCTCGGAGATCTTCATCAATGAGCGGCTTGCGCTGCTGGAGGTCGTCCGAGGCGAACATGACGCCGCCCGCCGGCGGGTGGAGCTCCTATTCCGACTCTGCGAACGCGTGGTGGAGCTCCAGTGGACCGGGCCGCTGGCCGAAGCCGGGGCGGAGCTGGCGCTGTGGGACGGCCGGCCCGGCGACGCGCGCCGGGAGATCCTCGGGACGCTGGACCGCGTCCCCGTCGTCCTTCCGGGCCTCATCGGGCGGATCGGCCCGCTCTACGCCCTGGGACTGCGGGCCGAAGCCGATCTGGCCGAACTGAGCCGGCCGCAGCACCGCTCGGAGGCCGACACGACGGAGGCGGCCCGGACCGCCGAACGCTACCTGGCCGAGGTCCGGCGGCTGCACGCCGAGATCGTTCCCGCACTGCCCGCCTACGTTCCGCTGGCCGCGGCGTTCCTCGGTCTCTGCGAAGCGGAGAGCGACCGCCTGCTCGGCCGGTCGAGTCCGGCGAGCTGGGCTCGGGCCGCAGAGGCGTGCGCGGCGGTCCCGTTCCCATACTGGCACGCCTACGCCCGATGGCGCGAGGGGGAAGCGATCCTGGCGGCGGGCGGGCGGGGCGCGGCCACAAGACTCCTGCGAGAGGCGCTCGGCATCGCCGAGGGTCTGGGCGCGGAGCCGCTGCGCCGAGAGATCACGGCGCTCGCCGCGCGGGCCAGGCTCGCCCTGCGAGAGCGCACGGAGGCGCCCGTGGGACGCGTGCCCGAGCCGGCGTCGTTCGGGCTCACCACCCGAGAGCGCGAGGTTCTCGCGCTCGTCGCCGCCGGACGCACGAACCGCGAGATCGCCGGGGCGCTCTTCATCAGCGAGAAGACGGCGAGCGTCCACGTCTCGAACATCCTGGGCAAGCTCGGCGTCCGGGGGCGGACGGAGGCGGCGTCGCTGGCGCTCCGGCTCGGCCTGGTCCCGGAGAGGTCGGTCGTGGAGGCGGGAGCGGCCGATCAGTAGACGGCCCTGCCGAACTTCTGCGGCGTGATCGGATGGTGCGCCGCGAGCCCGGCCCGTCGCAGCCCGCCGTCAGGCGCTCTTCAGCCAGCTCGGCCGCCGGTGGCAGCGAGCGTGGCGAGGGCGCGGAATCCGTCGAGTCATCGTGCGGTGCGACGCTTCCAAACGCCGGTGCTGGTGGTCGTCTCCATGACCGAGCAGGCTGTCACGCTGTCACGGCCGCTGGCTCGGCGACGACCACGTCGAGGCACGACTACGACGAGCTGGTCACGACCTACCACCTCGACTGAGCGCCGCCGTCAGCGAGTCACCCCGCACTCAAGGCCGGCCGAAGCCACCGGCCGCGAAGAAGGCGCCCGGATCGGCCTGGAAGCGGTCCAGCGTGTCGAGCCAGGCGGCTTCCCCGTCCCCGCCGAAGCCACCGGCCGCGAAGAAGACGCCCGGATCGGCCTGGAAGCGGTCCAGCGTGTCGAGCCAGGCGCTCCTTGCGGATGAAGGGGCCGGATCGGAGACGGCTGCCGCCGGGTCGTTGGACGTGGGCGTGCCGGCCTGTCCGCCGGGACCGGGGCCGCGCACGGCGAGGGCGACGGCGACGGCGAAGACCGCCACAAGAACAGCCGGCAGGGAGAGCTTGGAGCGCATGGGGCGACCTCCTGGTGGTTCGAGAGCGGTTCGCGTTCAGCGCGAACCCGCTATCGATCCTGGCCGAGGAGGTGCGGCGGCGATATCCCGGAACCCGGTGATTCGTCCGCCGTTCGCCCGGTGGTTTCCGGGCTCCGGACGCTCCACCAACGGCCGAGCTCGGTCCGCGAGCGGACGCCCAGCGTGCGATAGATGTTCTTCAGGTGCGTTTCCACGGTGTTGACGCTGAGGAACAGGCGGTCGGCCGCCTCCCGGTTCGTCAGGCCGGCCGCGACGAGCTCGGCGACGTGGAGCTGGGAGGCCGTCAGCTCGGCCGCGGCGCTGCGTCGGAGGCCGAGCCGGGCGAGTGCGCTGCCGGTTCGCGCCGCCCATTGGGTCGCCCCCAGCGACTCGAATGCCTCGAGCGCGGACTCCAGTGCATCACGAGCCTCACCCCGGCGTCTCAACCGCCGGAGGATCTCGCCGCGGACGAGGCGCGTGCGGGCCGTTTCCAGCGGCTCCGGCACCTGCGCCTGCCAATCGAGCGCCTCGTCGAGGGCGCCGAGCGCCGCCTCGAGCTCGCCCCGGGCGGCGAGCAGGAGCCCCCGGCAGCGGGTCGCGGCGCCCGTCGCTGACCGCCGCCCGAGACGGCGGGCCGCATCCTCCCACGGGGCGAGGCGCGCCTCGGCGTCGTCGAGGAGGCCGAGCGCGACCTCGGCTTCGACGAGGTCCGCGACGAACGAGGTCTTCGCGGGGTCGACGAGTCCCGCGGCGCGAACCAGCTCGGCGACGGGGGCGAGCTGAGAGCGCACCTCGCCGTGGTCTCCGAGCGAGAGCGCCAGCAGCCCGAGCGCGGAGCGGGCGAACAGGGCGTTGATGGGCATCCGGATCTGCCGGGCGATCGCGAGGCTGCGCTCAGCCGCCGCCACCGTCGCCGCCGAGTCGCCGCGGCGTGCCTCGAGGGCGGCCCGGTTGGCGCTCACGAGGGCGATCCCCGACGGGTAGCCCGTCTCGAGGAGGGCTTCCTCCGCTTCGTCGAAGAAGCGCTCTGCCGCCGGCCAGTCCCCGATCCGGGTCTCCACCCAACCAAGAACCATGGAGACGATCGGCAGCGAGTCCCAGTCGCCGAGGGCGAGCGCTTCCTCCCGCAGCTCCCTCAACCGCTGCCGGGCCGACTCGAGTTCATCGGCCATATGTTGCAGGGTCGCCAGGTTCATGGCCGGTCGCAGGAACACGCGCAAGAGGTCGAGTCGCGGCTGGAGAGCGACTGCCCGCTCGAGGAGATCCCTCCGCGGCGGTTCGCCCGCGAAGGCCTCCATGATGGGGACCGCGCTGAGGGCGCGAGCGAGCGCCTCCGGCTCGTCGAGCGCTTCGGCCGTGGCGAGCGCGCTCCGAGCGAGCGCGACGGCACGGGGCACGTCTCCGAGAACCGTGTACTCGGCCCACGCGAGCTCGACCTCGATCGCAGCGCGCAGCCCGAGCCGATCTCCGGCCTCGGCCCGCGCCTGCTCGAGGAGGGCCACCTTCGCCGACCAGTCGTCTCCGGAACGGATGTCGCCCAGCAGCGCCAGGACACCCGCCCGGTCGGGGCCGGGAGGCATGCCCGCGGCGAGCGGCTCGAGGAGATGCCGGGCCCTGGAGGGGTCCCCGGCCTGGACGTGGTACTCGGCTGTCTCGACCGCCCTCCGCACGGCGTCGGCCGGGCGGTCGGGCGGCGTAAGCCGGAGTGCCTCGGCGGCGAGCTCGGCGGCGGCGTCGGGCGCACCGCGGCGACGTGCGCGGCGCGCCGCATCGTCCAGTGCGGCGGCGACCCGTCCGTTCGGGCCTTCGGTGGCGAGCGCCAGGTGGCGGGCCCGTTCCTCCGGGTCCGGGAGGATCGCCGCGAGTCGCTCGTGAACGGTCCGGCGGCGCTCGGCGCTGGCATCCTCGTAGACGGCGGCGGCGAGCAGCGGATGCGTGAAGCGGATCGACGCCCCGACCTCGCGCTCGAGGACCCCGGCCGCGACGGCCGCGGCGAGCCCCGTGCGGGCACGGGTCCGGTCGCCGAGCGCTCGCTCCACCAGCTGGGTCGTCGGATGTGCGGCGGCGGCCGCCACCAGGACCACCTCGGTCCCCACTGTCGGGAGAGCGGCGAGCCGATCGCGGACCAGCCCGCCGAGCGAGTCGGGGACGAGAACGGGTCCTCCCGCCGACGGATCGCGGCGAAGGAGCGCCCGCGCGATCTCGAGCGCGTAGAAGGGGTTGCCGCCCGACACGCGGGCGACGCCCAGAAGGGCGGTCCGCGGCAGGGCCCTGCCGAGACGTTCGCGGACGAGGCGCCCGAGGGCCTTTGTCGGGAGAGGACCCAGCTCGATCCGCCGCAGCCGTGGTTCAAGGACCGCGGTGACGAGATCTGGGAGCGGCGCCTCGGCCGACCGGCTTCGCGCGGCGGCAACTAGCCCGACCGGCTCGTCCCGCAGGCGACGGACGGCGAACGAGAGGACCCGCGCGGACGAGGCGTCGAGCCAGGCGAGGTCGTCGAGCGCGACGAGGACCGGACCCTCGCGGGCGAGCGCCCGGAGCACCCCGAGGAACCCGAGGCCGACCACCAACAGGTCGGGCGGACGGTCGGCCGGGTCGGCTCGGAGGAGGGCGGCCCCGAGGGCGCGTCGACGTGGCGGCGGCAACTCCACCAGGACCTCGTCGCCGATCTCTTCGAGGAGGTCGACGAGGCCCGCGAACGGGAGCTTGGTCTCGATCTCGACGGGCCGGGTGGCGAGGACCCGGAAGCCCCGATCGCGCGCGGCTTCGAGCGCCGCGCGCCAGAGGGTCGTCTTGCCGATCCCGGCCTCGCCCTCCAGCAGCAGCCCGGCCGGTCCCGCTGCGACGCCGTCCAGAAACGCCCCGACCGCGGCCAGCTCGGTCTGGCGACCGAAGACCTCGCTCATAACCACACCTGCGGGCATCGTAGCGCCTCGCACCTTCCGGAGCGTCGGTGCACCCGCCCGCCGTGCGCCGGGGCAAGCGGGCATGGGGCTGTCGCCAGGGGTTCGCACCAGCGGTTCGCGCCGGCGGTCGGTTCGTCCACAACGCCGCTCGAGCGGCCGCCGGGTTCCCGGCAGGTCGACCGGACCTATGGCCCCGCGGTCTCGGAACGCGATCGCGGAAATGGTCGCCGGGGTTCGCCGTAGCGGGCCGGTGTCAGGGCCTCGAACTCGAACTCGTCGAGCAGGTCCAGCAGATCCGGCGCTTCCCAGGCCCGGTTCCGCTTCCTGCCGATGGTCACGGGCCGGAGGACGCCCGTCTCCTCCAGCCGCAGGACGGCGATGCGTGCCTGCGGATACGACACCTCCAGGAGCTCGGAGGCGGCGTTGATGTCGAGGATGGGTCGCGCGGGGATCCGTTCGATCAGCTTCTGGGTAGCGGACGTCCGCCGTGGACGGCCAGCTCGCTCGCGCCACCTCGCCTCCAGAGCAAGGAGCCGACCGCCGAGACCCACCGCGAAGCCGGGCGCCCCGTCCAGGCCTCGGAACGCGCGATCCGCGGCAGTCATCGCCTCCCCGACGGTCGAGGAGAAGACCGTGTCGCTGTCGGCGATCGGGTCAGGGACGAATGCCTTGTAGAAGAAGGTTCGTGCCGACTCGCCGAACCCGGCTGTCTGCCCCTCCCAGATCTCTCGGGACCCGGCATCCGAGCCGCCACGTGTGGTCGCAAACCTGTACCACTTGTACTAGTTGACAACTGGCGGCTCGTCGCGGATGCTTCATGCATGAGCGAGATCACCTACTCCCGGGCGCGGGCTGGGTTGGCCGACCTGTACGACCACGCCCTGACGCACCTCCCCGTGCGCATCGTGCGTCGGCGGGCCGACCCTGCCGTGCTGCTTTCGCTGGAGGACTTCAAGGCGCTGTTGAGTCGGTACGCGTTCACCCCCGAGGTGCTCTTCGAGGCGTCTTCGGTCGCGGTCTGGTTGCCAGAACTCGCGATCTGGGGACGCGGTGGCACCTTCGCAGAAGCTAAGGAAGACCTCCTCGACGAGATCGACCAACTCCTCGCGCTGATCGGCGAGGACCCGCGCCTGCGGTCCGCTCCGAACGTCATCGAGCGACTGCCCTGGCTCTTCCGTCTCATGTATGCCGAGAACAATGGCGAGCGCGAGGCGATGCTCTTCGCCGCGCCCATCTCCGATGAGCGGCCGCCTGCCCTCGCCGGCTCCTGAGCGGCCTTGGCGACCTTCGGGGACCTCCAGAAGTTCGTCGAGCGCGACGGCTGGACTGAAGAGCCGAACCTCGGGCGCGGGCGCACGCGCACCGGCGATCACCGGCGCTACCGCAAGGACCTCCCCGACGGGACGGCACTGCGAACGAAGGTCTCTCACAGCCTCCGACACGAGATCGGCGTCGATCTGTTCAGGCACATCCTCCGCGAGCAGCTGCGGGCCACCGAGGATCGGTTCTGGGAGGTCGTTCGGGGAGCGGCCCCAGCGACCCAGCCACCCACGCCACAGGTCCGGACCATCCCCGGTTGGCTTGCTCAGCGGCTTCTCTTGACCGTGGGTCTCCGCGAGGACGAGGTTCGGGCCATGACGGCCGACGAGGCGCGGGCGGCCTGGGAGGCCTACCAGGCCCGACCCAGGTAGGCGCGCGGCCCGCCCGGACGCCGAGACCGGGGTGGATCGGGCATCTACCGGGCGAGGTCGCCCGGTAGAACCGCGAAGGTGCCTCCCTGGAGCGGGCTCACGACTCGGAAGGCCCGTTCGTCGAAGGTCAGGATCCGTCGAGTCCCGTAGCGCTCGGCCAACACGACCAGCGAGGCGTCGGCCAGGCCGAGGCGCAGTTCCCCGTAGCGCTCGACGACGGCGCGTGCCTTGCGCAGCTCGTCCCGGCTCAGGCGCTCGCCCAGGAAGGTGCCGGCAGCCAGATCCTCCAGGAATGCCAGCTCGACCCCGAGACCGAGGCGATCGAGGATCAGGTAGTCTGCCTCGGCGACCGCCAGCTCGGTCGACACTAGCGTCTCACGTTCGGTCCCAGGACGTCGGCCACCGCTTCGTGGTGAGGTTCGTCGGCGTCGGCCTGAGCGTAGAGGACGCCCGCGTCGACGAGCAGGGCCCTTACCGTTCGCCGATCGCGTTGCGGTAGAGATCGCCGGGCGCCCAGGGGCTGTATGCCCTACCACCTCCGCGCCCCTTGCCCAGGCTCCGGAAGGTTCGCGGCTGCGCCTCGGCTTCGGCGATCACACGGCGGATGCCCTCACGGATCAGCTCCGCCTGCGCCCTGCCCGCGGCGGCGGCCACGCGTCGGAGCGATTCCGCCTCGTCATCGCTCAGATAGACGGAAGTCTTGCGCATACCCTACGTAGGGAACCATACCCCG
>MGMJ01000071.1:0-2615 GCA_001794945.1 Chloroflexi bacterium GWC2_73_18
CGATCGTCTCGATCTCGATCGTGCGCACCTCGGCGAGGCGGGCGAGGAGGGCGTCAGGGAAGCGTTCCGTCGATCGGTCGGTCACTGGACTACCTCCTTGCTACGGTGGACTTCGCGGACCACGAACAGCGCCGCGCGCCGCCATCAGTCGCCGGAGTAGAGCCGGCCGAGGTCGACGAGGACGACGTCCGCTCGACCGGCGACCCGGCGCCGCAGGCCCCGGTCGAAACCGGCGCGGCCGAAGAGGAGGAGGCGCGTGCGTCTCGTGTCGGCACGCTCCGCGAGGACGGTCCGCAGCCGTTCCAGGCGGTCGAGCTCGCCCTCGCCGACCGCCGCCGCACCGCCCTTCGCCTCGCCGATGGCGAGGAGCGTGGGGCGTTCGCCAGCCGCCTCCGCATCGGTCACGGCGACGTCGATCTCGAACCGCCGGCGTGCCTCCCGATCGTTGACCGCGGTCGACCCGACCCGGCCCGCGCGTCCACCGAGCGTCGAGGGAGAGGCGAAGCGGCGGACCCATTCGCGACACAGGTCCTCGAAGTGGGGGCCCAGGACGCCGCTCTCGAAGCGGGACCGGGCGTAGGACCACGCCTCGGCCGCGCGCCGTTCGGCGAAGCGGTGGCGGTCCGAGCGAATCACCGCGTGGTGGAAGCGGAGCATCGGGTCGGCGATGCGGAGGATCGGGCGCTTCGCGAGAAGGACGTCCGCCTCGCGCCGGACGAAGCCGGCCCGCTCCAGGACGCTCAACGGGTGCTGCATCGCCTGGTCTGTGCGCGCGAGCGCCGCACCGACTTCGCGGGTGGTATGGCGGCCGGCGGCGATCTCGGCGAGCACGGACTGGTAGAGCGCCCGGTCGGTGATGGCGGGATCCTCGGTGAGGAGGTAGATGTCCTCGGTGAAGAGAGCATGCGACGGGTTCAACACGCCGGCCGCCAGCCAGTCGAGCAGCTCCCCGGGGGCGGCCGGCACCTCCCCCTCGAGGAGGTCGCGATACCCGGGCGTGCCACCGACCACGGCATGCACCAGGAACGCCGTCTCCGGGTCGTCGATCCCCCAGAACCGCGCCGCCGTGCGGAAGTCGAATGGCGCGACGACAAGGTCGAGGACGGCGCGTCCGCGGAGCGGTCGGGCGCCCGACAGGAGGCGGCCCATGATCGAGATGGCCGAGCCGCAGAGGAGAAGCCGGAACGCGGGGATGCGGCCGTCGCGGGCTTCGTCGTAGGCTCGCTGGACGACCGACTCGAGCTCCGGCGCCTTCTGAAGCATGAAGGGGAACTCATCGAGGACGATGACCCGCTCCTCGCCGGCCCGCACCACCAGCTCGCGGATGGCGGCATCCCAGGTCCGGAGCACGGCCGGCACCGAAAGACCCGCATCGGCCGCGATCGTCGCGCCCAGGGTCGTGAGTGCGGCGGCCCCATCCTCCTCGAGCGCCTGGTGATAGAGGCCGCCGTTCGCGTCAGTCAGGGCGCGCAACAGGAAGCTCTTTCCCTGCCGGCGACGCCCGTACACGATGCCGATCCGCGGACCCGCCGAGGGACGGCCGGCGAAGGCGGAGAGGTCCGCCCACTCCCGGTCGCGATCGAAGATGCGTGATGGCGGCGTCAGCATCATCCCGATAAGTTACATATGCACTTGTAACAAGTCAAGTTGTGTCTTAGGGAAGCCGGGCGTTCGTCCCCGCCTATTCGCGCGGCCGCGACCGGTGCGCTTCGGCCATCCTCCAGATCAGTCAAATAGGCCAGTAGGCCTATCCGGTTGCCTCCGCCGACCACAACATGTAGTGTCGGGCGGTGAGCCGGCCCGACTTCCCGCGCACGCTCGTCGAGTTCCAGCGGCGCTTCGCCACCGAGGCGGCATGCGAGGCGTACCTGGCGGCCTCACGCTGGCCTGACGGCTTCCACTGTCCGCACTGCGGCCACCCCGAAGCGTACGCGCTGCCGGCCCGCCGGCTCCGGCAGTGCCGGGCCTGTCGCTACCAGGTTTCGACGACGGCCGGGACGGTCCTCCACCGCACGCGCACGCCGCTGACCACCTGGTTCTGGGCCGCCTACCTGATGATCACCAACAAGCGCGGCCTCTCCGCCCTCACCCTGCAGCGCCAGCTCGGGATCGGCCGCTACGAGACCGCCTGGATGCTCCTCCACAAGCTGCGCCGGGCGACCGTCAACGCCAACCGCACCCGGCTCGCGGGCGTGATCGAGGTCGACGAGACCTGATCGGCGGTCCGCAGCCGCGCCTCGGCGGGCGGACCCGGCGCGGGCGGCGGGCGGCCTTCGCCGCGGCCGCGATCGAGCGGAACGGAGCCGGCCGGCCGCAGCGGATGCGGATCAAGCTCATCGCCGACGATAGCGCCGCGACGCTCGTCGGCTTCGTGCGCGAGATCGCCGAGCCCGGCGCGACGATCATCACCGACGGCTACCCGAGCTACCGACCGCTGTCGCGCTTCGGCTTCACGCACCGCCGCCTCGTTCAGGGCGACCCGGCCGACGGGACCACGCCGATCCCCAACGTCCACCAGGCGATCGCCAACCTCAAGACCTGGCTCGTCGGCACCCACAAGGGCGTCGGCCGCCAGCATCTCGCGGCCTACCTCGACGAGTTCGTCTTCCGCTACA
>MGMJ01000071.1:2646-2923 GCA_001794945.1 Chloroflexi bacterium GWC2_73_18
CCACCATCAGCGGGGCCAAGGACCTCCCGGTCATCGCCTACACGCCGTCGCGGCGCGAGACGGGACGCCGCCGTCCTCGCCTCGAACCCCCCACCACTACATCTGGTGGTGTGCTGAGCTAACCGGATAGGCCTATAGGCCAGATAGGTCCGCCGAGACGCCTGGCACATGCGAAGGCCAGCCTGGCCGCGAGGCTCTGGGTTCAGTCGGAGTCGCCAACCACCGGTGGTTGCCCTGGCCGAGGCAGTCGCCCCGCGGTCGCCTGTCCACCGCCATG
>MGMJ01000071.1:2933-10922 GCA_001794945.1 Chloroflexi bacterium GWC2_73_18
CGATGCCCCCAGCTTCGCGAGGATGTGCTCGACGTGGGCGCTGACGGTCTTCGGGGCGATCCCGAGCGTCTCGGCGATCTCCGGATTGGTGTGGCCGGCGGCGATCAGCCGCGCGACCTCGAACTCCCGGACGGTGAGGGGGCTCCACGTTTCGCCGGCCAGATGCCGCGTCCGGGCCGATCGCAGCAGCTCGCCAGCTCGGGTCGCGAGCGGACGGCTGCCCAGGCGGTCGGCGATCGACCGTACGTCGTCCAGCAACGCGACGGCCTCGGCGGACCGGTTCATGCGAAGCAGGCACGACGCCAGGTCGAGGCGTGCCCAGGTGCCCTCCCAGACCTGGGCCCGCGCGTCCCACGCGCGCATGGCCGCCTCGAGCGCCTGCCGCGCCCGGCCCGTCGACCCGCCGGCCAGGAGGACGAGCCCGCGGCCGTGGTCGATCGCAGCGAGCGTACCCGGGATCGAACGCCGGTGGAGCTCCTGTGCGATCGCCTCGACCCATCGTTCGGCGCCCGCCGGATCGCCCAGGGCAAGATGCGCCCTGGTGCCGGTGACCAGGAACTGGAAGACAGACCCCGCATCCACGACGGCCGCCGACACCGCCTGGCGCCGCTCGCACAACTCCGTGGCGAGTGCCGGCTCGCCGGCGAGCAGGGCCGTTTCGGCCAGGCCCCAGAGCGGGGGCGACAGCCGCCCGATCTCACGCATCCCCTCGCCCAGCCCCAGGGCTTCGCTGAGAAACGTGCGCGCCCGCGGCCAGTCACCGCGTCCGAGGGCGACGTACCCCAAGACGTAGAGTGCGGTGATCCGAGTCGTGATCCCGCCCCGACCGTCCGCAAGCGCGTGCTCGGCGACCCTCGTCGCCTCATCCCACCGCCCGGTCGCCCAGAGAACGAGTCCCAGGTGGGCGGTCATGTAGTGGCGATCGTTCCAGCGCTCGACCCGCTCCGCATACTCGATCCCCTCGCGCAGCCACCGCTCGCCGCGGTCGTACTCGACGAGATACGAAGCGGCCGCGCCGATGAGCCGATAGCAGCGGGCCGCCTCCGCCTCCAGCCGTCCTTCGCGTGCGCGCCGGACGCCTTCCTCCAGGAGCGCCCAGCCTTCGTCCGCCCGTCCGGCGAAGAGGTGGACGAACCCGAGCGTTCCGAGCATCGCCAGCTCGGTGGGCTCGTCCCCGACCGCGACCGCGAGACGCCGGGCCTCCTCCCCATGTTCGATCGAAGCGTCGAGCAGCCGGTCGATCATGTACGCGTTCGCCAGGCCGGCCAGGAGACGGCAGCGCAGGCGTTCGTTCTCCTGATCGGGCGGGGTCTCCCGGAGCTCGTCGAGCCCGCGGCGCAACAGCGCGGTGCGGGCATCCAGAGCGTCCCCAAGAAGGTGGCGGACGGGGACGAGCGGGCCGATGACGGCGGCCGCCTCGCGGACCGCCCCGGCGCTGAGATACCGGTCCCGGGCTTCCGCGTATGCGTCGGAGGCCGTCGCGTTGTCATCGGTTGCCGCGGCCTCGGCGGCGAACTCTTCCAGGACCCGCGCGTGCTCCACTGGCGTCAGTCCGTCCGGCGCGTTCCGGAGGGCCCGCCGGTAGAGCTCGAACGCCTCGCGGTGCGACGAGATGGCGGCCGCCCAACGAGCGCCGGCGAGCGCGGTCCGGTACGCGTCCTCGCTCCGACCCGCGTGCTCGTAGTGGATCGACAGGAACGCCTCCGACTCGCCGCCGCGTTCGGCAGCCAGGTCGGCCACCCGTCTGTGCAGGCGGCGGCGCTCCGGGGTCGGGACCTGCCCGTAGATCGCGTCGCGGATCAGGGCGTGACGGAAGTCGTACCGGCCCGGCTCCTCAGCCGCCACGAGGAAGAAGTGGCTGACGAGCTCATGGAGCGGGTCGGTGAGCCGCTCCAGCGGCTCACCCGCGACGCCGGCGAGCAGGTCGACGTCGAAGGAACGGCCGATGACCGCACCGGCCCGGGCGAGCGATCGAGCGCGCGCCGAGCGACCAGCGATCCGCTCGAGGACGGCCTCTTCGAGGGTGTCCGGGACGTTGGCCGCACGGATCGCCTCGCGGCCCGAGCGCCGGTCATCCCAGAGGACGCCGAGGAACTCCTCGACATGGAGCGGGATCCCGTCGGTGCGGTCGTGGACAGCCTCGACGACGTCCTGCGGCGCTGGCATCCCCGTGTCGAGGATGAGGGTCGTCATCTTCGCCGTCTCCTCCAGCGAGAGCCGCGGAAGGCGGGCTTCCTCGGCCAGCCGCTGGGTCAAGAGGCGGGCGCGCCACTCGCGCATCGGGATCCGCGGGTAGAGCTCGTCACTGCGGTACGTGGCGACGACCACCACCGGCAGCTCGGGGAGCCGGCGGGCGAGCCCGGCCAGGATCTCAAGGCTCAGGTCGTCGGCCCAGTGAAGATCCGCGAGCGCAAGCAGCGTCGGCTGCGACGCCAGCGAGACAAGGAGGTCCACCACGTCGAGCACGAACATGCGACGCCGACGGTGCGCGTCGCCGTCCCGCACCAGATCGATCTCCGCCAGCCGCTCGACGAGCGCCTGGCCGAGTTCGCGGAACGGGTCGGTGCGGGTCATCGTCCGGGCCAGGTCGAGGAGCGGCGCCGCCGCGACTTCCAGATCACGAGGGAAGCTCGCTGCCCGGACGACCCGGAACCCTGTCGCAGCAGCCCGTCGCTCGATCGCGCCGAGCAGCCGAGTCTTGCCGATCCCCGCCTCACCCGCCAGGAACAGCAGGTGGCCAGCCCCGCCGAGAGCGGCGGTGAGCCGCCGGTCGGCGAGATCGAGGAGGTCGTCGCGGCCGACGAGGAGCGGAGAGATGAGCGGGCCCGTCCGACGCATCGCGCGAAGCATCACCCCACCCCAAGCCCGCCGGGCGGAACGTCGCTGGCATGGGCCTCGATGCGACACATCGCGGCGGAAGGACGCTGCTGGGTGGTCGCCTGCGGCAAGCTGCTCCGCACTGACTCGGGCATCGCTCGCACTCCCTCCCTCCGACCAGGAGTGTACGACCGGTTTCCGCGGGCTCATCGGTCGAACGACCGATGACCTCTTCCTTCCGGGCCGGCACCGTGGGGGAGGACGGTTACCGTTCCCGGGAGGTAGGCGATGCACTATGAGGCCCTCAAGCGGTTGGCGGAGATCCATCGGGAGGAACTCGACGGCGATGCCGCGCGGGCCCGCCTCGCCGCGCTCGCGCGGGCCAGCGGCGACGATGAGCATGGCGCACGGCTCCAAAGGATCGGAGAGCAAGTCGCAGCCGTGGAGGTCCGACTCAGGCGGGTCGCCCAGCTGGCTCTGCAGATGGCCGGTCAGGGGCGGCGCCGGGCAGTGGAGGCGGTGCGGATGGCGCGGTTCATGGATGTTCATTCGGGGTTCATGGGGGTCACGGCGGCCCAGCTCCGCGAGGCGCACGAGCGAGACCTGGCGATCGAGGCGCAGGAGGGAGTCCACTTCGAGCGCGCCTGGCTCGACCCCGAGTCGGGCAAGGTCTTCTGTCTCTCGACCGGGCCGACGAAGGAGGCGGTGATGCGGATCCACGAGCGTGCCGGTCACCCCACCGGCGAGGTCTACGAGATCAACACGGAGGTGGCATGACCATGGCCGCGCAGATCCCCCGTTCGATGGGCGACTGACGGTCACGGGTTGGAGGAGGACGTCGTCCGGGGCCGGCTCGTCCACGATCCGGCGATCGGGTGGGTGGGCGACGCCGACTGGCAGACACTCGACGCCTGGGAGGCCCACCCGACGGGCACGGCGCCGTCGGCCCTGCGCTGATGCCGCGATGAAGACCGAGTACGACCACCGCGCCGACGCCGCCTACTTCGCCTTCTGGTCAGGACATGATAGAGTTGACATATACGGCATCAACTCGTAAGCTTGCTCGCCATGAGAAGCCGTCTCGGCGTTCCCCAGGTCCACGAGGTCGTGCAGCTCGCCTTCCTGGCGGGGCTGACGCAGCGTCTTCCGGCGCGCCACTACGTCCTGAAGGGGGGCGCGAACCTGCGCCTGTTCTACGGGAGCCCGCGCTCCTCGGAGGACATGGACCTCGACGCGGTCGAGATCCCCGGCTGGAAGCTGGCCGACAAGGTCGGCGACGCCCTCCGGGCGCCCGTCGTCGGATTGCTCCTTCGAACGCACGGGTTGGCGATCACCCGTGCGGCCAGCCAGAAGCAGACCGACACGACACAGCGGTGGGTGATCGAGGTCCAGGCGGCCGGCCATCCGCTGCCCATCTCGACGAGCGGCGAGTTCAGCCATCGGGTCCATCGGGCAGTCGGGCGCGATCGCGCCGTCGGACGCGCTCGGTCGGGCGAGACGGTGCGCGCGGATCCCGTCGATCCCTTGCTTGCCGCTCGATACGGTGCGCCGCCGATCGTCCTGCCGCACTACCTGCCGCGGGCCGCGATCGAGCAGAAGATCGCCGCCCTGGCCGGACGAGCCGTCAGCCAGCCGCGCGACGTCTTCGATCTCGAACTGCTCCTTGCCCGGCACGCCACCGAAGCCCCGGCCCGGGGCGCGGTCGCACCCGATCTGGCGGCGCGGGCCGCCGAGAGAGCCGCCGAACTCGACTTCGCGGCCTTCCGGGACGGGGTGCTTCCCTTCATCGATGAGGCGGTCCGCTCCTTCTACGCGACGCCCGAGGCCTGGTCGGCCATGCAGGATCGGGTCGTGGCGTACCTGCTGGGGCTCACCTGATGCCGGCGACCGCGGACCTGGCGAGCCTGCGCGCCATGGGCCGCCCCTTCGTCACGACGCGGGACGCCGCCGTGCGACTCGGGCTCAGCGTCAGCGCGGCGAGCCATCTCCTGCGCAGGCTCACGGAGGCGGGCATGGTCCGCTCCGTGCGACGTGGCCTGTGGGCGATCGACCCCGAAGCCTGGCCGATGCAGCTCGCGGCCTGGGTCGTCGCCCCGTACCCGGCCTACGTCTCGCTCTGGTCGGCGCTCCACGCCCACGGGATGCTCTCGCAGATCCCCCGCGAGACCCATCTCGTCTCGCTCGCGCGGCCGCAGCGCCTCCAGACCGGGCTCGGGACCGTCGTCGTCCACCAGGTTGCGCCCGAGGCGTTCGGGGGATACGCGACGCGCCCGGACGGCGTCGCCCTCGCCACGCCGTCCAAGGCCATCTTCGACCTCGCCTACCTGTCGGCCACGCACGGAAAGCGTTTCCAGCGCCTCCCGGAGATCCGGCTTGGCCGAGACTATCGCCGCCGCGAGTCGAGGGCGTGGGCGGCGCGGATCCCCTCCCGACGGATCCGGACGATCACCCTCACCCGCATCGAGGGGATCGAGCGCGACGCGGAGGCGACGGGGCGCGGCTAGCGCGGGGAAGTCATCCGTCCACCTCCTCCGCGGATCGTGCCCTCGGCTTCGACCACGCCTCCTCGGCCATCCTGCGCGCCTCGTCCGGGGCGAGCCGCCCAATCTCCTCGGGCGAGAGGCGGAGCTCCTTCTCCAGGACCTCGGCGACCCAGACCGGGATCGACGGCGGAGGCGGCTCGACCGCCGGGCTCGGGCGGCGGACCGGACGCCTCGAGCGCAGCGCCTCCCAGAACTCCGCTCGGCTCACCTTGAGCTGGTGGGCCAGGATCGCCCCGAAACGGCCCTGGCTCATCGTCTTCGAGCCGGCGTGCGAGCGGTGGCTGCGGAGGATCTCGGCCGACGGCAGCACCTTCTCGAAGAAGACGTGACCACCCGATCGGACCTCGCGCCAGCCGTCGATCGCCAGGAAGGCCTCGATCTCGTCCCAGGTCGGCGTCCGGGACGGCGGCTCGCTCACCCGCTCGTCGGGAGGTCGGCGGTCGTCTTGAACTCGAGGAGCAGGTCGCGCTGCAGCTCGGGCGGCGTCAGGGCGAAGCGCAGGATCGCGGCCGCGTGGCCAGCGCGGCTCGAGGCGAGGAAGAGCGCCGGCTGCTCGAAGAACCTCACGGCGTAGGCGCGGAGCTCCTCGAGCAGGTCGTCCGCCGCCTCGTCGAAGGTCTCGCCGAAGCCGAGGAGGCCCATCTCGGGGATGGCGAGTGTCACCTCGCCGGCGTCGTAGGTCGCCTCGACCCGGAGGACGCGGTCCGCGAGCATGGCGACCAGGTCGTCCGGCCGGACGAGGAGCATCTGCTCCTTGCCGTGATGGCGCGAGACGAGCTGCGGCTGGTGGCCGTGGAAGACGGCGGTCATCAACTCGGAGAGGCGGGCCTTCGCGGGGGAGAAGTCGGAGACGGGGACGAGGGTCTCTGGCACGGTCAGAATGGTAGGGTGTCAGACCAGATTGGTCAAGTAGACCGGATAGGTCCGAGAGGCTGACTCGCCCGATCTCGCCGCCGCCAGTGTCGGACGCTGCCGGCGCCGGACACCCCAGCTGGCCGCCCGACGCTCAGGCGAACGGGTTCTCGATGCGGACGCCGCCAATCCGGCGGGCGCCCGGGAGATCCTCGGTCACGAGGCGGGTCGCGCCGGCCCGTCGCCCCGCCTCGACGACGAGGGCGTCCCAGAACGAGAGTCGGTGGCGCTCCTCAAGCTGCGAGGCCGCGAGGATGAGCGGCAGGTCAACCTGGACGAGCGGCCAGGTGCCGTAGAGGGCGACGACCTCGCGGGCCGCACGCCGGCTCATGGGCGGGTCGAACCTCCGCGTCGCGACGACGTAGAACTCCGAGAGGATCTGCGTGCTGACCGTGCCGGTGCGGCTGGCCCAGAGTCCTTCGAGGAGGGCCTGGGCCAGCGGCTGCTTGCGGGTCTCCGATCGGTCGTGGGCGTAGACGAGGACGTTCGTGTCGACGAAGGTCAACTCGTCCGCGGTCATCGCCGCTACCGGTCGTGGAGTTCCTCGCGCCGCCAGGACCTGCCGCCGCGCGATGGCGCTCGCGCCATCAGCTCCTCGGCGCGCCGCCGCGCCTCCTCGTAGCGCGCCTCCTGCTCGACGAGCGTTTCCAGCTCACGGGCGACCAGCGCGCTCACCGAGGTGCCGCGTTTGGCGGCGACGACGCGCGCGCGCCGGATCACCTCCTCGTCCAGCTGCACCGTCAGGTTGGTCTTTGCCATTCAGGGCCCTCCACGGTCGGGCACGTGGACCACAGCCTAGCATGTGAGGGCATCGGTGGCCTCCGTCGCGAGGTCGCCGATCAGGTTGCCGGTGTCAACGTGCCAGAGCGAATGACGCACCATCGCAGCCGTGGCCTACGACGGGTAAGTGGCCGGTAAGCGCCGCCTTGTACGGTTGCCTGTGTGCTCGAGTACACGTGGGATCCGCTCAAGGAAGCCGACAACATCCGCCGGCGCGGGATCGGCTTCCTCGAGGCGCAGTCCGTCCTCCTGGACCGCCGGGCCGTGACGATGTTCGATGACGAGCATTCCCTCCAGGAGCGCCGATACGGAACGATCGGTTACTCCTTCCGGGACCGGATCCTCGTGCTGGTATCCTCCGAGAACGGGCATCCGCCCCGGATCATCTCCGCACGGCGCGCCACGAAGCGCGAACGCGATGAATACGAACGACGGCGACGACGCGCCTCTTGACTTCGACTCGGGCTCCGTCGAGATCGGGCGGTACGCGCGGCTGTCCGCGGATGGCTTCGCCGTCGCGATCGATGGCGTTGTGGCGTACTCCCTGCGACTCACCCCATCGAACAAGATCCTCGGCCGCTTCACGTCGACGCGAGATGCCTGGCCCGTGATCCTCGACGAGCTGGCCCGGGGAAGGCCAGCCCGCTGCCTGGTCCTCGACTGGCACGACGCGGCGGGACGGCGCGGTCGCGTCGGCTCGGGCCGGCTTCTCGCCTTCACGGCCGCCCAAGGTGTCGGGCGATCGGCGCGCAAGCCGGAGCGGATCGCCGGCTGAGCGATCCGCAGGGCGTCGCCTTGCGACGCGATCCCCATGCTCGAGGCGGGAGCCGTGATGAAGACCGAGTACGGCCGCCGGGCCGACGCCGCCTGCTTCGCTTTGCCACGTCGGCCGCTCTCCTCCCAGTGATGGCGATCGCTCCATCAGCCCCGGGCTGGC
>MGMJ01000072.1:0-6138 GCA_001794945.1 Chloroflexi bacterium GWC2_73_18
CCCATCGCCCTGGAGACCGGCCAGCGCTTCGCCATCCGCGAGGGCGGCCACACCGTCGGCGCGGGCGCCGTCACCGGCATCCTGGAGTAGGGCGTGGCTCGACAACGCATCCGGATCCGCCTCAAGGCGTACGACCACCGGCTTCTCGATCAGTCGGCGCTCCAGATCGTGGAGACCGCCCAGCGCACCGGTGCGGACGTCGTCGGCCCGGTCCCGCTGCCTACGCGCATCGAGAAGTTCACGGTGCTGCGTTCGCCCTTCATCGACAAGGACAGCCGCGAGCAGTTCGAGATCCGGACGCACAAGCGGTTGATCGACATCCTCGACCCGTCGTCGAAGACGGTCGACGCCCTGATGCGCCTCTCGCTGGCCGCCGGCGTCGATATCGAGATCAAGATGTGACGCCGATGAGCATCGGACTGATCGGCCGCAAGGTCGGCATGACCCAGGTCTTCCTCGAGGATGGCTCGATGGTGCCCGTCTCGGTGGTGGCGGTCGAGCCCAACACGGTGACGCGACTCCGCACGCCGGAGCGCGACGGCTACAGCGCCGTGCAGCTCGGTGTCGGTGTCCGCCGGAAACTGACGAAGCCGCTCGAGGGACAGCTCCAGGGTCTGCCGAAGCTGGGCACGCTGCGTGAGTTCCGTGTCGAAGACGTGTCCGGCTACGAGGTCGGGCAGATCCTCGACGTGGAGCTCTTCGCACCCGGCGACCGCATCGACGTGATCGGTGTTAGCAAGGGCAAGGGCTTCTCTGGCACGATCAAGCGCCATCACTTCCGACGGGGGCCCGAGACGCACGGCTCGGACAGCCACCGCCAGCCCGGCTCGATCGGCCCGGGGACGACCCCGGGTCGCGTCTACCGCGGGACGCGCATGGCGGGGCACATGGGAGACGAGCGCGTCACCATCAAGGACCTTCGCGTCGTGCGGACGGATGCCGGGCGCAACCTGCTTCTCGTCCGCGGAGCCGTCCCCGGAGCCCGCAACGCCCTGCTCCTGGTGAGGAAGGCGTAGTCATGCCGCAGACGACGCTCTACCGCAAGGACGGCGCAGAGGCTGGCACCGTCGAGCTGCCGGAGAGCCTCTTTGCCGCGCCGATCAACGAGGACGTAATCCACCAGGCGGTCACCGCCCAGCTGGCCGGTCGCCACCTCGGCACGCACAAGACCAAGAAGCGCGGTGAGGTCTCCGGCGGCGGCCGCAAGCCGTACCGCCAGAAGGGGACTGGTCGGGCCCGCCAGGGCTCGCGTCGTGCCCCGCACTACGCCGGCGGCGGCGTCGTCTTCGGGCCGCAGCCGCGCTCGTACGCGCAGCGTCTGCCGCGCCAGATGAAGCGCCTGGCCCTGCGCGGCGCGCTCACCTCGAAGTTCGACGACGGCGCGGTCAGGGTGGTCGAGGACCTCGAGCTCGATGAGATCCGCACGCGCGAGCTGATCGGCTACCTCGACGCTCTCCACGCGCGCGGGCGGGTCCTCGTCGTCGCCCCGGCCCGCGACCAGAAGCTGGAGCTGTCGGCACGCAACATCCCGACCGTCGAGGTGATTCTGGCCGGCTCGCTCAACGTCGTCGACGTGCTGGAGGCCGACACGCTGCTGATCACCGCACCCGCACTCCAGACGATGACGGAGGTCTTCGCATGACGCTGCTCGCCTCCGAGGTGATCCTGCGCCCGGTCATCAGCGAGAAGTCGCTCGACCAGACGCGTCGCGGCAAGTACACCTTCGCCGTCCACGACGCGGCCAGCAAGCAGCAGATCGCGGCGGCCGTGGAGGAGCTCTTCAAGGTCGGCGTCGTCGACGTCAACGTGCTGACGACGAAGGCCAAGGAGAAACGCCGCAACACCCGGCGCGGCCGCACGGTCGGCCGCACGACGCCGTGGCGCAAGGCGATCGTGACGCTCAAGCCGGGCGAGAAGATCGAGTTCTTCGAGGGGGTGTAGCGATGCCCCTCCGCAGCTACAAGCCGACCTCGGCCGGGCGCCGGTTCATGACGCGTTCCACCTTCGAGGAGATCACCACTGACACGCCGCACCGACCGCTTCTCGAGCCGCTCAAGAAGACCGCCGGACGCAACGCCCAGGGTCGCCTCACGGTGCGCCACCGTGGCGGCGGGGAGAAGCGCCTGTACCGGCGCGTCGACTTCAGGCGCGACAAGTGGGACGTGCCGGCCCGCCTGGCAACCATCGAGTACGACCCCAATCGCTCGGCGCGGATCGGGCTGCTGCACTATCGCGACGGCGAGAAGCGCTACCTGCTGCTGCCGCACGGTCTGAAGGTGGGCGATGTCGTCGTGGCCGGTCCATCGGCCGAGGCCCGTCTCGGGAACGCCCTCCCCATCGCCAACATCCCGCTCGGCACGACCATCCACAACATCGAGCTGGTGCCCGGGCGGGGCGGCCAGATCGTCCGCTCGGCGGGAGCGTCGGCGCAGCTCCTCGCCAAGGAGGGCGGCTTCGCCCAGGTGCGGCTCCCCTCCGGTGAGGTCCGCCGCGTCGACGTCCGCTGCATGGCCACGGTCGGCCAGGTCTCCAACATCGAGCACGAGAACCAGAACCTCGGCAAGGCCGGCCGCGCCCGGCACATGGGCGAGCGGCCGGAGGTTCGCGGCGTGGTCATGAACCCGCGCGATCATCCGCACGGTGGCGGTGAGGGCAAGAGCCCGACCGGCATGCCGCCGAAGACGCCGTGGGGCAAGCCGGCGATGGGCTACGTGACCCGTCGCACCAAGCGCAACGCTCGGGCGATCGTGCGCTCGCGGCGGCGCAAGAGCTAGGCCAGGGAGAAGATCGGTGTCGCGCTCAGGCAAGAAGCTGCCCTACTGCGAATCGCGGCTCCTCGGCCGCGTGCAGGAGATGAACAAGCACAACGAGAAGCGCGTCCTGAAGACCTGGTCGCGGGCCAGCGTCATCTACCAGGACTTCATCGGCCACACCGTGGCCGTCTACAACGGCCGGCGGCACATCCCGGTGTACGTCACCGAGAACATGGTCGGCCATCGGCTCGGCGAGTTCGCCCCCACCCGCACATTCCGCGGGCATGGCAAGCACACCGAGCGCTCCACGGCGCTGAAGTAGGAGCGAGCGATGCAGGTCAAGGCGACCGCCCGCTACGTCCGCGGCTCGACCCGAAAGATACGCCTCGTCACCGAGGTGATCCGCGGTCGCTCCGTGGAGGAAGCGAGCGCGCTGCTCCGCTTCATGCCGCAGGCGGCCGCCCGCGACGTCGCCCTCGTGCTCCAGAGCGCGACGGCGAACGCCGAGAACAACCACAACCTCTCGGCGGCGGACCTCGTGGTGGTCGACGCCCGCGCCGACGAGGGTCCCACCATCAAGCGCTGGAAGCCGCGCGCGCAGGGCCGCGCCTTCCCGATCCACAAGCCGATGACGCACATCACCGTCGTCGTCGAGAACAGGGGCGCCTAGGCATGGGTCACAAGGTCCACCCGTATGGCTTCCGGCTCGGCGTGACGCGCACCTGGACCGCGCGCTGGTACGAGGACAAGAAGCAGTACACCGATCAGCTCAGGGAAGACATCACCATCCGGACGCTGGTCGTGCGACGGCTGGCCAACGCGAGCGTCAGCCAGGTCGAGATCGAACGCGGCATCAACTACGTCACGGTGACCGTCCACACCGCGAAGCCGGGCATCGTCATCGGTAAGGGCGGCGCCAACGTCGAGGCGCTGCGCCAGCAGATCGGCCGGCTCACGAGGCGCCGCGTCAAGCTGGAGATCAAGGAGATCCGCCAGCCGGAGCTCGACGCCTACCTGGTCGCCAGCAACATCGCGCAGCAGCTCGGCCGCCGCATCGCCTTCAAGAAGGCGATGAAGCAGGCGGTCCAGCGCACCATGAAGGCCGGCGCCAAGGGCGTCAAGATCGCCGTCTCCGGACGGCTCGGCGGCTCCGACATGGCGCGCCGCGAGTGGGAGAAGGAGGGGCGCATCCCGCTCGGCACGCTGCGTGCCGACATCAGCTACGGCCAGGTCCACGCCCACACCACCTACGGCCGGATCGGCGTGAAGGTCTGGGTCTACCGCGGCGACGTGGCGCCCGAGCGGCAGGCGCCGCGCGAGGCTGCGGTGGCGGCGGGAGCGTAGGGGCATGCTGCAGCCTCGTCGAGTCAAGCATCGCCGGGTGATGCGCGGCCGCATGTCCGGTCGCACCAAGGGCGGCGCCACGATCGCCTTCGGCGACTACGGGCTGATGACCGAGGAGCCAGCCTGGATCACCTCCCGCCAGATCGAGGCGGCCCGCCGCGCCATGACCCGTTCGGTCAAGCGCGGGGGCAAGATCTGGATCCGGGTCTTCCCGGACAAGCCGGTCACCAAGAAGCCGGCCGAGACGCGGATGGGCTCCGGCAAGGGCGCACCCGACCACTGGGTCGCCGTCGTCAAGCCGGGCCGGATCCTCTTCGAGATGGCCGGCGTCCCCCACGAGGAAGCGGTCGAGGCGATGCGCCTGGCCGGCCACAAGCTGCCGGTGGCGGTCAGGTTCGTTGAACGCGAGGGAATCGGCGATGGACATCGATAAGGTGCGCGGGCTCACGGATGCCGAACTCGAGCAGGCGCTGGTCGACGCCAAGCGCGAGCTGTGGCAGCTTCGCTTCGACCTGACCACGCGCCAGCTGACCGACTACGGCAAGATCCCGCAGACCCGTCGAAAGATCGCCAGGATCCTGACCGTCCAGACCGAGCGGCGACGGGTGGGGACCGCCGGGACGCCGTCATGACAGGGACACCGATGCAGAAGAAGCGCAGGACCAGGGTCGGCCGGGTCGTCTCGGACAAGATGGACAAGACGATCGTGGTCTCCGTCGAGCGGCTCTCGCGACACGCGCTCTACAAGCGCGTGGTGCGCCTCACCAAGAAGTTCAAGGCGCACGACGAAGAGAACACGGCCCGGATCGGCGACACGGTCCGCATCGAGGAATCGCGCCCGCTCTCTCGCGAGAAGCGCTGGCGTCTGGTCGAGATCGTCGCCCGCGCCGGGGCGGCGGCCGAGCCGCTCGTCGCCGACGAGCCCGAAACGGCCGAGGCACTCAGCATGGCCGCCCATCCCGGGCGCCGCCGCGCCGGGGTCGAGGCAAAGGAGTCCGAGGCCGAGACGGAGGCGCGGGAGGCGCAGGCGTGATCCAGTCATACACGCGCCTGCGCGTCGCTGACAACACCGGGGCCCGGGTCATCCAGGTGATCCGGGTCATCGGCCGCTCCCAGTCGGCGACCGCCGGTGTCGGCGACGTCATCATCGCGTCGGTCAAGCAGGCTGTCCCGAACGCCGCGGTCAAGAAGGGCGACGTGGTCCGCGCCGTCGTCGTCCGCACCGCCAAGGAGTTCGGTCGGTCTGACGGCAGCTACATCCGCTTCGACGAGAACGCTGCCGTGCTGATCAACAACCAGGGCAACCCGCGCGGCACGCGGATCTTCGGGCCGGTGGCCCGCGAGCTGCGCGACCGCAACTACATGAAGATCGTGTCGCTCGCCCCGGAGGTGCTCTGATGGCCGGCAGGACCGCGGCCCCGCGGCCTCTCGACGTGCGCAAGGGCGACACCGTCGTGGTCCTCACCGGGAAGGATGCCGGCAAGCGCGGCGAGGTGGAACGCGTCGTGCGCAACCCGGTCACCCTGGAGGCGGTCGCCGGCGGTCGCGACAAGGGGCGCCAGGGTGGCACCTGGAAGCGGGTCTCGCCGCGCGGCGACGCCGTCATCGTCCAGGGTCTCAACGTGGCCAAGCGGCACACCAAGCCACGCCCGCGGCAGGGTCGCACGGAGCGGCAGCCCCGCATCCAGCAGGGCGGCATCATCGAGAAGGCGATGCCGATGGCCGTCTCCAACGTCATGGTCGTCTGCCCCGAGTGCGGGCAGCCGACGCGCGTCCGCCACGGTCGTGTCGCCGACCATTCCGTCCGCCTCTGCGCCCGATGCGGCTCACCCCTGACGAAGCCGGGCAAGCCATGAACCGGCTCCACCAGCGCTACCGGGGCGAGGTCGTCCCCGGGCTGCTGCGCGAGTTCTCCTACGCCAATCCCATGCAGGTTCCGCGGCTCGAGAAGATCGTCGTCAACATCGGGCTCGGCGAGGCGCTGAAGAACCCGAAGGCGATGGACGCGGCGGTCGGCGACCTGGCCGCCGTCACCGGGCAG
>MGMJ01000072.1:6145-23973 GCA_001794945.1 Chloroflexi bacterium GWC2_73_18
GTTCCGCCTGCGCGCCGGCAACCCGATCGGCGTCTTCGTGACGCTGCGCGGGGAGCGGATGTGGGACTTCCTCGAGCGCCTGGTGACCGTCGCTCTGCCGCGGATCCGCGACTTCCGGGGACTCCCCGGCAAGAGCTTCGACGGGCGCGGCAACTACACGCTCGGCCTGCGCGAGCAGCTCGTCTTCCCGGAGATCGACTACGACAAGGTCGACCGACTGCGGGGGATGGAGGTGAGCATCGTGACCACGGCGCGCACCGACGAGGAGTCACGCAAGCTGCTCGAGCAGCTCGGCATGCCGTTCGCCAACTAGCCGGGAGAGGTCCAACACCGATGGCCAAGAAGTCGATGATCGCGAAGGCGAAGCGCACCCCGCGGTTCCCCGTCCGCACCCACCACCGCTGCACGGTGTGCGGCCGGCCGCGCGGCTACATGCGCCGCTTCGCGCTCTGCCGGATCTGCTTCCGCGAGCGGGCGCTCGTGGGCGAGCTGCCCGGCGTCACGAAGTCGAGCTGGTGAGCGCGACATGAACGTCTCCGACCCGATCGCCGACATGCTGACGCGGATCCGCAACGCGAGCCGCGCCCGCCACAACGAGGTCGTCGTTCCCGCCTCGCGGACCAAGCGCGAGATCGCCCGGATCCTCCGGGAGGAGGGCTTCGTGGCCGACGTGCGTGAGGCACAGCAGGGCCCCGCGATCGTCCTGCACATCGCGCTCAAGTACGTCGACGGCAAGGCGCCGGTCGTCTCCGGCCTGAAGCGGATCAGCAAGCCGGGGCTGCGCGTCTACGCGCGCAAGACCGAGATCCCACGGGTGCTGGGCGGTCTCGGCATCGTCATCGTCAGCACCAGCCAGGGGATCATGACCGGCGCGCAGGCACGGAAGGCGCAGCTCGGCGGCGAGATCCTCGCCTACGTCTGGTAGGGCGTCATGTCACGGATCGGTCGTCGTCCCATCGCCATCCCGCCGGGCGTCGAGGTGCGCCTGGACGGGAACGAGGTGACCGTGAGCGGGCCGCGGGGGACGCTGGCGCGCCGGGTCCCCGGCGAGATGCGCATCCGTGTCGCCGAGGGGATCGTCACCGTGGAGCGGCCCACCGAGGCCAAGCCCCACCGTGAGCTGCACGGACTGACCCGCACTCTGATCGCCAACATGGTCGAGGGTGTCGCCAGCGGCTACCGCAAGGCGCTCGAGATCAGCGGTGTCGGCTATCGCGCCCAGCTCGTGGGCGGAAGACTGCAGCTGAGCCTCGGCTACTCCCATCCGGTCGAGATCGCGCCCCCCGCCGGCATCAGCTTCGAAGTCGAGAACCCGACGCACCTGGCGGTGGTCGGTATCGACAAGGAGCTCGTCGGCGAGATCGCCGCGCGTGTGCGCGCCAGCCGAAAGCCGGAGCCGTACAAGGGCAAGGGCGTCCGCTACGCCGGTGAGCAGATCCGCCGCAAGGCCGGCAAGGCCGGCAAGATCGGCGCAAAGAAGTAGGTCGCAGGGAGCCACTCGGGATGAGCAACGTCGGCGGGAGGTCGGCCGCGCGCCGCAAGCGCCACACCAGGATCCGCCTCCGGATCTCCGGCACGGTCGAGCGGCCGCGCCTCGCCGTGTATCGGAGCATCGACCAGATCTACGCGCAGGTGATCGACGATCGCGCCGGCCACACGCTGGCGGCCGCTTCATCGCTCGAGAAGGAGCTGCGCGCCGGCGATCGGCGCACGAAGACGCAGCTGGCCGGAGAGGTGGGACGGCTGATCGCCCAGCGCGCCCGGGCAGCCGGTGTCTCACGCGTCGTCTTCGATCGGGCCGGTTTCCGCTATCACGGCCGCATCAGATCGCTCGCCGAGGCGGCCCGCGAGGCCGGCCTCGAGTTCTGAGCATCGGAAGGAGTCACGTCTTTGGCCCGCATCGATCCCGCCCGGCTCGCTCTCGAAGAGCACGTCGTCCAGATCAACCGCGTGGCGAAGGTCGTCAAGGGCGGTCGTCGCTTCAGCTTCAGCGCGGTCGTGGTCGTCGGCGACGGGAATGGCCACGTCGGTGCCGGCCTGGGCAAGGCGGGCGAGGTGCCCGAGGCGATCCGCAAGGGCGTGGAGGACGCCAAGAAGAAGCTGATCCGCGTCCCGCTCTACGGCACGACGATCCCCCACGAGGTGCGCCAGGCGTTCGGTGCCACGACGGTCCTGCTCAAGCCGGCCTCGCAGGGGACCGGCGTGGTCGCCGGCGGATCGGTCCGCGCGGTCGTCCAGGCCGCCGGCGTGCGCGACATCCTCTCCAAGACGCTGGGCTCGACGAACCCGGTCAACGTCGTGACCGCCACCATGAACGCGCTGCGCAGCCTGCGCAGCGCCGATCAGCTCAGCGCGTGGCGAGGGAAGGCGGTCCGGCTGTCGATCCCCGGGCAGACGGTCGAGAGGGTGAGCGATGGCCGGTAGCCTGCGCGTCACCATGACGAAGAGCACGATCGGCCAGACGGCTCGCACCCGGGGCACCGTGCGCGCGCTCGGGTTGCGGCGGATCGGACAGACCGTCGTCCTTTCCGACAGCGAGCCGGTGCGCGGCATGATCCGCACCGTCCGGTTCCTGGTCGAAGTCGAGGAGATCCCCAGCGGAGGAGCCGAGCGATGAAGCTGCACGATCTGCGGCCGGCGCCCGGTTCGCGTCGCGAGCGGACACGCGTGGGGCGGGGCATCGCCGCGGGCAAGGGCAAGACCGCCGGGCGCGGGACGAAGGGCCAGAAGTCGCGCACGGGCGCCTCGATCCCGGCCTGGTTCGAGGGCGGCCAGACGCCGATCCACATGCGGGTGCCCAAGCTGCGCGGCTTCAAGAACCGCCTCCGCATTCCCTGCACGATCATCAACGTGGGGCGGATCGACCGCTTCGCCGGCCTCGGCCGCCTGGCGCCGGCGCCGGCGGGCGCGCCGGTGACGGTCAACGCCGAGCTCCTCCGCGCGGCCGGCATCATCGGCACGCTCAAGTACCCGCTCAAGGTGCTGGGTGGGGGAGAGGTGACCCGCCCGCTCTTCGTTGTCGCCGACGCGTTCTCCGCGGCGGCACGGGCGAAGATCGAGGCGGCCGGGGGAACCGCCACCGTCCTCGAGTTCCCCGGAGAGACGGCGGCGCCCGCTGCGATCGCCCGCGACCTCGCCGCCCCGGCGACCGTCGAGCCGCCGGTCGCCGTCGGCGAGGCGGATCCGGAGAGCGCCGAGGCCGAGCCGGCCCCGCGCGCGCGCCGCCGCGCACGGAAACCGGTCGAGCCGGACGCGGGCGACTGACCCGTGCTGGAGTCGGTTCTCAACGCCTTCCGGGCCCCGGACATCCGGCGGCGGGTCCTCTTCGTCCTCTTCATCCTGGTCGTCTTCCGGGTCCTGGCCCACGTCCCGGTCCCCGGTGTCGACCAGGAGGCGCTCCGCGGCTTCCTCGGCGACAACCCGCTCCTCAACCTGCTCGACCTCTTCTCGGGCGGCGGCCTCTCGACCTTCTCGGTGGTCGGCATGGGCGTCAACCCCTACATCAACGCCTCGATCATCATGCAGCTGATGACGGGGGTCGTGCCCCGCCTCCAGCAGCTGCAGCGCGAGGGCGAGTACGGGCGCACCCGGATCAACCAGATCACGCGCTACCTGACGGTGCCGCTGGCGGTCGGACAGGGCTACGCGTTCCTGGCGCTGCTCCGCTCCCGGAACGTCATCGCCAGCTTCGACCTGACCAGCCTCGAGACGGTCGCCCAGATCATCACGCTCGCCGCCGGCACGATCCTCCTCATGTGGCTGGGCGAACTGATCACCGAGCGCGGTATCGGCAACGGCATCAGCTTCATCATCTTCGCCGGCATCGTGGGGCGCATCCCCCAGGGCATCGGCGCCTTCCTCGAGTCGCCGGACTGGACGTCCGGGATCGCCTTCGCCGCCGTCGCCGTCATCGCCGTGGCGGCGATCGTCTTCATCCAGGAAGGCCAGCGGCGGATCCCGATCCAGTACGCCAGCCGGGTGCGCGGCCGGCGGATGTACCAGGGCGGCTCGACCTTCCTGCCGCTGCGGGTCAACCAGGCCGGCGTCATCCCCCTCATCTTCGCCATCAGCATCCTCCTCTTCCCGACCCAGATCGCCTCCTACTTCACCGGCTCGGAGACGACGATCGTCAAGGAGATCGCCAACGGCATCGTCGCCTTCTTCTCCAACCACGGGGTCTACGCACTTCTCTACTTCCTGCTGACCGTCGGCTTCACCTACTTCTACACGGCGTTCACCTTCAAGCCGGACGAGACGGCCGACCAGCTGCGCAAGAACGGCGGCTTCATCCCGGGGATCCGGCCGGGCAACCCGACGCGCGACTACCTCGCCAACGTCGTCTTCCACATCACGCTCGCCGGCGCCCTCTTCCTGGGCGCCGTGGCGGTCCTGCCGGTGATCGTCAGCGCGGCGCTCCCCGGCCTCGGCGGGCTCGGCATCGGCGGCACGGCGATCCTGATCGTCGTCGGTGTCGTCGTGGAGACGATGAAGCAGCTCGAGGCCCAACTGCTGATGCGCAACTACGAGGGCTTCATCCGTTGAGGGTGATCGTCCTGATCGGCGCCCCGGGCGCCGGCAAGGGTACCCAGGCGGGCGTCCTCGCCGAGCGGCTCGGCCTGCCGCACGTCGCCTCCGGCGACATCTTCCGGGCCGCGATCCGCGAGGGGACGGCGCTCGGTCTCGAGGCCAGCACGTACATCGACCGCGGCGCGCTGGTGCCCGACGAGGTGACGCTCGGCGTGATATCCGCGCGCCTATCCCGGCCGGACGCCCGCGCCGGCGCGATCCTCGACGGCTTCCCGCGCACACGCGCACAGGCGGAGGCGTTCGACCGGGCGCTGGCCGGGCGGGGGAACCGGGTCGAGCGAGCGCTCTACATCGAGGTCGGTGAGGAGGAGCTCGTCCGCCGGTTGGCGGGACGCCGGATCTGCCGTTCGGCAGGTCATGTCTACCACGAGACCGCGAAGCCGCCCCGGCGTCCCGGCCGCTGCGACATCGACGGCTCACAGCTCGAGCAGCGTGACGACGACCGGCCGGAGACGGTGCGCGCCCGCCTGGCCGCGCAGCTCGCTCCGATGCTCGACGTCGTCGACCACTACCGCGGGCGCGACGTCCTGGCCGTGGTCGATGGGGATCGCTCCATCGATGAGGTCGGTCGGGCGCTGCTGCGCGCGCTCGGCACCGCCCCCACCGCCCGATGAGCACGAGCCCGGCACGTACCATGGTGACGCGCAAGTCGGCCAGGGAGGTCGCCGCGATGCGCGTCGCCGGGAGGATCGTCGCCGAGGTCCTCGAACGTCTCGGTCGCGAGCTCCGACCTGGCATCACCACGGCCCAGCTCGATGCCGTGGCCGAGGAGCTGATCCGTGGCGTCGGCGCGGCCCCCTCCTTCAAGGGGTATCGCGGGTTTCCGGCGAGCATCTGCGTCTCGGTCGACGACGAGGTCGTGCACGGCATCCCCGGTCCGCGCCGGCTGCGCGAGGGGCAGGTCGTCTCCATCGACGCGGGGGCGATCTGGGAGGGATACCATGGTGACGGCGCCCGAACCTTCGCCCTCGGCGAGGTCGCGGGACCCGCGCACCGTCTCATCGAGACGACCCGCGCGGCGCTTCGGGCGGGCATCGCTGCCGCTCGCCCGGGGAACCGTATCGGGGACATCTCGGCGGCGGTAGAAGACGTCGCCCGCGCGGGCGGCTTCGGGATCGTGCGGCAGTACGTCGGCCACGGCATCGGGCAGCGCATGCACGAGGAGCCGCAGGTGCCGAACTTCCGCCAGGATGGCAAGGGGATGGAGCTGCAGCCCGGGCTCTGCCTCGCCATCGAGCCGATGCTGACGCTCGGCTCACACGAGGTGGAGGTGCGGCCCGACGGCTGGACGGTGGTGACGCGCGACGGTCTGCCGGCGGCCCACTTCGAAGAAACGATCGTCGTCACGGAGAACGGACCGGAGGTGCTGACACGGTGCTGACCGGAGCGTTTGCCGAGAGGACGACGTGTCTGGTACACTCTCGGTTCGTGTGCCGGGCTTACCGCGCTCGGCGCATCATACTGTTCGGGACTCGGTGAAGGGGGTCGCCAGCCAGCTTGGGTAAGAAGGACGCGATCGAAGTCGAAGGGACCGTGATCGAGCCGCTCGCGAACGCCATGTTCGCGGTCGAGCTCGAGAACGGTCACCGCGTCCTCGCCCATATCAGCGGCAAGCTGCGGATGAACTTCATCCGGATCCTGCCGGGCGACCGCGTCCGGGTCGAGCTGTCGCCCTACGACCTGTCGCGCGGGCGCATCACCTACCGGTTGAAGTGAGTCAACGGGGATGAAGGTCCAGGCATCGGTGAAGCCGCGCTGCGAGCGGTGCAAGGTCATCCGGCGCCACGGCGCCGTGATCGTCATCTGCACCAACCCGAAGCACAAGCAGCGCCAGGGCTAGCAGGAGCGAGATGGCACGGATCGCCGGCGTCGACATCCCGCGCGAGAAGCGGGTCGAGGTCGCCCTCACCTACGTCTACGGCATCGGGCTCTCGACCTCGAAGAAGATCCTCGCGCAGGCGAACGTCAATCCGGACACGCGGGTCGCGGCCCTCACCGAGGACCAGGTCAACCGGCTGCGCGAGATCGTCGATCGGCGCCACAAGGTCGAGGGCGATCTGCGGCGCGAGGTCGCCATGAACATCAAGCGCCTCATGGAGATCGGCACGTATCGCGGCCTGCGCCACCGCCGCAATCTGCCGGTCCGGGGTCAGCGCACGAAGACGAATGCGCGCCAGCGACGCGGGCCCAAGAAGACGGTCGGCGTCCGGCGCAAGAAGTGACGAAGAGGAGCGGCTGAACGACCGATGGCGGAGCGGAAGCGCGCAGCAAAGGCGCGCCGGCGTGAACGCAAGAACGTGCCCGTGGGCCGCGCCCACGTCCAGGCCACGTTCAACAACACGATCGTGACGATCACGGACCCGGGCGGCGCGACGATCGCCTGGGGGAGCGCCGGCGTTGCCGGCTTCAAGGGCTCGCGCAAGAGCACGCCGTACGCGGCGGCGCTCAGCGCCGACGGCGCGGCGCGCCGGGCCATGGAGCACGGCATGCGCCAGGTCGAGGTCTTCGTCAAGGGACCCGGCGCCGGGCGCGAGCAGGCGATCCGGTCGCTCCAGGCGGCCGGTCTGGAGGTGACCGCCATCACCGATGTGACACCGATCCCCCACAACGGCTGCCGCCCGCCCAAGCGGCGCCGCGTCTAGGCCCTTGCCGATGGCTCGCTACACCGACGCGGTCTGCCGGCTCTGCCGGCGCGAGGGGATGAAGCTCTTCCTGAAGGGTGCGCGCTGCTACACCAAGAAGTGCGCCTTCGAGCGGCGGGCGACCCCGCCGGGCCAGCACGGGGTGCGCCGGCGGAAGATGTCGGAGTTCGGGGTCCAGCTGCGTGAGAAGCAGAAGATCCGCCGCGTCTACAGCGTCATGGAACGGCAGTTCAAGGGCTACTTCGACGAGGCCGAGTCGCGCCCCGGCGTGACCGGCGAGAACCTCCTGCGGCTGCTCGAGACGCGTCTCGACAACGTCGTCTTTCGCATGGGCTTCAGCAGCTCCCGCGCCCAGGCGCGCCAGCTCGTGGCTCACGGTCACTTCGCCGTCAACGGCCGTACCGCCACCATCGCGTCGATGCAGCTCCATCCCGGCGATCGTGTCGAGGTCCGCGAATCGCACCGCGATCGGGAGCCGTTCAAGCTGGCCCGCGAGACGATGCGCTCGGCGTCGGTGCCGGAGTGGCTGAGCGTCGATGCCGCCGACCTGCGCGGCACCGTCGCCGCCGCGCCACGTCGCGACCAGATGCCCGCCGACCTGAACGAGCACCTCGTCGTCGAGTACTACTCGAGGTAAGCCTGACCGATGATCGAGCTTGAGAACCCCCAGATCGAGCCCGTGGAGCGGCTCGGCCAGTACGCCAAGTACGAGGTCAGCCCGCTGCCCGCCGGCTACGGCGTCACCCTCGGGAACACGCTGCGGCGCGTTCTCCTCTCCTCGCTCGAGGGGGCGGCCGTCACCTCGATCCAGATTCGCGATGTCTACCACGAGTTCTCCACGATCCCGGGCGTCAAGGAGGACGTCACGCAGATCGTCCTCAACGTGAAGAAGCTGCGCCTGAGGAGCTTCGCCGCCCACCCGGTCCAGCTGCGCCTGGTGCGCGCCGGCGCCGGGCCGGTCACCGCGGCGGACATCATGGAGTCGGCCGACGTCGAGATCATCAACCCCGAACTGCATCTGATGACGCTCGACTCCGGCGACGCGACGGTCGAGATCGACCTGACCGTCGAGCGCGGGGTCGGCTATCTGGCGGCCGAGCGGGCGGAGCCGCTGCCCATCGGCGTCATCCCGGTCGACGCGATCTTCACGCCCGTGCGCAAGGTGAACTTCTCGATCGAGAACACCCGCGTCGGCCAGATGACCAACTACGAGAAGCTGACGCTGGAGATCGAGACCGACGGCACCATCACCCCGGAAGAGGCGATCTCCCGGGCGGCCGAGGTCCTGGTCCGGCAGTTCAGCCTCTTCAGCAACATCGGTCGGCCGGCGTCGACCGGCGAGCGCGGGGCGGCCGGCACGCCGGTCCTGCCGCCCAACATGCTGGACATGCCGATCGAGGAGCTCGACCTGCCGATGCGGGCCTACAACTCGCTGAAGCGGAACAACATCGTGAAGGTCGGCCAGCTCCTCCAGCTGAGCGATGACGACCTTCTGCGCATGCGCAACTTCGGGCGCAAGTCCCTCGACGAGATGAAGGAGCGCCTGCGCATGCGGGGCTTCCTGGCTCCCGAGGAGGATCCCGCTTCGGCCGAGACGTCCTTCGAGGACGAGCCGGGTCCCGATGACGCCTTCGTCGCCGGCGGCCCCGGGGGCGAGGAGGACTAGTCGTGGCCCACCGCGTCGATGGGCGCAAGCTCGGCCGGCCGCGTGGACCGCGCCTGGCGCTCTACGCCAACCTGATCGTCTCGGTGCTCCGGTACGAACGGGTTCGGACGACCGAGGCGAAGGCCAAAGAGGTGCGCGGCCAGGTCGAGCACGTCATCACGCTGGCGAAGCGGGGGACGCTCGCCGACCGGCGCGCCATCGTGGCGGTCCTGCCCGACGAGCCGCTCGTCATCGACAAGCTGTTCAGCGAGATCGCCCCGAAGTACGCCGACCGCGGCTCCGGGTACACCCGGATCGTGCGGCTCGGCGAACGGCGCGGCGATCGCGCCCCGATGGTCCAGCTCGAGCTGGTCTGAAGCAGCGAGGGCGTCGCGCGGTCGCATGGTCGAGCGACGTCGCAAGATCGCCCGAGAGGGCGGCCCCGTGCGATACCGGGCACGGGTCGAATACGACGGCAGTGACTTCGCCGGGTTCCAGCTGCAGGCGGGAGTCCGGACGGTGCAGGGGGAGCTCGAGGCCGCGCTGGGGCGGCTTTCCGGCGGGACGCGCGTGCGCGTCGTGGCGGCGGGCCGTACCGATGCAGGCGTCCATGCCAGCGGCCAGGTGGTCGTCTTCGGCTACGACGGCCGCCTGGCGGCACCGGAACTCGAGCGGGCGCTCGATGCGCAGCTCCCGCCCGATGTCGCGGTCCGCGATCTGCGCCGGGTGCCGCGGGGCTTCGACCCGCGTCGCCAGGCCCGCCACCGGGAGTATCGGTACTCCATCTGGAACGGGCCGCGCAGCCCGCTCCGCGAGCGGACGGCGCTGGGCGTGCGGGATCCGCTCGACGTCGCGGCGATGGCCCGTGCCGCATCGGCCCTCGTGGGCCGGCATGACTTCCGGGCCTTCGGGGCGGCCGACGGGCGCGACCCCATCAGGACCGTGCACCGGATCAAGGTCCGGCGCCGGGGTCGATCGGTGACGATCGACGTCGTGGCCGACGCGTTCCTGCGCGGCATGGTCCGCGGGATCGTGGCGGCGCTCATGCGCGTGGGACGCGGCGCGCTGGCGGTCGAGGAGGTCGCGGCGGCCCTCGGGGAAACCCGTCGGGCCTTCCACGGAGAGGTGGCCCCCGCCAGGGGACTCTTCCTCCGCCGGGTCGTCTACGGGCGGCCGGGACGGAGGTTGAACGGAGAACGATGACGACGAAGACGTATACGCCCCGCGCGGCAGAGATCGAGCGCCGCTGGTTCGTCGTGGACGCGACCGACCAGACGCTCGGTCGCCTCGCCTCGCGCGTCGCGGGGATCCTCGAGGGCAAGCACAAGCCGACCTACGGCGGGCACCTCGACTGCGGCGATCACGTGATCGTCGTCAACGCCTCACGCATCGCCGTGAGCGGCGACAAGCGTGAGACCAAGATCTACTACCGCCACAGCGGCTACCCTGCCGGGCTCAGGTCGGAGACGCTCGGCGAGCTCCTGCACCGCCGGCCCGAGGAGGTCGTTCGCCGCGCGGTCCGCGGCATGCTGCCGAAGAACCGGCTGGGCGCGCAGCAGCTGCGCAAGCTGAAGGTGTACGCCGGAGCGGAGCACCCGCACGAGGCCCAGCGGCCGGAGCCGCTGGTCGAGGAGGAGTGACGCACGTCATGACGACGCCTGCCTTCCAGATGGGGACCGGCCGCCGCAAGACGTCGATCGCCCGCGTCCGGCTGACGCCGGGCGAGGGGGCGATCGTGGTCAATGGCCGCACCATCGAGGAGCACTTCGGGAGCGCGGTCGATGAGGCCGACCTCCGCCTTCCGTTCCGCGTCACCGGGACGGAAGGGCGCTTCAACGCGATGGTCAAGGTCCAGGGCGGTGGCTACCAGGGGCAGGCCGGGGCGATCCGCCACGGGATCGCCCGGGCGCTCCTCGCCTACGATCCGGACGGCCTGCGCAGCTCCCTGCGCGAGGCCGGGCTCCTGACGCGCGACCCGCGCATGAAGGAGCGCAAGAAGTTCGGTCTCAAGCGGGCCCGCAAGGCGCCCCAGTACACCAAGCGTTAGCGCGCCCCCGCGCGGGGCACCCGGCCCGCCGGACGGCGGTGGCCGCTGGAGGGCGAGGCGATGTCGCTCGACGGTTCGCTGCGCGGCCGCAGCCTGGTATCGGTCGCCGATCTGACGCGCGAGGAGGTCGATGGTCTCTTCGTCCACGCGCGCGCGCTCAAGGACGAGCTCCGCTCGCGCGGCCGCCACCAGCTGGCACCGCTGGCCGGGCGGACGCTGGCGATGATCTTCGAGAAGCCGTCGCTCCGCACCCGCGTCACCTTCGAGACGGGGATGACCCAGCTCGGCGGTCACGCCATCTACCTGGCGCCGGCCGACATCCAGCTCGGGGTGCGCGAGACGGTCGCAGACGTGGCGCGCAATCTCTCGCGCTGGGTCGACGGCGTCATCGCCCGCGTCTTCCGCCACGCGGCCGTGGCGGAGCTTGCGGAAGCGGCATCGGTGCCGGTCGTCAACGCCCTGAGCGACGTCGAGCATCCGTGCCAAGCGCTCGCCGACCTCTTCACCGTCCTGGAACGCCGCGGTGGGCTGCGCGGGCTGACGCTCACCTTCGTCGGCGACGGCAACAACGTCTACCACTCGCTCCTCCTGCTCGGATCGCTGCTGGGCATCCATGTCCGGCTCGCCTCGCCAGCGGGGTACGAGGGCGATGCCGCGATCTTCGCGCGCGCCCAGGCGATCGCCGCTGGCAGCGGGAGCCGGCTCGAGCGCTTCCGCGATCCACACGAAGCGGTTTGCGATGCCGACGTCATCTACACCGACGTGTGGGCCTCCATGGGGCAGGAGGCCGAGGCGGCAGCGCGTGCCCGGCTGTTCGCGCCCTACCGGGTCGACGAGGCGCTCGTCCGCGCGGCCGGCCGCGACGTCGTGGTGATGCATTGCCTGCCCGCCCACCGCGGCCAGGAGATCACCTCGGACGTGCTCGACGGGGCGCACTCCATCGTGCTCGACCAGGCCGAGAACCGGATGCACCTCCAGAAGGCGATCCTCGTCGCCACGATGGCGTAGGCTCTCTCTGCCCGCCTGGCACGGCCCGCGAGAGAGGACCGATGGAGAGCATCTACGAGCGGTACAAGGAGGCGCTGAAGGCCGGCCACCTGGCGGTCCTCCGAGGCCGCCTCGAGGAAGCGGCCGGCCACTACCGCACCGCCGCCGGGCTTGCCGACGAGCGAGGGCTGCCGCACGTCGGCCTGGGTGGTGTCCTGCTGCGACTCGGTCGCACCGACGAGGCGCTGACGGCGTACGCGCGGGCGCTGGGTCGCGCGCCGCGCGACGAGGCGGCGCTCGCCGGCCGGGCCGACGCGCTGGTCGCCGCCGGTCGCGGGGCCGAGGCGGGCGAGCTGCTCGACCGGCTGTCCACCGTCCTGGAGGAGTCGGGCCGGCGCGAGGAAGCGCTGCGCACGGTCCGCCGGGCGCTCGAGTCGGGCGAGACGCGGCGCCGCCTGGCGCGGGAGCGGCGCCTGTTGCGTCTTCTCGAGCCGTCCGCCGCGCGATCGGACACCACCGCCGGGGATGCCGCGCCGGCAGTGGAGACGGCGGAGGGACTCCATCCGGCGGAAGCGTCGGCCGAGGCACTGCCGCCCGCTGAAACCGGGGCGGAAGCCACCGGGCCGGCGACCACGGAGGAGCTGATCTCCCGGGCCGACGCGGCGGCCGCGGCCGGCGAGCCGGGCCGGGCCCTCGAGCTCTACCTCGAGGGCGCGGCACGGTACCGCGACGACGGCGCCATCGACGCGGCGCTCGACGCCTGCGGACGCGCCCTGGCCGTCACCCCCGACGCACCGCGCCTCCACCTCACCTACGTCCGCCTCTACCTGGCGAGCGGCTGGCGCGACCACGCGGCAGAGAAGCTCCTGCTGCTCCAGCGGCTGCTCGCACTCGATGGGTCGTCCGAGGCGTCCGCCGAGGCCGCCTCGCTCGCCGCGGAGGCATTCGGGGAGGACCCGCGTTTCGGCGTCGCCGCGGCTCCGCCGCCTGCGAGCTGAAGCGCCCCGGACCACCCGACCAGTACTTTCGTTCGACCCCGCGGGGCGTGCTGGTACCTGATTCCCATTGAGGAGATCGGGCGTCCGCCGTACGGTGGCGGTGCCGGCGGCGGATCGACGCATCGCGTTCGATCGGGCCCGGCCCGTGGAATCATCCGGAGGTTTCGTCGTGAAGATCCTGGTCCGGCGGGCTCTGCTCGCTGCCGCGACGCTCGTCTCGCTCGTCCTGACCCTCGGCGCGCCGACGCGCTGGTGGTGAGGGCCGTCCCGGCCCGGCCGATCCGCTCTCCGGCGACCGCCTCGGCCCCGGGCGGGCCGCGCCGGCAACGACTGCGGCCCGGGGCGATCGGCACGGCCGCGGTCGGATCGTGACGAAAGGCGCGCTGTCGGGCGCGCCTTTCCCATGTCGGGCCGGCCCCGGGGCCCACGCATGATCCTCCTCTACTTCCTGCTCGGTGGCCTCGCGCTGGGCCTGCTCGGCGGCGGACACCCGGCCCGTCTCGGACGGGTCGAGTTGCGCTGGGCGCCGCTCGCGCTGGGCGGTCTCGCCGCCCAGGTCGTCCTCTTCAGCCCGCAGGTGGCCGCGGGCGTGGGCGCGGCCGGCCCCCCTCTCTACCTCGGTTCGACCGTAGTCGTCCTCGCCGTCCTGCTGCGCAACGTGCGCCAACCCTGGTTCGCCCTCGTCGCACTCGGTGCCGCCCTCAACCTGGCGGCGATCGCGGCCAACGGCGGGGTGATGCCCGCGGATCCGGGCGCCCTCGCCGTGCTCCGCGGCGACACGTCTCCCTCCGGCGCCTTCACCAACAGCGCCCCCATGGCGGGCGCGGCGCTCGCTTTCCTCGGCGACGTCTTCGCCGCACCACGCTGGCTGCCGTTCGCCAACGTCTTCTCCGTGGGCGACGTGCTGATCGGGCTGGGCGGTGCCGCCTGGCTGGTGGCGACGTTGCGTCGCCGGTCCGACGAGGCACCGGCCGTGGCCGCCGAACGGCCTGATGGACCCGTCGCGGCAGGTGCGCGGGCAGCACGGCGATGATCCCGCCGATCGACGCCGCCGAGCCGACGCCGAACGCCGTGCAGGCGATCGCCGTGGAGCTGCGGCGCGCGCTCAGAGCCGACGCCGGCATCGCCGTCTACCTCAACGACGCCGATGGCGACCTGCGGCTCGCCTACGCAGAGGGGTCCGCGGCGACGCGCTTCGAGCCGCGCCGCCGGCCGTCCGGGCGTTTCGGCCTCCACCGGATCGGCGACGAGGCGCGCCCGGTCGGCGCGACCCTCCTCGTGCCGATCCCCGACATCCGCGGCGGGTTCATCTTCCTGGCCCGCAGCGCCCGCCAGCCGTTCACCCCGGGCGAGCGTTCGGTCGCCGGCGTCTACGCTCGCCAGCTGGCGACGCAGCTGCAGGCGGTCGACCTCGAACGGCGCTGGTCGGTCTGGGCCCGCCATCTCGAGACGATCCAGCGCATCGGTCAGCGCCTGGCGCGCCTCTCCACCGAGGAGGAGGTGGGCCTGGCGATCTGCACCGAGACGAAGCAGGTGATCGACTACCACAACTGCCGTGTCTACCGGCTGGAGCCGAACGGGGCCGACCTGACGCCGATCGCCTTCCGGGGCGAGATCAGCCTCTACGCCGGGGAGACGACGGAGGCGCTCCGCTGCACGGTCGGCGAGGGCCTCACCGGGCTGGTGGCCCAGCGCGGTGAACCGCTCATCGTGGACGATGCCGCCAACGACCCCCGCGCCGTTGAGATCCCCGGTACCGAGGCGATCATCGAGTCGATGCTTCTCGTGCCGCTCCGCTACGACGAGCGCGTCACCGGTGTCATCGTCCTCTCCAAGCTCGGCTACGGCCAGTTCGGCGCGGACGATCTGCGGCTCCTCGAGATCCTCGCCGACCAGGCTGCCGTCGCCCTCGAGAACGCTCGGCTGCTGGCGGGACGCGACGAGCTCCTGAGCGAGCTGCGTGCGCTGCTCGAGATCACGCAGTCGCATGCGGAGGCGAGCGACGAAGGGACGCTGGCCCGCAACCTGGCCCGCAAGATGACGCGCGCCGCCGACGTCGAGCACTGCACCGTCAGCCGCTGGGACGAGGGCACGACGATCCTGCGCACCCTCGGCGAGTACTGCACCGCCGGGGCGTCCGAGGCCGGTGACCTGACCGAGTTCGACCTTGTCGACTTTCCCGCCACCCGGAGCTGCCTGCGCGACCGCCGTCCCGTCGTCATCCAGGCCGACGATCCTGCGGGCGATCCGGCCGAACGCGCATTGATGCGGCGGTTGGGCCAGACGACGCTCGTCCTCCTGCCGCTCGTGACCGGCTCGCTGCCGGTCGGCCTGGTCGAGCTGTCAACGCATCGCGCGGAGCGCCGGTTCACCGCCGCCCAGCTCAGTTTCTTCCTGACGATGGCGAACCACGCCGGCATCGCGCTCGAGAACGCCCGTCTAGTCGAGCGGCTTCGCCGCCAGGCGGACATCGACCAGGTGACCGGGCTGGTCAATCACCGTCACCTGCAGGAGCGCCTTGCCCAGGAGGTGGCGCGCGCCGGCCGGACGGGGGCGCCACTGGCGATCGCCCTCCTCGACCTCGACGGCTTCAAGGGGGTGAACGACCGCTTCGGCCACGTCGAGGGCGACGTCGTCCTGCGCGAGGTGGCATCCACACTCAGGCTCTCGGTGCGGACGAACGACATCGTGGCGCGCTACGGTGGCGACGAGTTTGTCGTCGTCATGCCCGACACCGGAGGCCGCGAGGCGCGCGCCGTGGCCGAGCGCGTCATCGAGGGGATCCGCGCGCGGAGCTACCCCCTCACCGACGGGACCGAGCTGCGCCTGGCGGCGAGTGCCGGTCTCGCCGTCTACCCGGACGACGGCCGTACCTCGCGACGGCTGCTGGAGCGAGCCGACCGGGCCATGTACACCGTCAAGGACGAGGGCGGCGGCGGCCTCCGCCGCGGCGTGGAGGCGGCCCTCAGGCGGCCGCCGCCAGGTTCGCCAGGGCCAGCCCGCTCTCCGGGTCGAAGAGGTGGAGCTTCTCCAGCGGCAGCCGCATCTGGACCGTCTCGCCCGGCCTGACCGCGGCCGCTGCGTCGACCACGGCGACGAGATCCTCCTCGGCCAGGCGCAGGTGGAGCAGCTCCTGGTTGCCCAGGTACTCGACCACGTCGCAGGCGGTGCTGAAGCCGGTCTCGCCGGCCTCGGGCGGCCCCACGTCGAGGTGCTCGGGGCGGAAGCCGGCGACTACCTCCCGCCCGCTCAGCGGTCCCACGGCGCCGCGCAGTCGGGGCGGCAGGGGGAAGCGCAGCCCGTCGTGGACGAGGGCGGCGCCCTCCCCGGCGCCCTCCAGGCGCATGGCCACGAAGTTCATGGCCGGGGAGCCGATGAAGCCGGCCACGAAACGGTTGAGGGGCCGGTCGTAGAGCTCGCGCGGGGTGCCCACCTGCTGCAGCAGGCCGGCGTTCATGACGGCGATGCGGCTGCCCATGGTCATCGCCTCGACCTGGTCGTGGGTGACGTAGACGATGGTCGTGCGCAGGCGCTGGTGGAGGCGGGCGATCTCGGCCCGCGTCTGCACCCGCAGCTTGGCGTCGAGGTTGCTGAGCGGCTCGTCCATGAGGAAGACGGCCGGCTCGCGCACGATGGCCCGGCCCAGGGCCACGCGCTGGCGCTGGCCACCTGAGAGCTGCTTGGGCTTGCGCTCGAGGAGGCCACCCAGGTCGAGGATCTTGGCCGCCTCGGCCACCCGCCGCTCGATCTCGGGGCGGGGCACGTGGCGCAGCTTGAGGCCGAAGGCCAGGTTGTCGCGCACGCTCATGTGGGGGTAGAGGGCGTAGCTCTGGAAGACCATGGCAACGTCGCGGTCCTTGGGGGCCAGGTCGTTGACCACCCGCTCGCCGATGAGGACGGTCCCGGCGGTCACCTCTTCGAGCCCCGCGATCATGCGCAGGGCGGTCGTCTTGCCGCAGCCGCTGGGCCCCACCAGCACGAGGAACTCCTCGTTCTCGATGGCCAGCGAGAGGTCGTTGACGGCGATCACCTCGCCGAAGCGTTTGGTGACGCGGTCGAAGGTCACGGTCGCCATCTCGTCGTCCTCAATCAGGCGCAGCCCAGATGCGGGGCCGGTCGGCCGGTTCGCCGGCCATCCTAGCAGAGCGGCGCGCACGTGACCGCCGTCGTAGCGCCGGACCACGGTCCGGCCGCTCCGTGCGATACTCCCGCCGGCGCATCCCGTGGTGGCCTTAGCTCAATCGGCAGAGCATCGGATTGTGGCTCCGAAGGTTACGGGTTCGAGACCCGTAGGCCACCCCACCACTTCACGACTGACAGCGCCATCCGTTCGAGTCGGATGCGCCTTCCGGAGCCGCCGTGTAGCCACGGATGTAGCCACGTGGTCGGGCAGCCGGGGGCGACCCCCTCGGCGCGCTCGGCCCCCGGCGAGCACGACGTCAATCCGCTCGTCCGCCTCGCGCTGCAGGGCCAGCATGACGCGGGCGTAGAGGTTCATCGTGGTCCCGATCCGCGAGGGCCCCCGCGTCTCCGAACGGACCCTGTAGCGTTGTTGCGCGCGCGCCCGACGCTCTCGGGGCGCGCCATGCTCGGCCCGTTGATACCCCCTCCGTCCGTACGGCCGTAGCCCGTGCACGGGCGACGGCCTATCATCTTCGCACGCCGAGGGGGCAGCTGCCGATGGAGTTCCGCGTCCTGGGCTCGGTCGAGGTCGTCGAGGATGGCCGGCGGCTCACGGTCGCCTCCGGCCGCCAGCTCGCGCTGCTCGCCTTCCTCCTCATCCACGCGAACCGCGTCGTCTCCGCGGAGCGGATCATCGACGAGCTGTGGGGCGACGAGCCCCCGGAGAGCGGCACCAAGACCGTCGCCTTTCACGTGTCCCGGCTCCGCGACGCGCTCGAGCCGGGCCGGCCGCGAGGCAA
>MGMJ01000072.1:24025-24766 GCA_001794945.1 Chloroflexi bacterium GWC2_73_18
GCCGACGACCCCGAGACGGCGCGCGCCCGCCTCGAAGGGGCGCTCGCCCTGTGGCGCGGCGAGCCGTATGCCGACCTGGCCGACGAGCCCTTTGCCCAGCCCGAGATCCGGCGCCTGGAGACGCTCCACCTGCATGCGCTGGAGGACCGGCTGGAGGCCGATCTGGCGCTGGGCCGCCACGCGGACGTGATCGGCGAGCTCGAGGCGCTCGTCGCGGAGCACCCCCTCCGCGAGCGTGTCCGCGGCCTGCTCATGGTCGCCCTCTATCGCGCGGGCCGCCAGGCGGAGGCGCTTCGGACCTACGGCGAGGGCCGACAGGTGCTGGCGGATGAGCTCGGCATCGATCCCGGGCCCGAGCTCCAGCGGCTCGAGGGCTGGATCCTGCGCCAAGATCCTCGGCTGGAGCCGCCCGCACGCCGGCGCACGGTTCGCAACCCGTACAAGGGGCTGCGGCCGTTCGGAGAGCAAGACAGCCCCGACTTCTTCGGACGTGAGGCGCTCGTCGCCCGCCTGGTCGAGCGCCTGGGGCGCGCGGCGCGGGCCGGTCGGTTCCTGGCCGTCGTCGGCCCGAGCGGGAGCGGCAAGTCCAGTGCCGTCCGAGCCGGCCTGGTCCCGGCCCTGCGGGCGGGAGCGCTGCCGGGCTCCGAGCGCTGGCGGATCGCCGTTATGCTGCCGGGGGCGCGGCCGTTCCGGGAGCTGGCTGCGGCGCTGCGGACGATCGGGTCGAACGCCCCGCCGGAC
>MGMJ01000073.1:0-589 GCA_001794945.1 Chloroflexi bacterium GWC2_73_18
TACTCCTTCGAGGCGGCGTCGATCTCCTGAAAGGTGTGCGGCTGGACGCGGACGTCGACGATGACGACCTGCTCGGCGATCGGCGTCACGATCTGGAGGCCCGATGGGAGCGTCCGCTCCTCGACGCGGCCGAAGTTCGTCACGACACCGACCTCCCCGGCCGGCACGATCACGACGAAGGTGGTGAAGACGCTGCCGACGAGGAGGGCGAGGCCGCCGACGAGGAGCCACTTCCAGAAGAAGTAGCCGGCCGGCATCTCGTACTCGCGGCCGCGCTGCTGCGAGAGCGTGCGGCGGCCGCGGGAGACGACGTAGACGGCGACGCCCGCGCCGATCAGGAGGATGGCGAGCGTCAGCAGTATCCAGGTCATCGCGGGCACCCCTTTCCTGCCACTGCTCGGTCCCGGTCGCTGGCCAGCCGCTTAGCGGTGCGGGCCGTGGTCGGCGGCGAGCGTAGCACTCGGCGCGTCAGCCGCGCGTCGGCCCTCGCACCGTGACGGCGCCTTACAGCTACGGGGCCGGCGTGGGGCTGTCCGTCGGGGCCGGCGTGGGGCTGTCCGTCGGGGCCGGCGTGGGGCTGTCCGTCGGG
>MGMJ01000073.1:654-977 GCA_001794945.1 Chloroflexi bacterium GWC2_73_18
GTCGGGGCCGGCGTGGGGCTGTCCGTCGGGGCCGGCGTGGGGCTGTCCGTCGGGGCCGGCGTGGGGCTGTCCGTCGGGGCCGGCGTGGGGCTGGGGCTCTCGCTCGGACCCGGGCTGGGGCTGGGCGTCGGAGAAGCGCCAGGCCCGACCGAAGGACTCGGCACAACGGTGATCTCGTTCCCGCCCGAGTCGCCCGTGATCACCGTTTCGCAGTTGACGAACCGATCCTTCGCCGTGCCATAGCACGCATCCGTTCCGCTCCCGCCATCGAGCCTGTCCTTGCCGTTGCCGCCGTAGAGGGTGTCGGCATCGCTGCCGCCGGC
>MGMJ01000073.1:1067-3014 GCA_001794945.1 Chloroflexi bacterium GWC2_73_18
CTTGCCGTTGCCGCCCTCGATGATGTCGTTCCCGCCGAGTCCGAACACGAGCGCGCCGCCGTTGGCCGCGACGATGTGGTCATTGCCCGACGATCCGATGAAGACCTGCTTGAACTTCATGTCCGCGCACTCGGGCGGTGGCGGCAGCTCGACCTCGGCGGGCAGCTCGAAGAGGGCCAGCGTGCCCGACGCCACGAGGAGACCGGCCGCCGAGGCGGTGATCGCCGCCATGACGGACGCGCCGGCGAGGATCAGGACGAGCAGCCGCCCCACCGTCTACGCCTCCGCATGAGCCGCAGGTGGCTTCCTGCCCCAGCGGCGGAGGAGAAGGAAGGAGGTGAGGCCCCACGTGCAGATCGCCAGCGGCAGCGGCTGGCGGACGAAGAGGATCCAGCGTGCCACACCGGGCAGGCGGAACCATGCCTTGCCCACGATAGTCGCCGGCGTCGCCCTGAAGCCGTCCTCCACGAGGTTGTGGTCGCCGCGGGTGGTGAACCCGCCGACCGGGCCGCCGGCGACGATCCGATGGATGACGAGCGCATCGTTCACCTGGAAGGCGACGATGTCGCCGACCGAGTAGCGGTCCTGGCGCTGGGTGATGACGAGGTCGTCGGTCGCGAGGGTCGGCAGCATGCTCGGCCCGCTGACGAGCACGTAGCCGGCCGTCCCGCCCAGGGAGGTCGGGCGAAGGACGACGAACCACGCCAGTGCCAGCGCCGCGGTCGCAATCAGCGCGACGAGGCGAGCGGCCCTCATGGCCTGATGCCCGATGGAGAGCATGCGCGGCAGGGGCTGGGGCCCCGGCTCCGCGAACCGGAGGTACCGGGGCCCCGCACCCGTTACGTTTCGGTTACCACAAGAAACTCGATGGCGGAAACATTCACCGGCGTGGAGAGGGCCACCGTGCAGCCGTACGTGTTGTCGCCGTTCCACGCCTCATTCCAGCCGAGGCCACCCGTCGCGGTGACCTCGCAGAAGCCAACCCCATCGAGGGGGTTTTCGCTTCCGTCCTTGAGCTGGACGAAGAGATTGATGTTGTAGCATTCGGACCCCGTCTCGATGTTGACCCAGGTCACCTTCGTGATGTCCGAGGGCGCTCCGGTCACCTCCGTGAAGGTCTGGCCGCTGATGCCGGTCCCGTAGAGCAGGTACGTCGAGCCGGTCACGTCGCCGCAGTTGTCGACGGCGCCCTGCCCGGTGGCAGCCGTGCCGCTAGAAACGATCAGCGTTGAGGCGGCGCCGTAAACGGCAGCCGCAAGGATCCCGCCCACCATCAGGGCGGCGAGCTTCCTGATCATGCTTCCCCCTTCTTGGGACTGGTCGCCGGCCTCGCCGAGCGGGTGACGATGAACCGGCCCGGCAGGCGGCGCAGGGACTTCAGTCGTTCCGGAGGCATGCAGGGGCATGCCAGGAGGGCAAGATGCTGGGCAGTGCGCACCCCCTTTCCCCGGGCCCGACCGCGGCCGCTCGAGCCTTGTCGCTCAAGCGCGCTCGGCCGTCGCCCCGTCACGGCGCCGCTGATCCCCAGTCAGGCAGCCGGCGCCGTGCCACCAATCCACTGCGTCAACGTCCGTTGGCGCATGGTGCAGACACGTTATGCTCGTTGGGGGGGTCCAGTCAAGATATGTAAGGCATTGTGGGACGGAGACCCGCGGAGACCGACTCGCGGCGCATATCGCGGCCTGAACCCGGCCGTCGCTCGGGCCTGCGCCGCTAGACTGCGGAGGTGCATCGCGACCGCCCATCAGAGCCGACCGGCACCTTCCGCTTCCGGCTGCCGATCGAGACCCGCTTCCGCGACACCGACGCGATGGGCCACGTCAACAACGCCGTCTACCTGACCTACTTCGAGATGGCGCGGGCCGCCTACTACCGGGAGGCGACCGGGGCGGCCTTCGGGATCGGCGCTGACCCCGAGGAAGGGTCGCGTTCGTTCATCCTGGCCGA